>CADCRE010000001.1 GCA_902803785.1 uncultured Erysipelotrichaceae bacterium
ATATTCCTCTTTTTCATCATTCAGCCTCCCTTTTCACATAAGAAAGCTCCACATCATATCCCAGAGCCTCCATCATCTGTAAGAAGGTCCTGTTGACGACGTTCCCGTTCTTACGGATCAGACGGTTCACATAGGAAGGGGTCGTAGAGATCTTCTCTGCGAGATCTGCCTGTGTGGTCCTGTTTTCGATACAACGGACTTTCACATCTACTTCGATATTGTTTTTGAGCATAAGGATCTCCTTATTTTCTGCAATTAATTGCATGATTTGTGTAATTAATTATAACACTGTACAAACGATTCTAAAAGGAGGTACGACCTTTCCTGCCGATGCTCTGCCAAAAAACGTATGATTCGCTTAACCGAACCATAATAATGTTAAAATCTATTTATGCTTAGTCTACGCAATATACACAAGACCTATCAGACAGGGGATCTGGTCCAGACGGCACTCGACGGAGTCTCGCTCAATCTGCGGGACAACGAGTTCGTTGCGATCCTGGGACCTTCCGGATCGGGAAAGACGACCCTGCTCAATATCATCGGCGGACTGGACCGCTATGACGAAGGTGACCTCGTCATAAACAACGTCTCCACCCGCAGCTACAAGGACAGGGACTGGGATACCTACCGCAACCACACGATCGGTTTCGTCTTTCAGTCCTACAACCTGATCCCGCATCAGAACATCCTTTCCAATGTGGAACTGGCACTGACGATCGCCGGGATCTCCGCCAAGGAAAGAAAAGAAAGAGCGCTGAACGCGCTGGGAGAAGTCGGGCTGAGGGAACAGGCCCACAAGAGACCGAACCAGCTTTCCGGAGGTCAGATGCAGAGAGTGGCCATCGCCCGAGCTCTGGTCAATGACCCCGACATCCTTCTGGCCGACGAACCGACCGGAGCCCTGGATTCCAAGACTTCCGTTCAGGTCATGGAACTGCTCAAGGAAGTCGCCAGAGACCGCCTGGTCGTCATGGTGACGCACAACCCCGAGCTCGCAAACAGCTACGCCAACCGTATCGTCAATCTCAAGGACGGTCAGATCATCTCCGACAGCAACCCTTTCCTGATCCCGGATGTCCCTCTGGAGGAACATCCTCCCAAGGTAAGGAAGGCCCGCATGTCCTATCTGACAGCGCTGTCCCTTTCTTTCAACAACCTTCTCACCAAGAAGGGAAGGACCATCCTGACCGCATTCGCAGGATCCATCGGTATCATCGGTATCGCTCTGATCCTGGCCTTATCGACCGGCTTCCAGAACTATATCGACAAGATCCAGGAAGATACCCTGTCTTCCTATCCATTGACCGTGACCTCGGAAACGGCTGATGCCACCTCTGCGATCCTGTCTATGGTGTCCGACCGTGAGAACAACAAGACCGAAGGAGACGTCGTCAGAGAGCGTCAGTACATGACGACGATGTTTTCATCCATCGGTACGAACGATCTGAAGTCGCTGAAATACTATCTGGAGACCCATACCGAAGACTATAAAGACGACGTATCCTACATCAGCTACGCCTATTCTGTCAAACCTTTGATCTATACCGTCGATGCGGCAGACAACATCGCCAAGCTCAATCCGTCTTCGATGATGTCCAGCATCTACTCCTCATCCGCGACCTCCTTCATGTCTTCCTTCTCCATGGGCGCCAACTCCGTCTTCAGCGAGATGAACGACAATCTGTCTTCCTATCAGGATCAGTACGATCTCCTGGCGGGAAGATGGCCGGAAAAATACGACGAACTGATCCTGGTCCTCTCCGAACCGAACTCCATCTCCGACCTCCTGGTCTATTCGCTCGGTCTGCGGGATACTTCGGAACTGAAGACCATCATGAACAACGTCATGGCCGGGGAAGATTCCGGTGTGAAGAACGAGGCTCTGGAATTCACTTATGGAGAACTGATGGACCTAGATCTGCGACTGATCCACGCGAGCCAGATCTACCGCTACAACGTCAAATACGACATCTACGAAGATATGTCTACCGACACCGACTACATGAAAGACCTCTACGACAAAGCCGTCAGGCTCCATATCGTCGGGATCGTCTGCGGAAAGGAAGACAGTTCCTCCATGGTCCTGTCCAACGGCGTCGGCTATACCAGAGCTCTGACAGAATACGTCATCGATGAAGCTTCCCGTTCTTCCATCGTAAGAAAGCAGCTTTCCGACAAAGATACCGATATCTTCTCCGGAAACAGTTTCGACGAGGAAAACAAGAAAAACGAGAACCGGCTGGATTTCAACGATATGATCACCGTCGACGAAGATATGATCAAGAACGCCTTCCACTTCAATATCGATGAAGAGATGTTCGAATTCGAGATGCCTTCCGAATCCAAGATGCAGAAGATCGTCATGGACAGCGCATCCAAGGCTGCCGAGATGATCGAAGAGGTCCCGGATTCCCGGATCCTGGCAGGCATGTTCGCACTGATCGACAGCCAGTATGTCGACAGCAAGATCCAGGCCTATGAATCTATGGAGGGGGTCATCGAAACGGTCGAGGACGAAGAAGGAAACGTCTCTCAGACCCTTCTGCTCGACGATGAGAAACTGAGCGAGATCCGTTCCACGATGGATGCTTCGGATTACCGCAGATTTGCGAAACAGATCGTCGAAGCCATCCCGGATGTCAGCGACTATTCCGGACTTCTGGAGATCTTCTCCGACGATCAGTATTCCTCTCTGGCGAAGGATGCCGCAAAGATGTTCGACGCTTACTACAGCGGCGTACAGACTGTCGCTGAAGAAGGAAAGGTCGCATACTACGCCGATGAGACGACGGTCAATTACGGAAGCGGAGAAGTCCCTCTGACCAAGAACCTCCTGCTCTCCGGTGTCGTCGCTGATCCAAACAACCTGAGCGATACCGCATCCGTCTGTAACGACGTCATAAACAACTTCGTCGTCAGTATGATCGCCGCCCAGATCGGAAACGCCACTGCTCAGATGATGGCTCCGATGGCCGATTCTCTGACCGCACTGGGAGAAGCCTTCTCCGGTGAGATCATGACTGTCGATACCGACGCGTTCGCGAAAGCCTTCCGGTTCAATATGAATGAAGAAGAACTTTCCCGTCTGATGGAGACGATGATGAGCAGTACGGAAGAAAAGTCCTACGGAAACAACCTGATCTCGTTGGGATATCAGGATACGGACGATCCGACATCCATCAGTTTCTACTTCCGGGACTTCGACGGAAAGGAGAATTTCCTGAGATTCCTCGACAGATACAACGACAGCGTCGATGAAGATACGAAGATCCACTATACCGATATCACCGGTATCCTGATGTCTTCCGTCAAGACGATCGTCGATGTGGTCACCTACGTCCTGATCGCCTTTGTATCGATCTCCCTGGTCGTCTCTTCCATCATGATCGCAGTCATCACCCTGATCTCCGTCATGGAACGCACGAAAGAGATCGGTATCCTCAGAGCGATGGGAGCTTCGAAACACAACGTCTCTTCCATCTTCTCCGCGGAAACGTTCATTATCGGTATGCTGTCGGGAGTCCTCGGCGTCGGCGTCACTGCCGCACTGATCCCGCTCATCAACACGATCATCCACAACCTGACCGGAAACTACAATGTCAACGCGGTCCTGCCGATCCCGGCTGCGATCGCCCTGATCATCATCGCCATCCTGCTGACCATCATCGCCGGATTCATTCCATCCAAGAAGGCTGCCAAACAGGATCCGGTCATCGCCTTACGTACCGAATAGACACTTAAAAATTCAGCTTTCGCTGAATTTTTATTATGTCTCGATGTATGAGATCCTATTCGAACCGAAACAGATTGAGACCTGTCTTTTCGTCTGTCATCCTTCCCACTTCTCCGTCCAGGACTCTGACGAACAGTTCAGTCGTCGCGGAGATGCGACATTCATTGAGATGTCCGCCGATCACGTTCATCGTCTCATCGGCTAAATCGATGTGGATGTGAAGGTAGACTTCGTTCTCTTTTCTTGTGACGTTTCCGATAATGGAAGTGATCTCGAAAGGTCTGTCGTATTCATGACGCAGGAACTCTTTCTTCTCCACATCATAGAGTCCGATCACCACACGATCTGCAGCACCCAGTCCCTCGATCGTCGCAAGAGAGATATCCTCCTTCTCACAGAGTTCTTTCAGACAGGAGACGATCTCTTCTCCTCTGTCGAGCCTTACAACATATGTATCATTGAATCTTTTGTATTCCATTCTATCGTCCTCCGTATGCGCGGATCTTTCCCGCATCGATCCCCCTGTATTCCATCAGTTCACTGACCGTCACCAGCTGATATCCCATATCCATCAGTTCCGGGACCAGTTTTTTCGTCGCTTCCGCCGAAGACATATACAGGGAATGCATCAGCACGATATCTCCGTCCGAAACGGTATCGATGACGCGGGAATAGGTGATATCCGCATCTCTGTTTGCCCAGTCTCTTGAATCTACCGACCAAAGGATCGCCGGCATTCCGATCGAATATTCCATCTCATAGTTTCGACTTCCGTACGGCGGTCGATAGGTCTTCATCCGATATCCCAGTTTCTCATAGACATAGTTTACCGGTTCCATGACTGCCCATTTTGCGTTTTCGATACTTTGTTCGCTAAGATCGTCGTGATATTCGGTATGCGATCCGAATTCCATTCCCAGTTCGATCCCGCGACGGATATTTTCAAGTTCCGCCTTGCTCATACGGCTTCCGACAGAAAAGAAGGTCGCCTTTCCTCCGTAAAAGGAGAAGGTGTCGTATAGAACAGAATCCACCCGATCGTAAGGTCCGTCATCGTAGGTCAGCGCGACCATCGGACGGTTCGGATCGATATAGTTGTCGTGTTCGTAGGTGAAGATATCTGTTACACCGATACTTTTCCCCGTGAATGCCTTGAGATATCCCATCGGCAAAGTCAGACGGTAGTCAAAATCCTTACAGTCCAGCGTGAAATCGTCTTTTCCCAGTTCCACTGAGACATGACTCAGATCGATGTTCTCCTTCATCGTGTTTACCCAGAAGGATGAGGTATAGGCCCGATCCAGGCCTTCCTTCTTCATCTCATACCGCAGCATCCTCGACAGCAGGCCTGCGCCGGCTTTCACCTTCAGTTCCGGTTTGCTGTCATCTTCGTTGACGTAGAATTCCTTCCCGTCTCCGTAGGTCAGGATATAGAGGTCTCCCCGCTTTTCCTTACTGTAGTCATAGACCAGCTCTTCTCCGCTTTCACAGAGATGTTCCGCATATTCTTTTATCTCTTCGTTTCCCGGCGGATAGAATATCACACATTTTCCGTTCTTATACCGCTCCGCATTTTCATTGACAGACTCCGGTGCACATCCGCACAGCAGCAATAGAACGATCGCAATACGTGAAAAAAGCCGAAGCGGCTTCCTGCCGTCGGCTCTTCTGTTTATACTTTTAAACGATCTGCACGGATTCATTTTTCTTTCAGGATACACCTGATCTCATTAAAGGTAGAGATGTATGAGATCAGCAGGATCAGGAGGCTGTACGGGATGAGATAAGGGGTCTTGACCGTAAACGGAAGCAGGAACATCAGTCCTCCGTTGATCTTGTTCAGGATGGTATGACGGCTGGTGAAACGGTGATCTCTGATCCCCACATAGACATAGCACAGGAAACGGATCCCCAGGACCGTATAGATCAGGATCCATACATACTGCGGAAGTCCTTCTCTCAGGAATGACCATATCTTCAGCATCATGACCGTATAGAACAGCAGGTCAGATACCGAGTCCAGCTTGGAACCGAAGGAGCTGATGATCCTCAGTTTTCTCGCAACGAAACCGTCGAGCACATCGGAAAGGCCGCACCAGATGTATACCACAAAAAAAGGAAGGGTCAGCGGTGTCAGGAAGATCAGACAGAGCGTTCCCAGGATGCGGGTGGATGTGATGATGTTCGCAAGGTTCTTTCTCATATCAACAGAATTATAACAGAGTTTTCAGTACCCGTCACAAAAGTGATTTCTTAAGATGTCATGAAGGAATGATAAACAAAGGGATGGGATCTGATCAGAAAAAGACCGGCATCTTCGCCGGTCTTCAGGATCTTACTGCGTTTTCGTATGAGACGTCCAGATGCATATGCATATTCATGATCGCATCGTTGGTGTCTTTCCGTTTGAGGGAATCGATGATCGCCCGATGAGCCGTGACCGCATCTTCGCGGTGTTCGGACTTGCTGAAGGTCTTGTTTCGATAGCTCTTGAAAGCCTTGGACAGCACATCCCCGATACTGATCAGAAGAGAGTTCTCCGTACCTTCAAAGATGATCTTGTGGAACGTCTCGTCGTATTCCGACATCCTGTCCACATCATTGTCTCTGACGGCCTTTTCGAACTTCTTTTCACATTCCTGCAGCCGTTCGACGTTTCTTTCGTTGTACTGTTTGATAAACAGTCTTACCGCCAAAGTCTCGATGGAGATACGGATCTCCATGAAATCTCTCAGACTCTCGATCCTGTCGATCACCAGTCCGTTGGTCTCACCGTTGGCCTGCTTGGAAGCCACATAGGTCCCGCTTCCTCTGCGGACACTGACGATTCCCTTCGCCTGAAGCATACTGATCGCTTCACGTACCGTAGAACGGGATACGCCGTATCTGGAACACAGTTCCATCTCGGTCGGAAGCCGGTCTCCGACTTCGTATCCGTCGCTGAGAATCGTCTTCAGGAGACACTCATAGATCATCCCTGACTGCTTATTATCTTTCATAAGGATGTACCTCCGTCTACCGTTATGACCGATCCGGTCATAAAACCGTTCTCTTCGCTCGCCGCAAAACAGATGCATTGAGCGATCTCTTCGGCCTTTCCGATCCGATGGATCGGGATACCGTTCTCAAACTGTTTTCGTGTTTTTATCGGATCTTCACTTCCCTGTATCCTTTTCTCCAGAGACGGAGAATCCGTCATACCCGGACAGACACAGTTGACCCGAACGTTCTTGTCCGCCAGATCGGAAGCCATCGCTCTGCTCAAAGAGATGATCGCTCCTTTCGTGGCCGCATACAGCGCTCTGTTTCTCGGTCCGATCAGACCCGCAACGGAACCGACGTTCACGATCGTCCCTTTTCCGTTTTCCACCATGTGTTCCGCACACAGTTTCGACAGGAAAAAGGCGGACTTCACGTTGATGTCGAAGGCTTTATCGTAGTCTTCTTCATCGAAGTCCAGTATCGTTCCTTCCGGTACGATCCCGGCACAGTTGACCAGGACATCGATCTGTCCCAGTTCTTTTATCGCTGTATCGAACAGCTTCCGGCATCCTTCCAAAGTCGAAAGATCCGCCTGTACGAACAGGGCTCTTCCTTCATATTTCCGGTCGAGTTCTTCCGCAACTTCCTTTCCTGTTTCGGAAGCTCCGTTGATGACGACGTTCCCGCCGTTTCTAAGAAACAGTTCAGCGCTGGCTTTTCCGATGCCAGCGCTGGATCCGCTTATTATTATATTTCTTTTTCTGAAGTTCATCCTACAGATGTCTCAAGTTTTCTTTTGCGTATGCGATATAAGGTTCCAGAGCCTTCCTGATCTGAGCGAATTCCTCATCGGAAGCCCTGCACAGAGGGGCCAAAGCATCTCCGCAGCCTCTGCCGATGCATTCCAGAGCGGCCTTCAGTCTTCTCGGGAACTGTGGACCCGTGATGGACATCCATACGGTATAGACCATCCTCTGAAGATCCATGGCCTCCTGGTATTTCCCTTCCTTGTGCAGATCCCAGATCCTGACAGACAGTTCCGGGAAGAGTCCCAGGATCGCTGCGATCTCACCGTCTGCGCCCATCAGATAGGTGTTCTCCGGCATTTCATCCGTTGCCGCAAAGATCAGTCCTTCTTCATGGCACTTCTCATACATCGCCGCAAATCCGTCGATGCTTCCTCTGGATTGTTTGATACCGACCAGATTCTTGATCCCCTTCAGCATCCTGTAGGCGTCATTCGGTTTGACTTCGTTCTGTGGGATGACGTTGTAGATGATGATCGGCAGATCGACTGCCTCGGAGATCGCGTCGTAGTAACGGTAGTTTCCGTCCGCATCCGTACCGCCCAGGTACTGGATCGGTGTGATCATCAGCGCATCCGCACCGGCTTCCTTCGCCTGTTTTGCGGCTTCGATCGCATCTCTCGTGGAGTGCTTGATGATACCGGCTACGATCGGAATGTTCCTCTTGTTTTCTTCCTTGATGATACGGATCATCTGGTTCCGTTCGTCATCATGAATGGCACAGCCTTCTCCCGTAGAGCCTCCCGGAGAGATCCCATGTACACCCGCATCCATGATGAACTTTGCCTGTTCACGGAATGCTTCGGCATCGAAAGTCCCATCGCTGTGATAAGGCGTAACGACCGGGGCGATAATTCCATAAAGATAGTTGTACTTTTCTCTCTTGTTCATGTTAACCTCCAAGGTATGCTTTTCTGATCTCGTCGGATTCGATCAGATCGGAAGATTTGCCGCTGCTCGTGATGACGCCGTTCTCCAGTACGTAGGTACGGTTGGAGATGGACAGGGCCATGAAGGCGTTCTGTTCGACCAGCAGGATAGGAATATTCTTTTCTTTGTTGATACGGACGATGACATTGAAGACGTCATCGACGATGACAGGTGCCAGGCCCAGAGAAGGTTCATCGAACATGATCAGTTTCGGATCGGACATCAGTCCTCTGGCGATCGCCAGCATCTGCTGTTCACCGCCGGACAGGGATCCTGCCAGCTGATTCCTTCTTTCCTTCAGTCTCGGGAATAGATCGAACTGTTCCTCCATCATCTGCTGCATCTCGGCCTTGGAATAATTGCGGGAGTAGGCTCCCATTTCCAGATTGACTTCGACGGAAAGGTCCGGGAAGACCAGTCTTCCTTCCGGTACATAGACGATCCCTTTGTCAACGATCTTGTGTGTCGGCAGTTTATGGATCTCCTGTCCGTCAAAGGTGATCTTGCCTTTCTTCGGACTTCTCAGTCCCATGATCGAACGCATGGTGGTCGTCTTTCCGGCACCGTTGGATCCGATGATGGAAACGATCTCACCGTCGAATACGTCGATCGATACATCGAACAGCGCCTGAACTTCTCCATAGTAGACATCGATGCCTTCCAGGCTGAGTATCTTCTTCTGTTCCATTATTTCACCTTATACCTTTCTCCCAGATATGCCTTGATGACCTCCGGATTGGTCTGGATCTCCTGCGGAGTTCCTTCAGCGATCTTCGCACCAAAGTTGACGACGGTGATCCGATGGGAAACGTTCATGACGACATCCATGTTGTGTTCGATGAAGAACAGGGTCTTGCCTTCCGAATGGATCCGCATCAGCAGATCGACGAATTCCGCACGCTCCGAAGGGTTCAGTCCGGCTGCCGGTTCATCCAGAAGTAGCAGTTCAGGATCTGTCATCAGCGCTCTGGCGACTTCCAGGACCTTACGGTTACCGTAAGGCAGGTTCTTGACGTATTCGTCCTTGATATTGTGGAGACCGACATAGTCTAACAGCATCTCCGCTTTTTCTTTCAGCATCTTTTCCTCATCCATCAGACCTTTCGGATTGACGATGCTTGGGAAAAGATCCAGTTTCGTTAACTGATGTCCGCCGACCATGACGTTCTCAAGGGCAGTCATCGTATCGTACAGTTTGATGTTCTGGAAGGTCCTGCCGATCCCCAGACGGGCGATCTCGTGTGTCTTCAGATTCGTGATCTCATGACCCTTGAAGAAGATCTGACCGCTGGTCGGATGGAAGACGCCTTCGATCATATTGGTAGCAGTCGTCTTGCCGGCACCGTTCGGACCGATCAGAGCGTGGATCTCGTGTTCCATGACCGTCATGGACAGGTCATTGACCGCTGTCAGACCGCCAAACTGTTTGGTGATATTTTTCAGTTCCAGCATTGCAGCCATATTACGCTACCTCCTTGCCCTTTCCGAGCTTCTTCTTTACGAAACGGACAGCTTTCTGTAAGACAGACCACAGTCCGTCCGGTACGAAGATCGCCATGAGCAGGCAGATCGTACAGAACATGACCCAGTAGTAGTTCTGGAACGCTCTGAGCACTTCCGGAAGGACAGTGACCAGTGCAGCACCGAGGATATTACCCGGTACGGAACCGATACCGCCGACCATCAGCATCGCGACGTAGTTCTGGGAATAAGAGGTCGCAAACGCCGTCGGGTTCAGGTACTGAGAATAACCCGCATACATGCATCCCGCAACGACGGAATAGATCGCAGCCATCGTGAAGGCCTGGATCTTGAGTTTTGCGACATCGATACCGGAAGCTTCCGCAGCTTCCCAGTTGTCACGAATGGATTTGTAGGCTCTTCCCCACTTGCTGTTGACGACCAGGACCGCGATCGCGATCATGATCAGGGTGAAGATCAGGTTCAGATAGAAGTAGGAGTTCTTGTTCGGGAATTCGAAGAAGAACGGAAGTCTCTTGACATCCTTGAATCCGGTCGCACCGCCGGTGATATCCGTCAGGTTGTTGACCGTGATACGTACGACTTCATTGAAGCCGATCGTCGTCAGGGAAAGGAAGAATCCCTGCAGTCTCAAAGAAGGATAACCCAATGCACGTCCGATCGCCAGACCCAAAGCCATGACCATCAGCAAAGCCAGCCACGGATTGACTCCGTAGGTCGTATCGGCGATCGCAAAGGAATAGGCACCCAAGGCCATCATTCCGGCAGTCGCCATATTCATCTGTCCGGTCAGACCGGTGATGAAGTTCAGACCCAGAACGAGGACGATATTGTACAGCAGCATGTTCATGACCGACTGGACATAGGAGTTCGCGGAGATGAACAGAAGGACATATGCGACGACGATAGCTGCCGACAGCAGCAATACAAACAGTGTTTTCTTTTTCATATCGTCACCTACGCTTTCTTCCTCTTGATGATGCCGCCCGGTCTGATCAGCAGGAAGATGATCATCAGACCGAAGGACAGCGCGTCTTTCCAGACAGACGGAATGAAGATGATACCGAACTGTTCGATCAGTCCGATCAGGATACCGCCGATGATGGCTCCCGGATAGGAACCGAAGCCGCCGATGACACCGGCACAGAAGCCTTTAGTCGCAGCGGACGTCACCATGTTGGAAGAGACGTTATATAACGGTGCACACAGGATACCGACGATTCCGCAGATGACGGATGAGATCGCAACTGTCAGGTTGATGCTGGCAGTGACGTTGATACCCATCAAAGCGGCCGCGTCTTTGTTCTGTGAGACACAGATCATCGCCTTTCCGGCTTTTGTGAACTTGAAGAACAGCTGAAGCAGAGTGATGACGATGACAGAAATGATGATTATGTAAATATAGGATTCAGACAGGACTGTCGAACCGATACTAATTGACTCTCTTAAGAAACCTTTTACGGTAAAAGGCAGGGAACCCCAGGACAGTCTGCAGATCTCGATGATGATACGGGAAAGCATCATCGTACCGAACATCGCGTATGTGACGAACTGCAGATTTCGAAGAGGATTCAGAATGGTCGAAGCGACCAGCACACCAAACGCAGCCATCGAGACCAAAGTCAGCAGGATGGCTAGCCAATGCGGGAACTGCAGCGCTCTTTCGAACGTACCCGCAAAGATGTAGGCTCCCAGGACGATAAAACTCTCATGTGCGAAGTTTACCAGACCGGTGGCGTTGTAGATCAGTGTGTATTCGGTGGCGATGAGAGAGTAGATGCAGCCCATCGCGATCGCGGTTACAAGCAACTGTAACCAGTTTACTCCTTCAAATACAGACATAGTTTGATCCCTTTCAAAAAAAGCACCGCACTACCACAGAGGGTAGTGCGGTATATCGTTTAAAGATTAGTGATATTTAGCAACGTTCTTGACGTCTTCCTGAGATTCGACCATAGAGACAGAAGCTTCCATCGTCGGAACCAGGTTTCTGATGTAAGTGATACCGATCTGGTAGATCAGGTTGGAGTACTGGTCAGCATAGACTGTACCGATCAGAGTCTCGTAACCGGAGATCTTTGCGATCGCATCAGCGATTGCCTGAGGTTCTGCAGATCCTGCATCTTCGATCGCCTTGACAGCGAGCTTCGCATGGCAGTAGTACAGAGCGCCCTGGACATCAGGTGTTACAGTGTAGTTCTCTTTCCACTTCTTGGTGAATTCAGCGGACAGAGGGTTGGAATTGTCGGAAGCAGAGTAGTCAGCAACACAGCCCCAGCCTTCGACCCATTCAGGTTCCATCATTTCCAGAACGTTCGTCTGAGCGAGGATCGGGTTCATGTAGACGATCTGATCTCTCAGGCCCTGTTCATACATTGCCTTGGCAATAGCGACAGCGCCCTTATCATGGCAAGAGGATACCCAGCAGTTGCATCCTGCAGCGATAGCCTTCTGGATGTAAGCAGTCAGGTCATCGACAGTGGTATCGTGTTCATCACGGTAGTAGTCGATTCCGTTCTCTTTGAAGTAGTTCTCGTAAACAGTTGCAGCACCTGTACCTGTATCATCGTTACCGCAGATGATACCGACCTTGATACCGTCAGTGCTTCCGTTCTTAGCGACATACGCGTCAACGACAGCCTTGCCCAGGATAACGCCGTTCAGACCATCATCACAACGGTTGTGCCAGAGATATGGGTTCTGCAGATCATCGATACCGACGTTGGTTGCAGAGTTGATCAGCGCAACACCGAGTTCTCTCATCGTCGCATCCAATGCGATCGTCTGTCCGGAGAAGTACGGACCTAAGATAACGACAGCGCCTTCCTGTTCGACAAGACGACGTACCGTCGTGTCACAGAGGACCTTATCGCCCTGGTCATCTTCGACCTTCAGAACGATCTTGTGATACAGACCGTCATTCAGCTTGATACCGCCTGCTTCGTTGACTTCATTGATCGCCAGCGTAGCACCGTTCACAGCCTGCTCGCCGCCGGCTGCCTGGTCGCCTGTAACAGTCGTAGTGACACCGAATACGATCGGATCGCCTTCTGTAGAAGCTTCTCCGCCTTCGCCGCCGCCATTGTTGTTCTGGTTACAAGCAGCGAGAGAGAAGACCATCAGTACAGCAAGCAATACTGACAAAAATTTTTTCATTTTTCTCCTCCTTGTAAAAATTTTTGCTTCCTATCTGTTCAACTTCCGGCTTTATCCGCCATTCTTAGTTGTCTGACAAATAATACTTATAATGATCCTTTTACCGAAAGTTGTAAGATAACTTTATTATAATACATCTATGGCATTAGTCAATAAAGCGCTTACAGTTTATGCGACACCGATCGTGATCAGGATGTTCGCAAAGACTCTTTTTTCTCCTGTAGAGATCGCAAGCGCAACTGCTTCGCCTTCCTTTTCCTTCATGCAGGCATCGTAGAACTCGTAGCGTCCGAGCTTCTTCAGCTCCATACCGCCCAGTTCCTTTTCGAATTCCGCGAAGATCTCCGGCGTGGATCCGTCTTCCGGCACCATGACTTCCGCCGCTTCGATCTCACAGACCGAATGGATGGCTTCCAGTACATCCGTGACCGTCGGCAAGCCGGCCTTCACTCCCAGATAGACTTTCTTGGCTGTGCCGGTCTTTTCCGCCAGCGGATAGTTTCCGTCAGCGATCAGGACCTTGGAGCCGTGTCCGCATTTTGCCAACGCGGCCATGATCTCAGGATTGATCAGTTTCGTACTTAACATCGTTTTCTCCTATTTCTCGTTTTCACGGAGCTTTCCGAGAGATCCTCCCGGATGCCATTTCACATACTGCTTCGGATCGATATTCGCATCTGCCTGCAGTAATACACTCAACGCCTGGAGGACCAGAGTCTCTGCCAGGATCGAATTTCTCGGAGCCCGGTTGAGCGGACCGCCCTCTTCATCGACGTGTGCCAGAAGATGGACGTCCGATTCCTTGGCCAGCCAGGACGAAGCGTTTCCGGAGACACCGATCAGACGGCAGCCGTTGTTCTTGACGGCCGTGACCGTCGCCTTCATCTCTGCGGTCTCACCGCTGTTGGAGATAAAGATGACCACATCTCCCGCCTTCAGCTGTCCGCAGCTTCCGTGGACCGCCTCCGTTCCGTGCAGGAAGTAGCTAGGCGTTCCGGTAGAAGACAGAAGGGACGCGATATAACCGGCGATATGTCCCGGTTTCCCGATGCCCGATACGTGGACACGGTTTCCTTCTTCTTCCGCCTTCTGGATCAGCTTGACCGCCTTGTCCAGAGCCTTTTCATCCAGAGTATTCAAAGTCTTATCCATCTGGACTCTGACGCTCTGTGTAAATGTATCCAATGCTTTCTTTTCTGTTTTCTTCATGATCGACCTATTTCAAAGCGGAAAGATCCGGCAGTGTGCAGCCTCTTTCCTTCATAAATTCTTCCACTCTCTCCAGTTTCGGCAGAGAAGGCATCGCACCGAATCCGCAGACAGTCAGCGCAGCGACGTGGTTCGCGAACGTTAAAGTATCATTCATATCCATGCCCAGGCATACTGCCGTACAGAAGGCAGCTACGAAGGAGTCACCTGCCGCAGTCGGGTCTTTGACATCCAGTCCCTTGACACATGGCGCATGGAAGAAACCGTCATCGTTCAGGATGGCGGCACCGCTTCCGCCCAATGTGATCAGCGCGTTCCTGACACCTTTTTCTCTCAGGACTTCGCAGGCCTTGCGGACATCGTCCATATTCACTTCATCGCCGTTGTAACGGATCTCGACACCGGTGATGTCCTTTGCTTCGTGTTCGTTCGGTGAGATGTAAGCCAGATGAGACAGCAGTTCATCACTGAGCGGAGCGCTCGGTGCGCTGTTCAGCATGACCGGTACACCGGCTTCGTACGCATATGCGGCGACCTGTTCGTTGATCTCCATCGGGATCTCCAGCTGCAGCATCACCATATCGTAGTTCTTCACTTCCTCTTTCAGGAAAGCGATCTCTTCCCTGCGGATCGTCATATTGGCACCCTGGATGATCAGGATACGGTTCTTCGTATCTTTGCCTTCGGCTTCTTCCAGGATGATGTCGGCGACCTGTGTCGGAACTTCCTCATCGAACAGGATGCGGTCATGATGGATGCCGGCCTCATCGATCGTCTTCAGCAGTTCTTCGCCGTTGGCGTCTCTGCCGAGCTTGCCGACCATGGTGGTATCTGCACCCAGTCTGGCGACCTGAACGGCCTGATTGGCTCCTTTTCCGCCCGGTGCCGTCTTGAACGACTTGCCGATGATCGTCTCTCCTTCCTTAGGAAAGACTTCCGTAGAGAACGTAAAATCCATGCCCAGCGATCCGACGATCAAAATTTTTGGTTTTCTCATTGTTTTCTCCTTCTATTCAACGTCAAACCCTTCTTTGATCAGCACGTCGAGTCTGCGTTTCGCATCTTCACTTAACGGCGCAAACGGTCTGCGGCAGGTACCGCAGTCCAGCCCCTGCTTCTTCAGGATGTATTTCACTGCCGGGAAGATACCGGCCTTGACCATCTCTTCCACGCGGTGATTGACCAGTGTCTGGACCTTTCTCGCCTTGTCCATCTCGCCGTTCTGATAGTATTCTCTGACCTTTTTGAAAGTCTTCGGATAGAGGTTCACGGTCGTGCCGATCGCCGCATTGGCGCCGGCTGCCAGACCGGAAAGATAGATCTCATCGAATCCGTTGAAGTAGACCTTGTCCGGATAGTCCGTGATCATCCTTTCGAGACCGAACAGGTCAGTCGAAGTGTGCTTGATCCCGATGACTCTGTCGTTGTCCAGAAGTCTTCCGGCGTTGTCCTTATTGAAGGAGACTCCGGTAAACTGCGGGATATTGTAGACGATGACGCCGAGGTCATCTACCGCATTCACCACATCCAGGTAGTACTGCAGGATCTCATCCATCGAGAACTTGTAGTAATACGGCGGGATCATGCTGACGGCAGCGGCACCCGCTTTCTTTGCGTGCTGTGCCAGTTCGATGACATCTCCGGTACGGATCGTACCGATATGCGATACGACAGGGACTCTTCCGCCCACCTGATCCAGTACCGTCTCCAGGATTTTCTTTCTTTCCTCAAGAGAAAGCAGAAGTCCTTCCCCGGAAGATCCGCAGCAGTAGAATCCTTCCACGCCGTTCTTCAGTTCGAACTCTACGAGCTCTCTGAGCATTTCATAGTTGACCATCTCATCTTCATGAAACGGAACGATCAGGGCAGAAAAGATCTTCTTCAGTTCTTCCTTGTTTACCATGCTGTCCAGCCGCCGTCCATGATCAGGTTGGAACCGGTCATATATCTGCTGGCATCGGAAGCCAGGAAGATGATCGCTCCGTTGTATTCGTCTTCTTTCGCCATACGGCCGATTGGGATCCTTGCCTCATAGTTCGCATGGAAGTATTCATCCTGTGTATCTCTCCAGACACCGGAAGGTGTGAAGGTGTTGACACGGATGCCTGCCTTTGCCCAATACGTTGCGCAGTATCTGGTCAGGTTGTAGACACCGGACTTGGATGCGCTGTATGCGACCGGCTTGATGAACGGAACGCCTGTCATCTCTTTCTTGTATGCGTAGATGTCCTGTACCGGTGACAGCATGCCGTAGATGGAACCGACGTTGATGATGGAACCCGGGATACCTGCCTTGGCCATTCGTGCACCGACAGCCTGGTCGATCAGGAAGGCACCGACGAGGTTGACTTCCACGACCTGACGGAAGACGTCTTCCGGGAAGTTCTCGAACGGACCGGAGACCTCAGGCGGAGCGGAAGGCTGTGTATCCAGACCGGCGTTGTTTACCAGTACGTCCGGAGTGCCCCAGACCTTTTCCACATCGTCCAGTGCGGTATTGATCTCATCCTTTTTGGTGATATCGACTTTGTAGAAACGCAGGTTCTCATTCTCTGCCATCTCTCCAAACACTTTCTTCACTCTCTCTTCTTTCGGTTCGCTGTGTTCGAAACACGCCACCTTCGCTCCTCTTTCGATAAAAGCCTTTGCGTAGTTGGAACCCAGCTGTCCCAGACCGCCCGTAATGATGACGATCTTGTCTTCTACAGAAAATAACGGATCTTTCATATTCTTTTTTACCTCCTATTTCATATCGATCAGATATTTGTATGCTTCTCTGTTTTTCAAACGTTCATATGCTTCCGCGATCCTGTCCAAAGGAAGCGGATCTTTCTTGTCATACCAGTCTTCTGCCTTCAGTTTCCCTTCACGGATCCTTTTAATGACCTCATCGTGCGTTTCCGGCTCATCGTATCCTGCACAGTAGACCTTGAAATTATTCTTCGTACAGAACGGGTTGATGCCGTAACCCTTCCGGTCGTTCCATCCGTAGACAGCGACCGTAGCATCCTCGTTGATCAGAGGCAGGGCGCGGTTGACGTTGTCGCTGCTGCCGACACCGTCGATGATCACATCGATGCCTTCCGGGAAGATCTCCCTCAGTTGTTCCTCGATGTTTTCAGAATGGTAATCGATCGAAGCGACCGCCCCCAGACGGATCGGATCCTCTGCCCGTTTCGGGCTTCCGATCACGGCGGCTCTATTTCCGTTATACACCGCATGTGCGACAAATGCCAGCGCATTTGCCCCGGAACCGCACACCAGAACGTTAGCGCTTTCAGATACCTTCAGTCTCTGAAAATAACTGAGCGTTTCTCTCCAGGTGATGATCATCGGACCGTCCTTCGGATCGATGTCTTCCGGTATGACTTTGTTCACACGGTTCTTGAACCATTTTGATCTATCTATGCCGTCTTCTTCCATCGCCATCCAGTCTAAGGCGATCCCGTATTGCGCAAATCCGCCCCAGCACACCGAGATCCCATCGTTCGGGATCGTTCCCACTCGCGTGATCCGATCTCCGACCTTGAAGTTTCTGACTTTCTGATCGACTTCGACGACGACACCTGTCGATTCATGTCCCAGGACCGCCGGATAGCTGACCGGATTGGGGTGCTGCTTGCGCATCAGCCTCGCATCCGTTCCGGCACAGGTCGAACCGTATTCGATCCTTACCAGAGCCCCGTATTCCGGGATCGGCGGGACCGGGATGTCCTGTACGTGAAGCTTTCCTTCTGTATCTAATACCGCTGCTTTCATATGACCTCCAGAGAATAAAAAAGGCGCTTCACAAAGCGCCTGATGTTTTTTAGATCAGTTCCAGTTCCTTCATGACCTTCTTGAGGTTGGCCATTTCTGCCTTGGTGATCGGAGCTAACGGACCTCTTGCCGGGCCGATCTTCAGACCGGTCTTGAGTTCGATCGCCGGACGCAGGATCGGGTTCGGATGAACTCTGCCGAAGTCTGCCCAGGTACGGCAGAATCTGTAGAGCTTCGTGAAGTTCTTCAGAGCGACATCGTTCTTGCCTGCTTCGAATGCATCGAAGACCTTGTTCAGAGTATCGCCCATGATGTGTGCGGAACCGGAAATGATTCCCTGAGCGCCCTGTACGATCGTCGGCAGCAGCATGACATCGTCACCGTTGAAGATGATGAAATCAGGATCGACGTCCTTGGTCGCAAGACGGTAGTCCAGGATCTGGTTCGGATTCAGGCCGGCCTCATCCTTGATACCGATGATGTTCGGATGCTTCGCAAGTCTTGCGCAGGTCTCCGGTTCGATATTGACGCCTGTAAATACAGGAATGTTGTAAAGCATGATCTTTGCACCGGTCTCTTCGGCGATCCTCCAGTAGTGGTTGAAGATGCCTTCCTGATCCGGCTTGCAGTAGAACGGAGCGACGATCAGGCAGTAGTCTGCGCCGATCCTGACAGCTTCCTTCGTCAGCTTGATCGTTTCATATGTGGATGCACAGCCTGTACCGCAGATCAGGGTGCAGCGTCCGTCGACAGCCTTCTTCGCTGTTTCGAACAGTTTGACTCTCTCATCGAACGTCAATGCGCTCGCCTCACCGGTCGTACCGGTAGAGATCACGGAGTCGCCGCATTTGTTCTTGATGACGTAGTCGATCAGCTGTGCGTATACTTCATAGTTAACTTCTTCATTCTTCTTGAACGGGGTGACAAGAGGAATGGAGATTCTTCCGAAACCTTTGTTGACAACAGTCTTATTTTTCATTTTCTTCTCCTTATGATTTATTCGTTCTGTTTCTGACTTCATTATATAATATGTCTTACATTTGTCAATTTACTGAACGTATTGTCAGACAACTTTTTCTGAATATCCAATTATTTTACGATATGGCTTTCCGCTCTCTTGGAACGGACGATATCCAATATGACAGCTGCAACGATGATGGTCCCCAGGATGATCTCCTTGAAGGCGGCGTTCAGTCCGATCAGGTTCAGTCCGTTGTTGATCATACCGATGATCAGAGTTCCCGCCAGCGTATTGATGACGCTGCTCTTGGATGCGCCGCCGACATAGACTGCCGCCAGAGCCATCAGAGAGGAATCCGATCCGGAAGAAGGCTGACCGGAACCGAGCCTTGCAGCCAGAACGATCCCCGCCAATGCGCTGCAGGCTCCGCCCACCGCAAATGCCAGGACCTTGATCAGTCGGACATTGATCCCGCTGAGCTGTGCGGCCTGCCGGTTCTCACCTACGATCGCCACGTTGCGTCCGAAGACCCGGTATCTCTGTACATAGGCACCGAACGCATACAGGACCAGAAGGATGATCGCGACGATCGGAATGCTGTCGTTGAAGATATAGCCTCTGGCGATCTTCGTGAAACTTTCAGGAAGCCCGGTGATCGCCTTGGAGTTCGTCAGCAGGAGGACCAGACCTGAAAGGACGTAGTTGAATCCCAGTGTCGCGATGAAAGACGGCACGTCAAGGTACGCAACGATCGAACCGAGGAATATAAAAGCCACGACGCTCAGAAGGATCGTAATGATCGAAGCGATCCAAGGGTTCATCCCCACGTTCATCATCAGATGGGCACAGAAACATCCTGCCAGACAGACGACACCGCCCTGGGAAAGATCGATCTCCCCGGATGTGACTACGAAGGTCGCTCCCAACGCGACGATACCGGTCACGGCGACCTGACGGACGACGTTGATGAGGTTGCTGGCAGTCAGGAACTTGTCCGATGCGGCAGACATCACCGCAAACAGCAGGATCGCGATCAGCCATACGCCGAGTTTTCCCCATACCGTTCTGATCAGTTTTGTTGCTTTATTATCTTTCATAATGTGATCCCCCTATTCGTTCCTGTTTCATTGACTGACAGTGCAGCGATCCTCTCCTGAGAGAATTCCTCTTTCTTCAGTTCGCCCGTGATCCTTCCTTCACACATGACGATGATGCGGTCGCAGATCCCCATGACCTCTTCCGATTCCGAAGAGACCACGATGATGCCTTTTCCTTGCGAAGCCATATCGTTGATGATGTCGTAGATCTCTTTCTTGGCTCCGACATCGATGCCTCGCGTCGGTTCATCCATGATGATGACCTCTGAATCAGACATCAGCCACTTGGATAAGACGACCTTCTGCTGATTCCCGCCGCTGAGATACATCACCTTTTGTTCGATCGAAGGCGTCTTGATGTTCAGCGCATCCACATAATCGTTTGAGTATTTCGTCTCTTTCCTGCGATCGATATTCCCGCCGCTGAGGACCTTGTCCAGCGCCACCATGACGACGTTCTCTCTGACGCTGATCGGAAGGACCAGACCTTCCGTCTTTCTGTTTTCCGTAAGCAGGCCGATGCCGTTGCGGATACTTTTCTTCGGAGTCGAGGTATCGATCTGTTTTCCATGCAGATAGACCCTTCCCTTCTTCCTCTTCCGGGAACCGAAGATCGTATGCATCGTCTCCGTCCTTCCCGATCCGACCAGACCCGCAAAACCCAAAACTTCACCTTTATGCAGAGTGAAGCTGATGTCGCTGACCTTGACCCCGTCGGAAAGATCCTCGACCCGAAGCAGTTCTTCCCCGATCTCCACATCCCTTTCCGGGAACTGTTTCGACATCTCTCTGCCGATCATCTTGGTGATCAGTTCTGCCTTTGTAATATCTTTTATATCCTTTGTATCTACGAACTGACCGTCTCTCATGATCGTGACACGGTCTGAGATCTCGAAGATCTCATCCAGTCTGTGCGTGATGAAGATGATCGAGACTCCCTTCTTCTTCAAAGTGCGGATGATCTGAAACAGTACCTTGATCTCTTTGTCGGTCAAAGAGGACGTCGGCTCATCCATGATCACCAGCTTGGAATCCCTGGATACCGCCTTGACGATCTCCACCATCTGCTGGCGGGCGATCGAAAGCGTTCCGACCGGATCCTCCGCCTTCAGATCGATCCCCAGAGCGTCCAGGTGTTCCTGAGCCATCCGATTCATCTTTCTCCAGGCGACGTTTCCTGTCTTCGTCTTCGGATGACGGCCGATGTAGATGTTTTCCGCTACGGTCAAAGATGGAAGAAGATTCAGTTCCTGATAGATGATAGAGATCCCCAGGTCTTCTGCGACCCTTGGATTTCCGATCTCCGTCGTCACACCGTCGAACACGATCGTGCCCGAATCTTTCCGATAGGCTCCGGACAGGATCTTCATCAGTGTCGATTTTCCCGCTCCGTTTCCTCCCATCAGAGAGAGCACTTCTCCTTTATATACATCCATGGAAAAGTCCGAGAGTGCCTTGACTCCCGGGAAGCTCTTGCTGATGCCTTCCATTCTCAGAAGGATATCTCTGTCTTTCATCTTCGATCTCCTCTCTAATCCGATAAGTGCACTGATGACTCAGTGCACTTATCCTTGTCTTTTCTAAAGATCTGTCTTAGTTGCCGTAAACATCATCGTAGGTCTTTTCACCTTCATAGGTGTAAAGGACCGGATAGTAATTTACGATCCTGTCGACAGCGCCGCCGTTTGCGACAGTCTCGACATTCTTCAGAGTCGTCTCCATCTCGTAAGTTGCGCTGACGACCAGAGTTGCGATGAACTGCGTGCCGCCATCGATGGCTGCCTTGTCCGCATCGGAGCAGTCCCAACCAATGATGATCGGATCTTCACGTTTTGCGGCCTGTACTGCATCGAGTTCACCCATATTATTATTGGTACCAATACCGTAAATCAGGTCGATATGATCGTATGCCGTCAGGTCATCTTCGATCGCCTGCATTGCGCCTTCCTGAGAATCGACCATGGATTCCTGAAGCAGCGTATATTTCAGTCCGCCCTTTTCCAGTCCGGCATAGAATCCGTCAGCTCTGTTTCTGCCGACACCTGAGTCGGAAGTCGTCGTGACCATCGTGATCTCATTGACGCCCTTGTTCAGGAAGTACTTTGCGGTATAGACGCCCGCATATTCACCGACCGCGACATCGTCTGCGATCACGTGGCTGGCGAAGACATCACTGTCAGTAAGTCCGCCTGTATTCAGGAAGAATACCGGAACGTTTGCCTCTGCGGCAGCTTCCAGAACTTCATGAATGGAATCACCCCACCAGGAAGCGATGACCAGTGCATCTACACCTTGCTGCAGAAGGTCCAGACAGTCATTGATCTGCTGCTCAACATTCATATTGTTGATCAGAGTCGTATGATCCCAGCCCCTCTTGTCACACTCCTTTTCGAACACATCTGCCATCTCGGCGTAGTAAGGGATATTCAGGGTAACGGAAGAGAAACCGACGAAGAAACGACCTTCCTCCGGAGTGCCACCCTCACCCGAATCATCCGCAGGCTTGTTGCCGCAGGCAGCCAGTGAGCACACCAGAAGCAACGTCATAAGCAGCGTAAGTAGCTTTTTCATTATCTTGTCCTCCTTTATCGAAAGGCATAAAGCCCTTCTTTATAAGACCATTTTATCTTTCCGGTGCCCTGGAGATGAATATGTGAAAACGCTAACATTTTTATATTTTCTGTTTTATGAAATCGGGTCCTGTGCGTATGGAAACGGCCTGAAAAAGTCTAAAAAACTCAGATCAGACGCTGTTTTTTCCGGTATGCGGTAGGTGACATTCCCACCTCTTTATCGAAGAACTGGGAGAAGTAGGTCTGGTTGTCATAACCGACTTTATAGGCGATGTCGGCGATCGACAGATCGCTGTTGATCAGAAGGTCTTTGGCGACTTCGATACGCTTGTTGATGAGATAACGGATCGGTGCTTCACCGATCGTGATCTTGAACTGATGAGAAAGATGGCCTTTGGAGATATAGGCGATATCTGCCAGATCATCCAGAGTGATCTTCTTTCCGTAGTTCTCATCGATATAATCCTTTACCTTCTCGCACTCCATGAAACTCGTCGTCCTTCCCTTCTCTCCCTTTCCGACTCTGCGCAGGATACGTACCAGGATCATCTTCAGGGCAGCCGACACCATGGAATAACCCATATAGTTTTCGTTTCTGGATTCTTCCAGAAGGACTTGAAACAGATCGGCGATCGGATCGTCTGCTTCCAGGCGGACGACCGGGGACACGCCTTTCTCGATCAGGTGGTTCTCGGGCAGATCCGGAAAACGAAAACGGTCGAACGTGATGACGATCGCTTCCCTAACCGTATCGGAAGATGCGAATTCCTGATGGTTGATATCCGCATCGATCAGAAGGACATCGTTTTCCGCTGCCTCGTATCTTCTTCCGTCGTAAACGAGGCTTTCCCTGCCTTTCAGAAGATAGATCAGCTCACAGGATTTGTGAGAATGCTCGAGGTTGTACCAGCCCGGACTGTTGTGTTCGAAACCGATCTGCAGGACGCGGGGATCGAATTCATCCCGCGCATTGTCCTTTTCTTCAGGAGAAACGTAATTCTTATACATGATATGGATCCAGCCCTTCTTACTTTATATTTTAACGGATAAATTAGGTTTCTTGCGAATTTTTACAGATTTTTTAAACAATTTTACATAAATTGTAAAAATGATTATGTTTTCCGCGGAAGTCTCCTTTGGACCTCTTTCTTTTATAATAAGGATCCTATAATTTGGGTATGAGAGAGAAAAGAGATCATTCATTCATCCTGCTGTGCTTTCTGTACTGCCTGAGCGCCGTCTTCATCAACACCTTCGGTCAGGTCTCTCCGGATATGATGCAGATCCTGCATTCCACCCGCGATACCCAATCCCTGATCCTGACCTGGCAGGCCGTCGGAGGACTGCTTTGTTCCATCCTTCTCTCGATCTTTGGAGAAAGCCTGCCCAAGTATCTGACGTTGATAGCCGCTGCCCTTCTAATGAGCCTTGGCTGCTTCGGCGCTTCCTTCTTTTCCGGACAGAGCGATCCATATGCGTTCATCTTCTTCTTCCTGATGGTCGCCAATATCGGCTATACCGCCATCGATCTGACGATGAATTCCTATGTTTCAGAGACTTACGCAAAAGACAAAAGTACCCGTCTTCCGGTGATCCATACCTTCTACGGGATCGGAGCTATCCTGACACCTTTGGTCTATCTGGCTGTGAAACGTATCTCTTTCACGAGGCCTTACATCATGATGTATCTGCTTCTGGGTGTCTGCGCAGTCGCACTCATCCTCGGGCTTTTCTTTCAGAAGAGAGATACATGTAAAGATAAGATCCATTCTTCCTTGAACGGCGATCTCTTGCGGCTCTTCGGTTCCTTTCGCTTCTGGCTTCTCCTGCTGGCGGCGATCCTGTATGCGGTATTCCAGTGCGGGATCTCCGCCTGGCTTCCTGACTGCAACCTCACCGCGAGATCGTTCTCTTCGTCTGCTTCCGGTCTCCTCGTGGTCTCTTTCTTCTCCGGAGCCCTGGTCATGCGTCTTCTTTCGACTCGCATCCTGAAGAAGGTCTCCTTAAGTACTTACTATTTCGTCTGTGGTATCCTTTCCGGTATCTCTCTGTTATTGGGATCTTTCAGCGGATCGGATCTGATCTATGCGGTATTTACGGTCCTGGCCGGTTTCTTCCAGGGAGGGATGGTCCCGACCTTTATGATCCTCGCTTCGGATTCCTTCCCGGATCGGCCGTCTTCCTCTTCCTCGATCTTCGTATCGGCTGTCTGTATCGCCAATCTGATCGCTCCGTACTTCGGTCGGATCATCGAGACGAGGTCTCACATGACCTTTCTCTCTCTGATCGCCTTCTCTTTGATTTTGTCCGCAATCATCTTAAAATTAATGTATAGACGAGGAAAAACACAATGAGCTATCAGACCGCAGATCTAAACAATCTTTTCATCAAACGTCCGTACCGTCGGGAAAGAGTCTCCTCCTATGACCGGAACGGGCTCAATGACGACCGCATCCATATCGCTTCCGGACAGACGACAGAGTTCGCCTGTATCGAAGGGCCGGCCGTCATCACCCATTTCTGGTGTACCTACGGGAATATCGCAAACGGAGATACGAGCGGTTCTGTCGGTCATGAACCATACAATCTGCGCAAGATCGTCCTTCTGGTCTATTGGGATGACGAAGAAGAACCAAGTATCGAAGTCCCTCTGGGCGATTTCTTCGGTATGGGTCACGGGATCTGTAAGGCATATAACAGCGCACCGTTACAGATGACTGCGGAAGACGGACACGGATGCAACTGCTGGTTCCCGATGCCGTTTCATAAAAAAGCCAGATTTCTGATCCGCAACGAATGTCACAACGAGACGGTGTTCTATTTCTATCTCGACTATGAAAAGGTGGATGAACTTCCAAAGGACAGCTTATACTTCCACGCCTCCTGGCACAGGGAGATGCCGACGGAAGGTAAGGATGAAAAAGGATACGATTCTCATACCCAGTGGATCTTCGGATCAGAAGAAGATAAAAACCTGGACGGAAAAGAAAATTATGTCATCCTGGAAGCGGAAGGAAGCGGCCAGTATGTCGGCTGCAATCTGAACATCGTCAACTGCAACACCAACGGCAACTGGGACTGGTACGGGGAAGGCGACGACATGATCTTCATCGACGGAGAGCCGTGGCCGCCGAGGCTGCACGGCACCGGAATGGAAGACTACTTCAACTGTGCCTGGTCACCGACGCAGTCCTTTGAATCTCCCTATTACGGCTGTCTCATCGACACCAACGACCATTTCAAGGGAAAAGCGACTTTCTACCGCTACCACATCCAGGATCCGATCATGTTTGAAAGATCCATCAAGGTCACGGTCGAACACGGTCACAACAACCTGCGCAGCGATGATTACTCTTCAACGGCCTACTGGTATCAGAGCGAACCGCATCGCAGTATCCCGAAGCTCCCTCCGTTAGAAAAAAGGCTCCCTCTGGATGAGAAAGCCCTCTGGTGGAAAGACATCATAAAGACGGTAGATGATTCCGATGAAGTAAAGTAAAGAGTATCCGAAGATACTCTTTACTTTCGATCATCAGAAAAGGCAGTTTTCACTGCCTTGATCCTTTTAGTTCTTATAGAACCTCATGTTCTCGTAGTACTTGTTGATGATACCGTTGAACTCTTCCCACAGAGCGTTTTCATTGTCTCTGCCGGCATTTCCGATCTCTTTCCACTTTGCACGAAGTCCCTTGACGGATTCGATCTCATCTTCGGTGAATTCGCTTCTTGCCAGGTAGAGTTTTGCTTCACTGATCAGTTCCTTCTTTTCAGCAACTCTCTTGGCATAAGTCTCTTTCATATTGTCATAGAAGGCATCGCGCTTGTCATAGAAAGCCTTTCTCTCTGTCAGGAATGCCTGCCACAGTTTTTCATCATCCTTATGACCTGCACTGCCGACCTTCTTCCACTCTTCCATGAGTTCGCTGGTCTGCTTTGCAGCTTCCTTGATGTTTTCCAGATCCAGAACGGCCTTTGCCTTCTCGATCAGTTCTTCCTTGAGGACCTTGTTTGCAGCGAAAGTTTCCTTCAGGTTTGCGAAGTATTCGTTCTTCCTCTCGAAGAATTCATTTCTCGCTTCCTTGAATGCTGCCCAAAGTTCGTCATCCTTTTCTTTATTCAGACGACCGGCCTGCTTCCACTCTTCCATGAGCTGCTGCATCTGTTCGTTGCCTTTTTTGAAGTTCGTTCCGGCAGCGATCTCTTTCGCCTTGGCGATGATCTCGTTCTTGCGGTCTTCTACATTGATCTCGACATCACCGGCCTTCTCTGCCAGTTCATCCATGATGGCATTGAAACGGTCGGAAAGTTCCTTCTCATAGAAAGACTCTTCATCTTCTCTGGCGTTGCGCCATTTGCGGCTCAGGACCTTGGCTTTGAAGTAAGCCTCAGCGGGATTTTCACTGTCCCGCAGTTCTTCGAGCTGTCTGATCAGCTCTTCTTTCGTGTTGTAATTTGTTTCCATTCGATACCTTCTTTTTCCGTAATATTATACCATTTTTTAACGAACATACAAATATATCCCGTCATTCCAATGGCTTCTGATAGTAATTCCCATAGACATCTGCCGTATCCCGGGTCTCAATGAACGCGTTCGGATCCCCTTTCAGGGCCAGTTTGACGACTTCTTCCGTCTGGAAGGAGTTCACGACCGTATACAGTAGCATCTCATCTTCTCCCTTGAAAGCACCCTTGGCTTCCACCTTGGTGATACCGTGACGGACCTTGTCCAGGATGGAATCGATGACCGCCTGCGGCTTCTTGGTGATGATGAAGATCGCCTGATGCGTATAGCGCTTATGCAGCCTCTTGATCATATAGCTGTTCATATACTGGTAGATGATGGAATAGGCAGCCCTCTCCCATCCGTACAGGAAGCCGGTCACGACGATCATGACCATATTGAAGAGGAAGACCTGGTTCCACATGGACTTGTGATACTTGTTGGAATAGTAGACGGACAGGAAGTCCATTCCCCCGCTGGATGCCCCATGCATGAGAGCCACGCCGGCACCGAGGCCGTTGATCAGTCCGCCGAAGATCGCGATCAGGATCGTCTCATTCAGGACGATGTATCTTCCGAAGAGGGACGCAAACAGGGAAGCCAGGACCGTCTGAGCCAGGGAAAAGATCGTAAACAGCTTTCCGATGTGACGATAGACGATCACCGCCAGGATCACGTTGATCGGAACATAGAGGAGCTGGAAGGAAAAATCGATGTTGAAAAAATCCGCAAAGATATCGGATACGATACGGGAAAGTCCGATCACACCGCTCGGGTAGATCCCTGCAGGAATGGAAAACGAGGTCAGAGCCAGACCCTGCAGCGCAGCTGACAGGATGACCCAGAACCCCATAACGATCAAATGTGTATACTCTTTCTTTTTTGTCATACAACTATCTATTGTAAGTGAAAACGGTCATCTTTCAAGAGGATCTAATCCCATTCCAGCAATTCTTCCAGTTTCCTTACAAAGGTTTCGAGACCTTCCTGATCCTCGGATGAGAAACGGTTCAAAGAAGGACTGTCGATATCCAGTACGGCGACCACCTCGCCCTTAAAATGGATGGGGATCACGATCTCGGAATTGGACGCGCTGTCACAGGCGATGTGTCCCGGGAACCGATGGACATCTTCCACTCTCTGCGTCCGATCGGTCTCGTATGCGGTCCCGCAGACGCCCTTTCCCTTTTCGATCTTCACACAGGCAACTTTTCCCTGAAAAGGTCCGAGGAGGAGTCCGCCGCCTCTTACGAGATAGAATCCCGCCCAATTGAGATCCTCCATATTCTCATAGATCAGCGCAGATGCGTTCGACAGTAACGGGATATAGTTTCTCGAGCTCTCGCTCAAAGCTTCGATCTGCGCGGTCATCAGTTTGTAACTGTTCATCTTCTCCTCCTTCCGGAACGGTCGGTAAACGACAGGATCAGTCTCATGATCTGTAACAGCGTAGAAGCGACAGCTGCGACATAGGTCAAAGCGGCAGCCGTAAGTACTTTCTTTGCGCCGTCATATTCCTCTTCCGTCAGATAGGCGTTCTGCCGGATCAGCACGAGAGCCCTGCGGCTCGCATCGAATTCCACCGGAAGCGTGATCACCTGAAACAGAAGGATGACGATCTCCATCGCGATCCCGATCCAGATCAGGTTCATCATGCCCAGAAGCGCTCCCATCATGATCGCAAGATATCCTCCGTAGGAAGAGATATTGACTAGCGGAAGCATCGCGGAACGGATATTCAGGAAGGCATAGCTCTCCTTGTGCTGTATCGCGTGCCCGCATTCGTGAGCGGCTACCGCCACCGAAGCGACAGATGCGTTCTCGAAGTTGTTTTGAGACAGCACCACCTGCATATTCCTCGGATCGTAACGGTCCGTCAGGATGCCTGCGGTCTTCAGGATGTCGACGCTTCCCAGTCCGTTGCGGTCCAGTATATCCCGGGCAACACTTGCCCCGTTCCATCCGCTCATCGCACGGATGTTTCCGTATTTCGCATAGGTGTTCTGCACGTAGATCTGCGCACCGAACGTCAGTAAAAAGGCCAGAGTCGTCAATCCATAATAGATATAGTAATCATTCATGTTTCCCCACCTTCTTTCCTGTCTCTATTCTAGCGGATTTCGATTCGATCTCAAAACAGGATGATCTGTCATATAATATCCTTATGAAAAAGATCTATCTTGCCGGAGGATGTTTCTGGGGCGTAGAACACTATCTCTCCCTGATCGAAGGTATTTCCTCGACCACTGTCGGTTACGCCAACAGCGATATCCCGTCTCCATCCTATGAAGATCTGAAGGCACACCGCTCCAGTGCGGCCGAGACCGTAGAAGTCGTTTATGATGAAGATCGGATCTCCCTGAACGAGATCCTGGAACTCTTCTTCCTGATCATCGATCCGACTGTCCTCGATCAACAGGGACACGACATCGGCCATCAGTACCGTACCGGTATCTACTACATCGAAAGGGAAGACGTACCTCTTATCGAGGATGCCTTGCATACCCTTCAGAAGGAATACAAGGACCCGATCGTCACTGAACTCCTTCCGTTGGAAAACTTCACCGTTGCGGAAGACTACCATCAGGACTATCTGATAAAAAACCCACAGGGCTATTGCCATGTGGATCCCAAGATGTTCGAATTCGTAAAGAGATATAAGAAGGCCTAACCCAGGAAACGGATCAGATCTTCCTGTGCCGCTTCCGGATTGATCTTCTTCAGCTGTCGCAACAGTTTCCGATAGGACTCCTCAGGAGTCCTTTTATAACACTTCTTCGCAAAGCCCTTCCCGTAGTACTCTTCGGGAGTCGCATAACGGGCGATCCCCCATCCGTAGAATTCCCCATTCTTATCCGTTTCATAATCGAAGTCCGTGATCAGGACATAACCCTTCATCTGCAGGTTGGCGATCGTCGTATCGAAGCCTTTCCGCGGCTGCCAGGCGTCTTTTCCTTTTTCCTTGGTCTTCACATATCCGCCGATGGCTTTCGCCGTCTTGGACAGGATGGAGTGGTGAGAAGCGATGATGTTGTAGAGGAACTCTTCGTTGTAGTTGGCCAGTCCGTCCGATACTCTCGCATCGAAGTCGTAGCCGTCCCTGCGATAGTTCGCAAGATCGTAGTAGAGATCCTTCCTCACATATGCGGCCTTTTTGTGGAAGAACTTTCCGTAGGCACATTTCGTCTCCAGGATCACCGGACCCTTCCATTCCCATACGCCCGGTCCGTCGGAAAAATAGACTTTGGGATCGCAGTTCTCTTCGATGGAGAAGCCCTTGATCTCGTTGGAAAAGAAAGGAACGATCCCGTATTCTTCGATCGCATCGATCAGATCCTGTTTTGTTTTGATATAAAATTTCATTTTACGAAATAGGCGGTCGCGATCGCACCGGATCCCGCATACGTTCCTACCGTCGCACCGACGTAGGATACCGGGATCTCTCTGTCAGGATAGAGGTCCTTATTCTTCTCCATGAAATCGCGGATCCCGGAATCTTCACTTCCGGAATAGGCAAACCCGCAAGGCATCGTCGGATCGACGCCGCCGTCATTCAGGATATATTCTCTCATGGCCTGAAGGCCTTTCTTCATTCCCCTGACTTTTCCCAGGACATCGACGCCGCCGTCCGTGATCGTGATCAGCGGTTTGATCGACAGCACTTCTCCCACAAAGGCCGATGCGGAAGAGATCCTTCCGCCTTTTCTCAGATTCTCCAAAGTCGCGAATACCGCGATGATCCTGACCTTCTCTCTGGCCTTCTCCAGTTCTTCATAGATCGTATCCAGGTCCTTGCCTTCATCCGCCAGTCTCTTCGCATATTCCGCCAGAAGACCTTCGCTGATACAGAAATGTTTACTGTCGAAGACTCTGACCTTTCCGTCAAGTTCGGACGCTGCCAGACTTGCGCTCTGGAAACAGCCCGAAACACCGGATGAGATGCAGATATACAAGGCATCGCTTCCGTCGTTCGTCTCTTCTTTGAATACTTCTTCATATCGGTACGGAGGGATCTGGGAAGTCTTGGGAAGCTCCTCTTCCCCTTCCATCCGCTCATAGAATTCTTTTCCGGACATCGTCACGCCGTCCAGATATTCCTCGGTCCCAAAGCGGAACGTCAGCGGGATCACGCGGATGCCCAGCCGGGCTGCGCGTTCCTGCGACATATCGCTTCCGGAATCGGTAATGATCTTAACATTCATGTTTTATCTCCTGTTTATCCTTCTATATTATATGTGTTCTGTCGTGAAAAGACATCAGAACAGCTTCTGCACCATCCACATGTATAAAGCCGTGCTGACCACGATCGACAAAGCTGTGCTGTGTTTCCAGCGGTATAGTAGTGCAGCGATCAAGGCCGCAATTATTTCCGGGGCAAAGTTTTCGACCCGATCGAAACGAAGATCGCGCAGACAGAACACCGTCAGCATCACCATCGCGCAGGCCGGAAGAGCTTTACCGAGATAATCCGCCCGTTCAGATACCTTTCCCTTCAGGAACAGGAACGGCAGGAAACGGATGAAGACTGTCGTCAGGGCGATGACCGCCACGATCAGTACGCTATGCATCCCCTTCTCCTTTCGTCCTCCTCAGGACTTCCAGCATCACGACGACCCCGATCATCCCCGGAAGCAGGAAACGTTCCCTTCCGAAGATCAGGATACACAGGACCGAAATCACGACCGTCAGAAGCACCGAGGTATGATCCTTCGTCTTTTCCCATTGGCTCAGAACGACCACCAGAAACAACGCCGTCATCGAGAATTCGATCCCTTCGGTATCAAACGGCAGGACATCTCCGAAGACGCTTCCGATCACGCTTCCCGCGATCCAGTACAGGTGGTCCAGCAGTGAAAGAAAAAAGTAATAGCGTTCCGGATCGAGTCCTGTCATATCTTTGGAACAGACCAGTGAGAATGTTTCGTCTGTCAGCGCGAAGATATCATAGATTCTGTGTCTCTTCAGTTTCTGATACTTATCCCGCATCCCCAGTCCGTAAAAGAGATGGCGGATATTCACCATCACCGTCATCAGAAAACAGCTGATCAGGGATGCGCCGGTATGCAAAAGATCGATCGCCGCATACTGCATCGAACCCGCATAGATGAATATACTCATGGCTGATGCGCAGAGTATCCCGAATCCGTTCGCTTTTAACAGAACACCGAATCCGATCCCCAATACGAGATACCCCGGCAGGATCTTCAGGGAGTCCCGCAGAGCCTCTTTTACCGACCTGTCCACTGCACACCTTCCTCTCTTTTGTCTATGATTCTAACATATAGCATAATATAATGGCTTTTTGAGCATATTTTTATGAGTGTGAATGTACTATAATTCTTATAGAAACGGGGGTAAATAATACTATGTTCGACAAGAAAAACAAACTGGACAAAGCGTTTGAAGAGAAGCCTGTCGAAGATCTGGTTTCTGCTCCTGCCGATGCCCTTCAGGGCGTATCTGAAGGAGACGGCGAAAAGCTGAAACGTTCCTTCGGGATCGAAACGATCCGCGACATGGCTGAATGCGAGTGGTATCGGAAAGCGCTCGCGGTCAAGAGAAAGGCACAGGGCGAATAGGATGAAAAGACGTCGTAATCATATCATAGGTCTTCTGATCGGCCTGCTCTGCATGGGCTTACTGACAGCGGGACTGAAATCCTGTGACTCCAAAGTCACTCTTCCGAACTTTGATTCAAGTATCGTCACACCGGGCGTCAACGCCAACGCCAAGAAGGTAGACGACCTCATCTCTGCGATCAAGACACCGATCACGCTTGAAAGCGCAGATGCGATCAGCAGAGCCAGAGCGGCTTACGATTCTCTGAGCGATGCGGATAAACCGTTCGTTACTTTACTGGATAAACTGAAAGGGTTCGAACTGGATCTCGCCAAGCTCGGCGGCGGTCTGATCGCCGGTGACGCAGCAACTCTGGACGGCTTACTGAGCGGCATCAAGCTTCCGTTGGATGCGGAAGGTATCGATCTCCTCGGAAAGATCCGCGCCGCCTTCGACGGCCTCAGCGATACTGAAAAAGCGAAGTTCAAGGGCCTGGATCTCCTGGAAGGTCTGGAACTCTCCGCAAACGGCGGTGCAGCCGAACTGGACAACCTGCTCAACGGCATTCAGTTGCCGATCACGGCAGAACACTCCGGACTCCTCAGAAAGATCCGCAGCGCCTATGAAGGACTGCCTGAAGCAGAAAAGGCAAAATTCAAAGGCCTCGATAAACTGAAAGGCTTCGAGTTCGACCTCAGCAAGCTGGATCTCGGTGAGCCGATCGCCAATAACGCGGCAGCTCTGGACGGTCTGTTAAACAACATCGAAACGCCGATCACAGCCGATCACTTCGATCTCTTAAGCAAGATCCGTTCCGCATTCGAATCGCTCAGCGATGCTGAAAAAGCGAAATTCAAAGGATTGGATAAACTGAAAGGATTTGAATGGGATCTTGGTAAGCTGGATCTCGGCAGACCGATCGCAACGGACGCCGCATCTCTGGACGGTATCCTCGACGGCATCAAACTGCCGATCACTGCAGAACATTCCGGACTCCTCAGAAAGATCCGCGAAGCTTATGACTCTCTGAGCGATGCCGAGAAGGCAAAGTTCAAAGGTCTGGACAAACTGAAAGGATATGAATCCGATCTCTTAGAAGCTTTGGACACCGGCACACCGGAGGGAGTTTCCGATCTGATCCGCCTCATTCCGACTCCGATCACTCTGGACAGTGAAGACGCCATCAACAGAGCCCTCTCTGCATACAACGCACTCAGCACTGCAGACAAGGCCAACGTCACCAACTATCCATTGCTTCAGGATTACCTGACTCAGTTACAGAAACTGAAGAACGGCAGTGCCGATCTTCCTAAGACAGGTATCGATTAAGGAGGGAAAGACATGAATAAGTATCCTTATTTAAGTGACAGACAGAAAGCCCATACCGCTTCTCTGGTCCTGATCGTCATCTCTGCCCTTTTGGGCCTGCTTGCGATCTTCACAAAGAACAGGATCGCCTACTGCCTCGGTGCGATCGTCGCAGTCGTCTTCTACGCATTTGCGATGCACTACCTGGAATACCACAACGTTCAGGGTCAGAGCATCAAGAAATACATCCTGGCTTTCCACTGTTTCGCGATCCATGCGCTCCTTCTTGTGTTCGCTTCCTTCGCGGGTGCAGCCGGAACGCTGTCCTACCAGGTCCTTCACGGATTGGCTGACGCTTTACTGATGGCCGCTCTGCTGACGACCGCAAGGATCTATCGCAAGGATCTGAGCCTTCCTCTGATCGTTGCACTGGTCATTGCGACCTTCCTGCTGGCTCTGCTCAACATCAACACGGTCCTGGCGATCGTGCTGGCTGTCGCCGGTGCCGTCACCGCGTTCCTTTCCTTCAGAGAATCGATCCCGGCAGCCCTCTTCGGGTGTGTTACGGCCGTCGCTTCTCTGGTCCCGTTTTTCGCGGGCACAACGCCTGAGATCCACTCCTGGCTCCATGTCCTCGCTTGGGTCCTGGCAATGTTTGCGGCATACCGCACCTACGCAGTCGTAGAAAAGGAAGAGGACAACGTTCCTGTAAGCAGGACGAACCTCAACGTCAAAGAAGGGACTATCAAGGAAGAAGCTCCGACCAGGACAGTCTTCCCGACAGCCTTCGAACCGGAGGACTCCTGGTTCGACAAGGAATACCAGGGCAAGCCATATGAAGAACTGATCAACGCTCCTCTGGACGCCTTCAAGGGAGTCTCCAAGAGAATGGCCGACGATATGAAGGCCGCCTTCAATATCAAGACGATCGGCGATCTCGCTGACAACAAGTTCTTCCGTTGGGCAAAAGAGATCACGGACGAAGCAGATCACAAATAATATCTTCAGATCTCAAAAGATCACTCAGGATCCCGTCATCAATGCATGGCGGGATTTTTTACAATATGCACAAAAATCGTATTTTCTGTAAACATACGAAACATCGGATTTCACTACAATTAAATTGAAAAAGTGTCTTCAAACGAAAGGAGAGCCAGTTTTAGAATGCACCAGTTTATCTATAGATCTAAAATTCCGCTTCTGATATTGATGACGGTCATCGTCAACATCTTATTCACAGGCCTCTGCTTCAATCACACGGTAAGGGCGGAAGATCCTGCCGAGACAACGGTCTCGACCGCCGAAGAATTCAATGAGGTACTGGCACAACTGAACGCAGACGGAGGATCAGAG
>CADCRE010000002.1 GCA_902803785.1 uncultured Erysipelotrichaceae bacterium
GGTACCGTCATGGCCTACACTTCCTGGATCAATCCGCGTTCCGGAGACTACGGGATCTACCGTTCCCCGTTCATCATCTACAATACAGCGACGGAAGGATCCGTCTGCTACAACTACTGTTCCACGATGGACCATGTGCCGACGATCGCCAATCTCTTCGATCTGAACTACGATCCGCGCCTCTACATGGGAACGGACGCATACAACGGAAACAATACCGTCATCTTTGCGAACGGCTCCTGGCTCAACGAAAAGGGCGTCTATGACGCTTCTACCGAGAAGTTCACACCGAACGATGCGATGCCGGAAGACTCCTACATCCGTTCCGTCAACAGTACGGTTCAGAACACCATCAAGACATCCTATCTGATCTTTGACGAAAACTACTTCGAAGATCGCCGCGGTATCTGCAGTCCGCGCTGAGTGATCCGTTATATAATGAATTTAGTATATTCTGGGAGAAGTACTTTATGAAGAAAGTATTTGTATTGATATTGAGCATCCTTTTACTGGCGGGATGTTCCGGAAAGGAAACGGAAACGGAAGATATCCCTGTCTATGAACGGAAAGATCTCTCCGCTGTCACTTCGGTCAAGGACCTCGCTCAAAGTGAGATCGCGATCTGTACGCCTATGGAAGAAGAACTGCTGAAACAGGCAGGAGAAGTGAAGACTTTCTATTATGACAGCACCGATATCGCAGTGACGGTCGTCAAGGCCGAAGCGATCGACGGCGCTCTGATGGAAGAGCCTGTCGCGCTTTCCTACTGTGCGATCGATCCGGAATTGTCCTATGTCGAGTTCAAAAACAATCTCAACGGTTTTACAGTCGACTCATCCGTGACCGATCGGGTCGCTCTTCTGAAGAAAAACAGTTCTCTGACCGCTGAGATCAGTGAAGTTCTGGAGGATCTCTCCGCACAAGACCGTCTGCAGCTGATGAAGGAAGTCCTCAAAGTCCGGAACGGACAGCCTCTGGATCACTTTGTGAGCGATGTCGTCCCTCCGGAAGACCTGAAAGGTACGATCCGGGTCGGGATCGAGAATACATCTTCTTTCAACTGGATCGATGAAGAAGAGGCGAGCTTCGGTTCACTCACTTTCAAAACAGAGGAAGATGAGATGACCTGCAACGGCTATGATGTCCAGCTGGCTCAGTATCTGGCGAATTCTCTCGGCTACCGTCTCGAAGTATACCTGCTGGATCGGGAAGGACTCTTTGAAGCGTTGAACAGATCGTCCATCGATGTCGCATTAGGCGATCTTACGGCTGCGGAAGCGGATGCGGGATATGATGTCACATCTTCCTGCTTCGACGTGAATTACGTCATCCTGTATAAGAAATAGCTTATGAAAACGAATGAAGTATTCGAAAACGGATCCGATCTGAATGTCGGATCGATCATGTATGATTCCCGCAAGAACTGTCCTGGTTCGATCTTTTTTGCGATGAAAGGCAAGATCAATGACGGCCACCGTTTCATCGATCAGGCGATCGAAAACGGCGCTGTCTGCATCGTCTATACCGATGAGATCGAACAGAAGAAGGAAGGTATCGAATACATCAGAGTGGAAGATGCGACGAAGGCTTACGTTTCCTTCTGCAATGCCTACTATGGCCATCCTCTGGATCAGATGAACGTGATCGGGATCACCGGGACCAACGGAAAGACGACGATCGCCTGGATCCTGCGTGCGCTGATCGCTCATTTTACAGGCTGCGGCTATATCGGAACGATGGGATATACCTATGACGGGAACATCCTCGACTCCAGTCTCAATCTGACGACGCCGAAATCGGACGAGCTGTTCCGGATCGGCAAGGAGATGCTGGAACACGGCTGCACCTCATTGGTCATGGAGGCTTCTTCGGAAGGTCTTCTGACCAACCGTCTGGATGAAGTCACGTTCTCGACGGCCGTCTTCAACAATCTTACCGGTGACCATTTCGATATCCACGGGGATATGGAGAGCTATTTCCAGGCAAAATGCCTTTTATTTAAGAAACTCAGCGATGACGGAAAAGCCATCATCAATATCGACGATGCCTACGGCAGACGCCTTTACGACATGGTCGATCATAAGAAGATCACCTATGCGATCGATTCCGAAGCGGATTACCGTGCAGTGAACATCCGTTTATATGACGATCACAGCGAATTCGATCTGATCTGCGAAGGGAAAACCTATCCGATCACGACGAACATGCCGGCAAGATTCAATATCTGCAATCTCCTGGCGGTCATCGCCGTCATGCATGAAAACGGATATGCCCTGGAAGACTTCCTGCCGCTTTTACAGAAGTGCGAACCGACGCCGGGACGCTGTCAGATGATCGACTGCGGACAGGATTTCCACGTCGTCGTGGACTTCGCCTTCACACCGAATTCCTTCGACAAGGTCTTCGATTTCGCGGAATCGATCACGGAGAAGGGGAGCCGGATCATCGCCGTATTCGGCGCATCCGGAGACCGCGACCATAAGCGCCGTCCGGGTACCGCAAAGATCGCAGATGCCAGAGCGGATGAAGTGATCCTGACCTATGACGATCCTTCCACCGAAGACATGATGGGGATCCTGAAAGAGATGGAGACCTACTTCAAACGGGTAAAGCCGCAGATCATCCTCGATCGAAAGGACGCCATCGACAGGGCGGTCGACATGGCGAAGAAAGGCGATACGATCCTCCTGCTGGGAAAAGGAAGCGACCGTTTCTTCCTGATCGATCGGAAACGGGTCCCATGGATGTCCGATGAAAAAGCCGCGGAGGAAGCCATTCTCCGGAAACTCGATAAAAAGTGCTAAAGAAAGGCGATTTACCTTTCTTTTTTAAATTCATTATGTTAAAATAACAAAGCATTTATGCATACACACACCATGGATTCATCGCTCCGTGCTTAAAAAAGTTAGCGATGTCGGAAATGGTGGAGGCGTAACGGAAAGAGAGGAAATTTTTAAATGCAGTTAGTTACAATGAGAAAACTTCTGGAAAACGGTGCTCATTTCGGACATCAGACCAGAAGATGGGATCCTAAGTGTAAACCGTTCATCTACACGGCAAAGAACGGTATCTACATCATCGACCTGAACAAGACACAGGAAGCACTGGATGTCGCTTATGCGAAGATGAAAGAGATCTCTGAAAACGGCGGTAAGGTCCTGTTCGTCGGAACGAAGAAGCAGGCTCAGCAGATCATCCTGGATGAAGCGACCAGATCCGGAAGCTTCTACATCAACCAGAGATGGCTGGGCGGAACGCTCACCAACTTCCGTACGATCCAGAAGAGGATCAAGCGTCTGATCGAGATCGAACAGATGGAAACAGACGGAACGATCTCTGTCTATCCGAAGAAGGAACAGATCCTGATCCGTAAGGAAGCTGTCCGTCTTGAGAACTTCTTAGGCGGTATCAAGGAAATGAAGAAACTGCCGGATGCGATCGTCGTCGTCGACCCGAAGGAAGACCACAACGCTGTCGCAGAAGCAAAGAAGCTCGGTATCCCTGTCTTCGGACTTGCGGACACCAACTGCAACCCGGCTTTAGTGGACTATGCGATCCCGGCAAACGATGACGCGATCAAGTCCATCAAGCTTCTCATGTCCTTACTGGCAGACGCTATCGTTGAAGCCAAGGGCGGTATCCTGCAGGATGCTTACCAGGAAGGCGATGTCGAAGACGATATCACGATGGAAGATGTCATCATCAACGTTGAAAAGCACGCTGAGGAACAGGAAAAGAGAAGAAGAGCGAGATACGAAGAAAGAAACAACCGTTTCAATAACCGCAATCCGAGAAAGTATAACTCTGAAAAGAGATATATCAACCGTAAGGAAGAGAATGCGGAAGCTCCTGCCGCTGCTGCAGAAACTGCAGAAGCAAAGGCTGAAGAAAAAGTGGAAACTGTCGTTGAAACAGTTGCCAAGGAGGATGAATAATGGCTGTTACTGCTGCACAGGTTAAGGAATTAAGAGAAAAGACCGGCGCCGGAATGCTGGATTGCAAGAACGCACTGACAGCATCTGACGGCGATATGGAAAGAGCGATCGACTGGCTGAGAGAAAAAGGTATCGCCAAGTCCATCAAGAAGGCTTCCAGGATCGCAGCGGAAGGTCTCTCCAAAGTCCTGATAGACGGAAACAAGGCTGTTATCGTCGAGATCAACTCCGAGACGGACTTCGTCGCAAAGAACGAACAGTTCCTGGCTCTGCTGGATACTGCAACCAAGACGATCCTCGCAGGAAACCCTGCAGACAACGAAGCAGCACTCGCATTACCGGTCAACGGCGGTACGCTGAACGATCAATTCGTCAACGCAACAGCTACGATCGGTGAAAAGATCGTTCTGCGCAGATTCGCTGTCGTAGAAAAGACAGACGACCAGCTCTTCGGCGAATACACCCACATGGGCGGCGCCAAGACTGCTTTAGTCGTAATGAAGGGCGGAAACGACGAACTGGCTCACTACATGGCTATGCAGGTCGCTTCCATGTCTCCGTCTTATGTCAGCGCAGCTGATATGCCGGCTGACATCGTAGAACACGAGAGAAAAGTTCAGACCGAGATCGTCAGGAACGATGAAAAGTTTGCGGGCAAGCCGGAACAGGTCATCAACGGTGCGATCGAAGGCAAGGTCTCCAAGGCTCTGAAGGAAATGTGCCTGGTCGACCAGGAATACTTCATGGATACTGCGAAGAAAGTCTCTGCAGTCCTGAAGGAAAACGGTGCAGAAGTCTTATGCTTCGTCAGATACGCTGTCGGCGAAGGCATCGAGAAGCGTGAAGAGAACTTTGCGGAAGAAGTCGCAAAGCAGATGAACGCCTAAAAATAGAAATGCTTCCCTAGGGAAGCATTTTTTTATGCCTTCGGATTTGATAGAATAGAAAACAGAGGTATATCACATGTATAAAAGAATCTTACTGAAATTATCAGGTGAAGCGATCTCCGCAAAGGACTTCCCGTTCTCGCAGGAAGTTATCGAAGATGTCGCTTCCCAGATCAAACAGATCCATGAGATGGGCGTAGAGATCGGCGTCGTCATCGGCGGAGGCAATATCTGCCGAGGCAGACTTTTTGAAGAGATGGGATTCGACCGCGTTCAGTCCGACTATGCGGGAATGCTGGGAACGGTCATCAATGCCCTGATCCTTTCCGCAAAACTGAATCAGATGGGCGTCAAAGCGAAAGCCTTATCCGCAGTGAAGGCGGAAAGCGTCGACATGTTTGAAAAAGAAGAAGCCAACCGTCTTCTGGAAGAAGGGTATGTCCTGATCTTCGGCGGCGGTGTCGGAAAACCGTATCATTCCACCGATACCGGAAGCGCTCAGAGGGCGATGGATATCCATGCGGATGTGATCCTGATGGCCAAGACCGGTGTTGACGGTGTCTATGATTCCGATCCTGACACCAATCCGGATGCCCGCCGTTTTGATGAGCTGACGTTTGATGATATACTTGATTTGAACCTGAAGGTCATCGATTCTCAGGCTGCGGAACTGTGCAGAGAAGGGAAGATCGAGGCATTCGTATTCAATATGCTGGAAGAAAACAATATCGTAAAGGCAGTCCGCAATGAGACTGTAGGAACGAGGATAAAGTTCTAGAAGGAGTACTGTATGGAAAATCTGTTCTTGGAAATTGCAGAAGAAAAGATGGACAAGGCCATTGAAGCCTTTGAGCGTTCTTTGACCAAGGTCAGGACAGGCAGAGCCAATCCGACGATGCTGGATGGGATCATGGTAGATTACTACGGATCTCCGACACCGATCAATCAGCTGGCTTCCGTCTCGGTCCAGGAAGGCAAGACGATCGCGATCAAGCCGTTTGACCGCAACGTCGTCAAGGAAGTGGAACGGGCGATCAATATGTCCGATCTGGGCTTGCCGGTCCAGAACGGAGGCGAGATCCTGCGTATCACGGTCCCGGCTCTGACCGAAGAGACCAGAAAAGGTTTCTGCAAGGATGTAGACAAGATGTCTGAAGAAGCGAAGGTACAGATCCGCAACATCCGCAGAGAAGCCAACGAAGATGTCAAGAAGGACAAGACGATCCCGGAAGATATCTCCAAATCCTATCTCGAAGATATCCAGAAGGCAACTGACAAGGCGATCGTAAAGATCGAGGAATGCGCTAAGAACAAGCAAAAAGAGATCATGACCATCTGATGAACACACTGAAACATCTTGCGATCATCATGGATGGAAACGGTCGCTGGGCGAAAGCCAACAGGCTTCCGCGGACGGCCGGACACTATAAGGGTGTTGAAGTCTTAAGGAACATTACGATATACGCGAATCGGTTAGGTATCAAATGCCTGACCGTTTATGCGTTTTCGACGGAAAACTGGAAGCGTTCGGTAGAAGAAGTATCCTATATCATGTCTCTGCCGAAGATCTTTTTCGCTTCCTATATCAAGGAACTGATGGACAACAACGTGAAGATCATGATCATCGGCGATCGGGACAGGATCCCGAAAGAGACGATGAAAGTGATCGACGATGCCATCGAGACCACCAGAAACAATACCGGTCTGATCCTGAACTTCGCTTTCAACTACGGAGCCAGGGATGAGATCGTCAAGGCGGCGCAGCACTATGCGCAGGACTATAAGGAAGGGAAAGTCGGTGAACTGGATGAAGAACTCTTTGCGGATTATCTCTATACCCGCGATCTTCCGGAAGTGGACTTGCTGATCCGCACCGGTTCCCAGCTGCGCCTTTCCAATTTCCTGCTGTATCAGCTGGCCTATTCGGAATTCGTGGTGACGGACACCCTGTGGCCGGATTTCACGAATGAAGTCCTGGATGAATGCATTGCGGAGTATCAACAGAGAAAACGCAATTTCGGAGGTCGGGATGAAACAGAGAGTCATTAGCGGCGCACTGATCGCCGTGATCACAGTCCTGGTCGCCTGGTTCGGCGGCCTGCTGCTGGACGGGGTCTTACTGTTTATCGGCCTGTACGGATCCTACGAATTCATTCATATCCGGAAAGAGAGATTCAATCTGCCTCTGTGTATCATCCAGGCAGTCACGATCCTGCTGCTGTTCTTTTTCCATGACTACAGTCTGTCGATCTCACTGCTGGAACTCGTCGTCCTGCTCGGACTGGCGGTATTCGATGAGAACGAGACGTTCGACGATGTCTCTTCCGTCTTCCTGATGTCCACGCTTCTGGGACATGCGATCTATTTCATGAGATATATCCAGCATACCGATAAATGGATGTTTGCCTATGTCCTGATCATCTCCTATATCACGGACGTCTTTGCCTATTTCGTCGGTCGGGCCTTCGGAAAGCACAAGCTGAATGAAAGAGTCTCCCCGAAGAAGACGATCGAAGGAGCGATCGGCGGCTGGCTCTTCGGCTGTATCGTTTCTTTGGCCTGGGCCGCTCTCTTTCACTTCTTCGGCATCGACAGCCGGATCATCATCCTGGCATCGGTGTTCCTGCCTCTGGTATCTCAGATCGGCGATCTTTCCTTCTCTTTGATCAAGAGACATTACGGAGTGAAAGATTTCTCCAATCTGATCCCGGGTCACGGCGGGATCCTGGACCGCATGGATTCTCATATTTTCTGTATAATACTGTTCGGAGCTTTGATTAATCTATTTATATGAAAAGAATATTATTAATGGGTGCTTCCGGTTCTATCGGAACACAGACGATCGATGTGATCAAACAACATTCCGACGAGCTTGAGCTTGTCGGTGTTTCTGTCGGGAAGAATATCGACTACCTGGTCGAAGTCCTGAACTTTTTTTCTGTCCGCTACGCCTACACGATCGAACGCAATCCCGTTCTGGAAGAGAAATTTCCGAACGTGAAGTTCTACTGCGGAGATGACGGCCTGAAGGAAATGGCGGAACTTCCCGATTACGACATGCTGGTAAATGCCCTGGTCGGTTTTACCGGTTTCATGCCGACACTGACGGCGATCCGCAATCACAAGGATATCGCCCTCGCCAACAAGGAGACCCTGGTCGCAGGCGGTGCTTTGATCAATGAAGCGCTGAGGCAGAATCAGGTCAAACTGTTCCCGATCGATTCGGAACATGCGGCTATCCTGCAGTGTCTGCAGGGACATCCGAAAGAAGATGTCCGCAGGCTGATCATCACCGCATCGGGCGGTGCGTTCCGCGATCTTGACCGTACTCAGCTGGAAGATGTGACGCTGCAACAGGCACTGGCACATCCGGTCTGGAACATGGGTGCGAAGATCACGATCGATTCCGCGACCATGATGAACAAGGGCTTCGAAGTGATCGAAGCACATTATCTCTTCGATATCCCATATGAGAAGATCGATGTGATCATCCATAAACAGTCGATCATTCATTCCATGGTGGAATACAACGACGGTTCGATCATGGCTCAGCTGGGCTGTCCTGATATGCATCTGATGATCAAATATGCGCTTCTGTATCCGAAACATCTTTATGACGATACGACGAAGTATCTGGATCTGGACACTCTGACCCGTCTGGATTTCAAGAAGATGGACTATGAACGTTATCCGCTGGTCAAACTGGCGAAACGGGTCGGGACCTACGAAGGGAACTACGGTGCGATCCTCAACGGGGCCAACGACGAAGCGGTCTCTCTCTTCCTGAAGGGAAGGATCCGTTTCATCGACATCGAGAAGTATATCCTGCGTACTCTGAAGGCGGCACACTACATCAGGGAACCGGATCCGTCACAGATCGCGGAGTCCCATCGCTGGGCAAAGGAATACGTAGACGATCTGTGGGCAAACTCCTAAAAATAGGAGTTTTCTTTTTATAGTGGTATAATTTGAAGGATGGCTATTCGTAATATCGTTTTATTTGTACTGTTATTATCGGTGATCGTTTCGATCCATGAATTCGGTCACCTGCTTGCGGCGAAGCTCTTCGGAGTCTATTGCAAGGAATATTCGATCGGTATGGGACCGAAGATCTTTTCGTATCAGGGAAAGGAGACGGAATACTGTCTGAGGGCGTTGCCTCTGGGCGGTTTCGTCGCCATGGCCGGAGATACCGACAATTCCCTGGAGACTTCCGTCGATACGACGGATCTTCCGCCTGAGAGGACCCTGACGGGGATCGCCCGCTGGAAGAGAGTGATCGTGATGCTGGCGGGGATCTTCATGAACATGATCCTGGCGATCCTGATCTACTCCTTGATCATTCTGGGCAGCGGATCCTATGTCGTCAGCACCAAACCGCTCATCTCTTCCGTCAATGTGGGTTCTCCGGCATATGCAGCCGGACTGAAAGAAGGAGATATCGTCACCGAGATCGGTTTCGACAACGGCATCTCCATCCATCCTGACACTTATGCGGAACTGGTGTCATTCACCGGAGCCTATGACGGCAACGGCCCGTGGCATCTGGAAGTGCTCCGCGACGGAGAAAAACTCACGTTCGAGATCGTTCCGGAACACTATGCGGAAGAAGACCGCTATATCATCGGCATCACTTTCTCCAATGCCGCGACGGAAACGGTGAAAGTGAACCTTCTGAACTGCTGGGTCTACGGTTTCCAGTATGCCTTCTTCATCCTGAAGATGACCTGGTCATCCCTCTTGAGTCTCTTTCAGGGAAAGAATCTGAATTCTCTTTCCGGTCCGATCGGCATCTATACGACTGTTTCGGAAGTTGCGGATCTGGGACTGGATTACTATATACAGCTGATCGCCATGATCTCGATCAATGTCGGGATCGTCAATGCGCTTCCGCTTCCGATCTTCGACGGAGGAAGGGTCCTCCTTCTGATCATCGAAAGCATCATCCGCAGACCGTTATCGGAAAAGGCGGTCAATCTGGTCATGACGGCCTCCATGGCTGTCCTGCTCCTGCTGTTCCTGTTTGTGACATATAACGATATCTTTAAGTTGATCGGAGGATAATATGAAAATACTTGTGACCGGCGGTACGGGCTATATCGGTTCCCATACCTGCGTTGAACTGATCGGATCGGGACATGAAGTCGTGATCCTGGATAATCTTTACAATTCTTCAGAGAACGTGATCGATCGGATCGAGACGATCACGGGAGTCAGACCGGCTTTCTACCGTACGGATATCCTGGACAAGGAAGGACTGGAAAAAGTCTTTCAGGAGAACGATTTTGAAGCAGTCATCCATTTCGCGGGATACAAGGCAGTCGGCGAATCGGTCGCGATCCCTTTGACCTACTATGAAAACAACATCTCCGGTTCGATCAATCTCTATCAGATGATGAAGAAATACGGAGTGCGCAACCTGGTCTTCTCTTCCAGTGCGACCGTCTACGGGGACGATTTCGAAGTTCCGTTCAAGGAAGAATACGGGCTCGGAACGACCACCAATCCATACGGGACCAGCAAGAAGATGAACGAGATGATCATCACCGATATGGACAACGCCGATCCGGAAAGATCGAGCGTCCTTTTGCGTTACTTCAATCCGATCGGAGCTCATTCCTCCGGACTGATCGGCGAGATCCCGAACGGCATCCCGAACAATCTGCTTCCGTATGTCGCACAGGTCGCTTCCGGACAGAGGGAATACCTGCGCGTGTTCGGCAATGACTACGATACACCGGACGGGACGGGAGTCAGAGACTATGTCCATGTCGTCGATCTGGCCAGAGCGCATGTGAAGGCCATTGAATATGCGGCAGAACACACCGGGACCGAAGTCATCAACATCGGCACCGGAAAGGGCTATTCCGTCATGCAGATCCTGAAAGCCTATGAGAAGGCCTGCGGCAAGGAGCTTCCTTATAAAGTTGTCGACAGAAGGCCTGGAGACATCGCTGTCTGTTACGCAGATACGAAGAAAGCGGAAGAACTGCTGGGATTCAAGGCGGAGTACGATATCGACAGGATGTGCGAAGATTCCTACCGTTTCTATGCGAATCTCGAGAATATCGATAAATAAATAGATAAATATAACGATAAACTAATAGATAAATTGATTGTCATATAAAATGACAAATAAATTGACAAATTTATCATTAAATTTTATAATGAAGTCATGACAGGGAAAAGTGCAGTCGGAACGATGCTGAGTTCACTTGTTCCGATCTCTCAATTGAATCAAGGGAAGGCCGCAAAGATCATCGGTTCTTTAGGTCATGATGACATCAAGATCATCGTTAAAAACAACGAACCGATGGCGGCGATCATTCCGATCTCCCGTTTTTCTGAACTGATCGAAGCGGAAGAGCTTCTGAAGGAGAAGAATCAATGAGTAATAACAGAAAGATGCGGGCAGACCGTATCATCATTTTGTTTTTGATTCTTGCCATCCTGGTACTGGGATTGGGTTTTGGCGTATACAAGATCCTGGATTCTCTTTTGGGAAAACACGGAAATAATAACGGCAAGGATCCTGTCGTTCCCGTCGTGGTCGATCCGGAACCGGTGAAGACTTCCGAAGGTGTGAAAGTGGAACTGAATGACTATGATGTCTATATCGATGACACGGAATCCCTGGGATTCAATTTTGTCATTGCGGAACTGCATTTCACGGCTGACGAACCGATCTCCTTCGATCTGGGCAACCTGCAGACCTCGGAGCATATCTATCTGAACAATGTATCCAAATACATCAATTCTCTTGCGGAAAAGTCTTACCGCGTCTCCGATCTGGACATCGTCAATTCCATCGTGACGAACGGAAACGACTACACATGCAAGATCTTCGTGCCTTATACGACCGACAGTTCTTCTCTGCGTCTTCTCAATACGGAAGACAAGTCCATGATCGAATTCGATCTGACCAAAAACAACAAGTACGTCACGACGATGAAGTTCGATACGGACAGCGAGATCGTGGTCGGTGAGACCAATATCCGCGTCTCCAAGTCCTATATCTCGACGATGATGACTCATAACGGCGACGAATACGACGCCAGCGGTCTGAACTACTATACGTTCAATATCTACGTCGAAAAGGTCGAAGGCGATATCAAGATCGTCGATGCGATCTTCGTACGCAACAGCAGTGATGAACAGCTGCACTGTCTGAACAACGAATACGCTTCCGTCAAGGTCGCCAACTGTCTGAACAAGACCCTGGTCCAGGGAGAGAACGGCGCTCTGTTCTTCGAAGAATCCGGAAGGAGCGGGACCACCGATTTTGACGGCTTCCTGATGCTGATGCTTTCCAACAGTTCCGATTGGATCAAAGTACCGACCACATTGGAGTAAACTATGCTGAAAAAGTCCTTTCTGACATTCCTCATCAGTATGATCTGTCTCAGTCTCATGCCGTTCATCGGCAGTTTTGAAGTCGAGGCTGCGACATATTATTCGATGGGATGCCCGACGGGACAGTTCGAAGTATCCAATATCAACGATGACGGATCTTTCACGACGGTATCCTGCCACAGCACGTTCTCCGATGCCAAGAAGGCGATGAAGAAGAACAATGACTATGTGGTGAGATACGGAAAGTCCTATTCTCCGACCGGAATCGTCGCAATGAATTCCGGTCTGGTCTACAGCTATCCGGGCAGAAGCGGTTCCTCAACGATGTATATCTACCAGAATCCGCAGGCCAAGGATGACAGCCGCTACAAATCCACATTCGTCTCCAACCACTATGAGATGACCTATGTGGATACCTGCAATGAAGATATCTATGACATCTCCGCAAATGGAAAAGGCTATGTTCAGGTCGTTCTGAACGGTTTCGAAGGGTTTGCGGATCTCGAATATACCGACCTCGTTCCAAGCAAGTTCATCGAAAAGGGGATCGCGATCTGGCTGGGCGGAAGAAACGTCTACGACAACGAAGATCCGTTCAAGGTCGTCGTCCGTCAGAATTACTACCAGATCGAAAAGAAGGGGAACTACTATGACCTCGTCTTCCATTTCTACCGTGCCTATCCGACCGGTGCGGTCAACGGAAACGAAGCGCTGAGCTCTTCGATCTCTATCGATAACGCCAAGAACTATCTGGATGCGGGAATGACGGCCAACACGAAGTACTTCTCCAACGACGGGATCAATTTCTATTCCGATTCCAAACTGACGAAGAAAGTCGCGACCGTCTATAACTACTACCAGTTCCTTTCCGTCAGATCCAAGACCAATATCAAGGCTTCCGTCTTCGACAGCTTCCTGTATTCCCAGAAGGGGAACAATACAGTCATGAAGGGGAGCGGTTCGATCTTCATCAATGCTCAGAACAAGTACGGTTGCAACGCCCTGATCATCTATGCGATGGCATGTCTGGAATCCGCATACGGAACTTCCGGCTATGCGATGAACCGAAACAATCTCTTTGGCTGGTCCGCCTATGACGATTCCCCAAACGATGCATCCTACTTCTCATCCGTAGAAGTCTGCGTCAACGAGCACATGGGACGCAACCTGAACTGGTTCATGGACTACACGAACCGCCGTTACTTCGGCACCTGCGTCGGAAACAAGGGCTCCGGTTTCAACGTCCTCTACGCATCCGATCCGTACTGGGGAGCCAAGATCGCAGCGATCGCCTATTCGATCGACAAGTATTCCAACAACAACGACGGCAATCTGAGCGACTACAATGCGGTCCAGACCGGTTTCGTCAAAAACAACTACAACGATGTCCTTTACAGTTCTTCGATCTCCTGGGATCCGAATATCTATAAGGCCGCTACCGGCAACGACGTCCTCTATACCGGACGTTTCGGTTCCCACTATCAGAAAGACCTGACGGTCACCGTCCTGGAGAAAGTCGGGACCAGATACAAGATCCAGACCGCAAATCCGATCGTCAACGGTCAGCTCAATACCGAAGACGGCGTCCTGACCTATGACTGGAACAAATCAGTCGGCTACATCGATGAAAAGGACCTCGTCCTTCTCCATGTCCAGCAGGTCGAAGAACCGGTCGATGACAGACCGGAACCGACCTATGAAGTCCTGAATTCGCTCAGGAACGTCGAACTGGCTTCCGATCATCTTACGATCAGCGGTGTCGGTGCGATCCAGGGGATGGATTTCAAGAAAGACGATACCACGATCAAACATACGATCACGTTCCGCAGTCTCGAGAACAAGGATATCGCATATTCCTTCACAGCGGAAAATATCGATTCCGAAGGATTCAATCTCAACGATCAGTATGACTACACCTGGAGCGGCTATCAGATCAGTATCCCGCTGCCAAACGAGAACCTTCCGGCCGGTTCCTACTACGTGGAACTGACGACCGAGAATAACGGCAAGAGCGTCAGCGCATACCTGCTGTCACCGGACAAGAACCTGCGCAGTCTCAACATCTCCAACGAGACACAGACCTACAGCGTCCGCATGAACGACTTCTACAACTACCGTTTCGAACTGGATGTCCTGTCCGTTCCGAGCGAACTCGACTTCTCATCCATAAAGACGCCGTCCGCCAGACCTGCCTCGGTATCGCTGGATTCGGTCTCCACGGACGAAGGAGGAAACATCGAGATCATCGGTCATGCGTACATGTTCTATCTGAACTATGACGATCCTGAAAAAGTCTCTTACGATGTCTATCTGTCCGGAAGCAGTGAGAACTATATAAAACTGGAAACAGCACTCTACGATGACGGACTCGACTATCAGAGCCTTCTGGGTTCGAGCTACAAGCTGGATCACATCACATTCAAAGCGACAGGAAACATCACGGATCTGAACGGGAACTATACCGTCTATCTGAAGATGTCGAATACTTCCGAGGGAGGATATATGCAGATCGTCGAAATGCCGAACTACGGTATCGATCTGCCGTCACTTTCCAAAGAAACGAAACAGTATGCCTTCGAGACTTCCGCCGTCAGAAGACGGCTGGTCTTCAAAGCTTCTGCGATTGAAGAATAAGGGAGAAACGAACTATGGAAAACACATTGGAAAAATTATATCGGATCCTGCTTATCCCGGTACTGATCGCCGGCATCGGCCTGGCGGGCTTTGTCGGCTATCGATACTATCAGGACAATAAAGCGGTCCAGGTCCCGGATCTCTCCAAGATGACTCCTGAAGAGATCTA
>CADCRE010000003.1 GCA_902803785.1 uncultured Erysipelotrichaceae bacterium
ACCTCAGGTTGAACAAATATCAAAAGATGGTACCATCCCTTATTTTAAGGTTTCAGATATGAATACTGAAGGTAACGAATTGTATCTCAAGGTATCCAACTCCTATTTAAGCAATACGTATAGTGGCAAAACATTTAAGAAGGGATCATTTGTATACCCTAAAAATGGCGGTGCAGTATTTACGAACAAAAAAAGGATATTGGCGGAAGACTCGTTAGTTGATCTAAATACAGGTGTATACACTCCATCAAAAGTGATGAATTATGATTATATGTTTTACATTTTTTGCACTTTAGATTTTAAGCACCTATATAAAGGCACTGCATTACCAACAGTCGATATGGAAAAGGTGAGAAATGTATGGTTTCCTCTCCCTCCCATTGAAGAACAACAGCGAATCGTAGAAAAGCTTGATCAGCTGTTGCCGTTATGCGAAAGCCTGGAGGCAATGGTTTAAATGAGGACTTTAGCTTTAAGGTTTGGCGAAACTTTTTCGCCATCATGTGGAACAATTAAAGCTCACCAGCAAGTTATAGATAAAAACGGCTATGTTTGGTATGGAAAAAGTGGAGCGCCTGTTTCTGATGCAAAAATTGCAGAATTAAAGAAAGAAGAAACCGACAGGATCTTGTTAATTCATAGCGGAGGATTTGACAGATGGTGGGCTTATATTGATGGCATTACAAAGGAAACACCTTCTTTTGGGATCCCAGATTATTACAGTGAAAACGCGTCAAAATTTAAAACCTGGTTTAGAATTATAAGATTTGAAGAAGCGCCAAAAGACATAATGAGCAAGTGCGTTGTAATATCATCAAAAAGCAAGTTAAGCGATGCGTCAAGGTATAGCATGAATCCGTGTTTTTATATCGAAATCAATGATGACCAAATATGAAAACAAATACAAATTATGGTAATATAATTGAAGAGCTTAATTCGAAAGATGTTTTTATTCAGGTTTTATTGAAAATCTTTTTGTGCGATAAAATAATAACGAACAAAAGAATTGAAGAATTGATTTAAAATAGAACAAATAAGAAAGGATTGAATGCCGTTTTGTATGCATACCAATCCTTTTCAAATCGGTGAAAACAGTATTTATAACCTTCTCAGGAAAGCTTGATGCTTTAGCCATGGGAGAAATTGCGCTATTATATATAATGTATGAACGAAGACAAGGATCCGCATACGAAAGAAGTCACAATAGAGTTCTATTCGTAAATGATCTTATGAAGTTCATATCCGTTATGCCTGAGTCATTGGACACAGGGTATACGAACTTGTCTGTGAAACAGAAACCCACATACTTTAGCCGTGGGCAGGTTCACATGACACTAGAGGCAATGAATGAGTAGAGTTATCAGATCAATATGTGTTATGCTTGGGGTACTGTTCTGCCTGCAGATCGTACCTTCAAGAGAAATCGTTAAAGAAGTAGAAGCCGAGACAGCCAACGTATATGATCCCGCCAAAGCCGTTGCCTGGGCAACAAATCCCAGCAATTTCATCGACGGCGATTATCTTTGTGCCGCGTTTGTTTCCTACTGTCTGCAGCATGGCGGTCTGACAGATGTCTTCTTTGGTACTCCGTGCACATTGACGGCCTATGTCGAGCAGATGCATTACGGCAAAAAAGTAGCTCTGACCGATGAGAATATCGCTAAAATGAAACCCGGAGATTTTATCGTAGTGTTCTGTGATCTCCATGAAGGCTATTACGGGATCCATACGATCTTCGTTACCGAAGTCAATCATGAAGAGGGATACCTGCGTTATTCTGCGAAAAACGATTATAAGTGTAACGAATATATGTCTTTTGAGCATTTGAAAAAATACTCGACTTACTTCACCTGCCTGCATCACGGGGATGCCAGTGTGATAAACACTTACATTGTCAGTATGTATACCGGTCAAAACAATAGTGTAAATACCGATCAGAATAACAGTACGTATACCGGTCAGAATAATGAAGACAAGCGGAACACCATTGACGTCAGCAGTGTTGAGCCGGTTCATGTCCATGTCTATGACAACGATGGCAGATGTATAAATCCGGACTGTGACAGTAATGTAAAAGCTGATATCGTTAACACCGTCGAAAACACCGTTGAACCTTCTGATGATATAAACAAGGTTACAGTTCCTGCGGTCGAAACCGTAGAGGGGCCTAAACCGTCATTTATGGGAGTATGCCGTACAGCTGCGACCTACGTTACGTTGAGAATGGCTGAACTGTTCTATTTAAGAAAAATGACGTGATCGATATCGTTAAAAGTTATACAGAGATAAGTAAGACCTCTTGCAATGCAAGAGGTCTTACTGTCTGTATTATGATGTGTTTTACGAATCGTATTATTCTTCTGCAGTCTCTACTTCGGATTCTGCGTTCTTCTTGACAGACTTGATACCGTTCTTTGCGGTGGCCTTTTCGTTGTAGCCTTCAGATCTTCCGATCGGCTGTCCGTTGGCTGCGACGAGTCTGAAATAGAACTTTCCGTCTTTGCCTGTGTAGAGTTCGAATTTCGGGTTCTTTTCCTTTACGACTTTCTCTACGGTCTGGTCTTCGATCGGTGCGATCGGTGCGTTCTTCATAACTGAACGAATACCCTTCATAGCGCCTTTTTTAGCCATATACTGCTGAGAAGTAAGGATCGGTTCCTTGTTGGAAGCGCAAAGATTGAAATGGTATTTTCCGTTCTTTACGCTCTTAGTGATCACGTATTTACCCATACTGTTTCCTCCCTGTATTATGATGAATAAAAGTGTACAATTTCTAACTTAATTGTAGAATAGTCAATTCCTATTTTTCAAGAAAAAGGAGCCAGACTACCTTAAAATAGGCTTTTATAATAGAATGTAGGTATGCTGAACGACACGATCTGTGCGATCTCAACGGCACTCAAGGAAGGTGCCATCTCTATTGTCAGGATGTCCGGAGAAAATTCTCTGCGTATTTTGTATGGGATCTCGGATATTAAGAATATGAAACCGAATCATATCGTATACGGTCATATCTATGATGGGGATCAGATGATCGATGAGGTACTGGTATCTTACTTTGAAAAGGGACGTTCCTATACCAGAGAAGACATGATCGAGATCAACTGTCACGGCGGAATCTATGTGACAAGAGTCATATTGAACCTTTTACTGAAGAAGGGATGCCGACTGGCGGAACCGGGAGAGTTCACCCGAAGGGCGTATCTCAACGGAAGGATCGATCTGTCCAAGGCGGATTCGGTGAATGATCTGATCAAGGCGCAGAACTCCGTTCAGGCGAGGTCGGCGATCCGGGGATTGAACGGTTCGGTAGAGAGACTGCTGATGCCTCTGATGGAAGAGATGAAAGACATCATCTCGATGATCGAAGTCAATATCGACTATCCGGAATATGAAGATGAGGTACAGATGTCGACGGAGATCGTGAGACCGCATCTGGAAAAGTGGATCAGAGATGTGAAAGATATGATCGACAAGGCGGAACGTTTTCGGGTGGTGAAGGACGGTTTGGATACCGTCATCATCGGAAAGCCGAATGTCGGGAAGTCTTCGTTACTGAATGCGTTACTGGATGCGGATAAGGCTATCGTGACGGATATCGCCGGTACGACCAGGGATCTTGTCGAAGGAAAGGTGGTATTACAGAATATCACGTTGAATCTGATCGATACGGCAGGGATCAGAGATACTTCCGAACAGATCGAACAGATCGGGATCCGGAAGACGATGGAAGCGGTGGAGAAGGCGGATCTGATCATACTGGTGATCGATGCGTCGGATATCACGGAAGAAGATGAAGAACTGATGAAGAAGTATCAGGATCGGGATCTTTTGGTCGTATACAATAAATCGGATCTCAAAGAAACGGGTGAGATCTCGATCAGTGCGAAGAATAAGGAGATCGGAAAACTGGTCGATTATCTCAATGAAAAGTACAAGGAAGATGTTTCATTGGCGGATGAAGATATCTTGAATAATGAAAGACAGATCGCTTTGATGAAGAACTGTCTGAATGATCTGGAGAATATGGAACAGAATCTGGATGGGAACAGTATGGACCTGGTGGTCACGGACCTGGATGAGGCCTATCACTGTCTGTGCCAGATCCTGGGAAAGGAATATCAGGAGGAGCTGATCGATCATATGTTCCGCAACTTCTGTCTGGGAAAATGATGAACTGGCTGGATTCACACTGTCATATCAATGACGAGGCTTTTAGAGACGATCTGGATCAGGTGTTGGATCGGATGGTCGAAAATGATGTAAAGAAGGCGATGATCATATCGTCTTATATCGAAGATTTTGAATCTGGATTGAATATCAGTCATCCTGAGATCGAATTCAAACGGTCTCTGGGGATCTATCCCGGAGATGTGAACGATGTGGATGAAGCACTGTTTGAACGGTATGCGTCCTTGTATGAAGATGACAGATGTCAGGCCATCGGTGAGATCGGACTGGATTATCACTGGGATAAGGACAATAAGGAAAGACAGAAGGAAATCTTTGAACGGCAGTTAAAGATCGCAGAGAGATTGGGGAAACCCGTCATCATCCACAGCCGGGATGCGATACAGGATACCTACGATCTGATGAAGAAATACAAGAATGAAGGAGTGATGCACTGTTATTCTGACAGTGCGGAGATGGCCGTCGAATTCGTGAAACTGGGTTACTATATCTCCATCAGCGGAACAGTCACCTGGAAGAACGCCAAGGAGCCTCTCAGAGTCATTCGCAGCGTTCCTCTGGAGCGTTTACTGATCGAAACGGACTGTCCCTATCTGACACCTTCTCCCAATCGGGGAAAGCGAAATGAGCCTTCCTACGTGGTCTATACGGGAAGGAAGATCTGTGAGGAACTGGGATTGAATGAAGAGGATTTCCGGAAACAGCTGAATGAGAATTATCACAGGCTGTTTCGGTTATAATAGAATTGAGGTACAAACATGGAATATATCGCATTTGTCGTCATCCTGTCGTTGCTGGTAGGATACGTTATCTACAAGGTCTATTCACTGGTCAGCGAAGTCAGACGTGACAAGGAATACATCGATGTCTATCAGGACGTCTACGGACAGAAGGAAGGTTCCTATGAGAAGGTCTGCGCCTATGTGAACAGTATCAAGGACGCTTCCTACCGAAACAAGGGACTGATCCTGAAACTGTGCAGCGAACTGGACAATGAACTGGACTGCAGTGAAACACTGAATGAACTGAGCATCAGAGACGTCTTTTTAGGAAAGAAGGGTCATTTCAATAAGGAACTGTTTATCCGCAATTCCGATGTCTATCTCTGTCTCTATCTGGCTATGGCCAAGGCGAGAAAGAAATCGGCCTTTACGGTATTGAATTCCCTATGTGAGAAGATCAATCAGATCCCGGAAAGTGTCGAATCTGTAGAGTATCAGTTGGCGAAAGCGATCTATAACGCTTTGACGGAAAAAGAAGACAGAGGCCTGCAGTTCCTGAACGATCTTCTGGAAGGAAACTATACGCAGTATTTCTACGACAAGAAGCTGATCGGACTGTATAAGAAGTTTGGTGCTGCGACACTGGCCTATAACGGGGAACTGATCGACGATACCTATCTTGCGGATCTGAACTCCTTTGCGGCGACCGGGATCGGTGTCAACTATCTGAAGAGTCTGGATATCTATGATCAGTATCAGCCGGTCAAAGAGGACAAGGAATGAAACTGATCGTCGGACTGGGAAATCCGGGAATGGAATACAGTAAAACTCGTCATAACGCGGGTTTTTTACTCATGGACAGAGTTGCGGAAAAACTCGGATTCACCTTCGATAAGAGTAAATGTAAGGCATTATACGGGATCTACCGGAAAAACGGAGAGAAATATATCTTTGCGAAACCGCAGACCTATATGAACCTGTCCGGAGAAGCGGTCAGAAGCCTGATGAAGTTCTATGATATCTCCGAAGAAGATCTCCTGGTGATCCATGACGATCTCGATCTTCCTTTGGGAAAAATAAGGTTAAGAAGACAGGGATCCTCCGGAGGACAGAAGGGGATGGGAAACATCATCGACCTTCTGGGAACACAGAAGATCGATCGGATCCGCATCGGGATCTCCAACGACAAGACGGTCGATACGAAGGACTATGTGCTGGGACGTTTCTCGAAAGAAGAGATGAAAGAATTCGAAGAGGCTATTGAGAAAGCTGCGGATGCGGTGATCTATTCTCTGGATCATCCTTTTGAAGAGGTCATGTCCAGATTCAATTGATGAAACAGAACGAGCTGATCCAAAAACTGAGACCGATACTGAATGACAGAGATCATTCTTTTTTGAGTTACAATTCCCTGACGGAAGAAGCTCTGAAACTGGCTTTGAGAGTCAAAGACAGTCAGAAGCCTTTGATCGTGATCAAGGAGAATCCTTATCTGGTCAACCGTTTAAGGGAAGTATTGTTGTCCTATTTCGAAGAAGAGGAGATCGTCGCCTATCTGCCGGAAGAGTCCTTACGGGCGGAAGAGATCGCATCTTCCTTCGAAAACAGGGCGAACCGGCTGAACAGTCTGTACCGCATCCTGAATGAAGACAGTATCAAGGTCGTACTGACTTCTCCATACGGACTGATCCGTCATCTTCCGAGTAAGGAAGAACTTTCCTCCAAGGTCCTGCATATCAAAAAAGACGAGGAATGGAAGAAGGAAGACCTGATCAAGAGGTTGCAGGAACTCGGCTATGAGAAGAATACTCACGTCGAGACGCCGATGACCTATGCGACCAGAGGCTTCATCGTCGACGTCTATTCCGTGAACTACGACAGGCCGATCCGTATCGAATTCTTAGATGACTACATCGATTCGATCCGTTTCTTCGACAACAGTACGCAAAGGACAGTCGAGAATATCGATGAAGTGGAGATCTGTTTTGCGAAGGACGTCTTCTTCGATGAAGAGAAGAAACAGTATCTGAAAGACAATGTGGAAGTCTTATCCGGTCAGATGGAACTGGAACTCGAATATATCTATCGGGATATCTATAGACAGTCTCAGTATTTCTATTACTGTTACTTCGAGAATGCGCATCTGAAGGATTACTTCCCCGACAGTTCCATCTATTTGAGCGATACGGAAAAGATCCGCAATCATATGAAGATGCTGGGAGACGAGACGATCGCCTATATCCAGGAGATGCATGAAGAGAAGCGGATCCCGTTACGTTTCTATGTCTATGCGGACATCGACCGGGAATGTGTCGGAAGAGACATCATCGAAGGCAAGCCGTTCTCTGACGTCAGTGCGATCGCGGAGACGGATCTTCCGTATGGGACGCCGGATTATGTGGCGAACGTCTTAAAGAACGAGAAAAGCACCTATAAACTCGTCGTACTGGAAGGAAAGAGGGCGGAAGAATTCATCGATGCCCTGATCAAAACGAAGATCCCGTATGTGATGTATACGGGGGAACTGAAAGAAGGCATCAATATCGCCGTTTCGTATATGTACGGCGGTTTTGAAGTACCGGAACTGGATCTGGCGGTATATACAGTAAAAGAGCTGTTCAAACAGCGGAAACATCACGGAAGGTTCGTCAACCGCTATGCGGAAGCGAGAACTCTGAATTCCTATGAAGAACTCAATCGGGGCGACTATGTGGTCCATGACCAGTACGGGATCGGACAGTTCGTCGCCATCGAATCGAGAGTGATCAACGGTGTGGAATGCGACTATCTGAAGATCATATACAAGGGGAACGATGAACTGCTGGTACCGTTAAGTCAGTTCTCACTGGTCCGGAAATACGTATCCAAGGAAGGCGTCGTTCCGAAACTGCATAAGCTGGGTTCCAAGGAATGGGCTCAGACCAAGCAGAGGGTGGAAGAGAACGTCAGCGATATCGCCGGAAAGCTGATCGAACTGTACAGTCTCAGAGATACCAATATCGGTTTTGCGTTCTCCAAGGACACGGAGATGCAGAAGGAATTTGAAGATACCTTCGATTTCGATCTGACGGAGGATCAGGTCGTGGCGATAAGAGAAGTGAAAGAGGATATGGAATCACCGAAACCGATGGACCGTCTCTTATGCGGAGATGTCGGCTTCGGCAAGACCGAAGTGGCGATCAGAGCCGCATTCAAAGCCGCCAACGACAATAAACAGACGGCCTATCTGTGTCCGACGACCGTACTGTCTTTCCAGCACTACGATACCTTCAAGAAACGCTTCGAGAACTTCCCGGTACGGGTAGAACTCTTGAACCGCTATATCCCGGAAGACAAACAGAAGGCGATATTGGAAGATCTCAAAAACGGAAAGATCGATGTACTGATCGGAACGCACCGTATCCTGTCCAAGGATATCGAATATAAAGATCTGGGATTACTGATCATCGATGAGGAACAGCGTTTCGGTGTGGAACATAAAGAGAAGATCAAGGAACTGAAGAATTCCATTGATGTCCTGTCTTTGAGTGCGACGCCGATCCCGAGGACCCTGCAGATGTCTTTAATTGGATTAAGAGGACTGTCTACCCTGGATACCGCTCCGATGAACCGCTATCCGGTACAGACCTATGTGGTCCACAAGAACGACAATCTGGTGGAAGAGGCCATCATGAGAGAACTGGAACGGGACGGACAGGTCTTCTATCTTTTCAACAATGTGGATCTGATCTATTCTTTAGCCCATAAACTGTCCAAGAGACTTCCTTACGCCAGGATCGGAGTGGCCCATGGCCAGATGGACCGTCAGGAGATCGAAGACGTGATGTACCGTTTCTATCAGAACGAGATCAACGTCCTGATCTGTACGACCATCATTGAAACAGGACTGGATATCCCGAACGCGAATACGATCATCGTGGACGGGGCACAGAACTTCGGCCTGTCCCAGCTCTATCAGATCAAGGGCAGGGTCGGAAGATCCGACCGTATCGCCTATGCGTATCTGATGATCCCGGACAATAAACAGTTATCGGAGAATTCCACCAAGAGGCTTGAAGCCATCAAGGAATTTACCGCCCTGGGTTCCGGATACAAGATCGCGATGCGTGACCTGACGATCCGCGGTGCGGGCGATCTCTTAGGCCAGAAACAGTCGGGATTCATCGATAACGTCGGATTGGATCTGTATCTGGCGATGCTGAATAAAGCGATAAGGAAGGCCAAGGGAGAAGAAGTCGAGGAGGAACAGGCCGTCAAACCGAACGTCAACGTTCCGATCTCGAGCTATATCCCGGATTCCTTCTCGGACAACGATTACGATAAGCTGTCCATCTATCACGAACTGTACGATATACAGACGAAGGAAGAACTGTTCCAGTACTATCTGAAGGTGACGGATGAATACGGGAAACTGCCGAAAGAGGTGGAAGCTTTATTCGATAAGAAACGGATCGAATTGATGGTCAATCTGGAACTGATCGAGAAGGTCTCGAATCTGAGAGGTCAGTTTATGATCGTGCTATCGAAGAAATATTCTGATAACATAGATGGTGTAAAGCTGTTCGAATACTGCAACTCTCTTTCCAAGGATCTGAACATCACCTACCGCAACAGCAAGCTGGCGATCTCGATCCCGAATCAGAAGGAGAATATCAGTCTGATGATCCGTCTGGTGGATCATCTGGATCAGCTGGAGAAACATGAGGATCGATAAGTATCTCAAAGTCGCAAGGATCCTGAAAAGGAGAGAAACGGGGAAGCAGCTGGCACTCAATGAGCGGCTTTTCATCAATGAAAAGGCAGCCAAGCCTTCTTCCGAGATCAAGGTCGGCGATGTAGTACGGATCGTATTCGGACATCGGGAGATCTCCTTCCGGGTGAAGGATGTGAAGGAACACGCTTCCAAGCAGGAAGCCTTCGAGATGTACGAAGTGATCGAAGAGAAAAAGAATGAAGTGGTATAATAGAGGGTAGTGTATGGCAAACAGTAGTGCAAAGAAAAAGAAAAGGAAGAACAGTATCGTTTCGAAACTGATCTCGATCGCCTTCATCATAGCGGCGATCGCGATCTTTTCCGGTGTGCTGCAGAAGATCTACCACATGTTTACCCTGCAGCAGCAGGCGAAAGAGGTAGAGGCGCAGCTGGAAGCTCTGCGGGACGAGAATGCCTCTTTGATCTCAACGAAGGAGAAACTGGAGGATCCGGAATATATCCAGACCTATGCACGGGGAGAATACATGTTCTCAAAGGGAGATGAAAAGGTATTTTATCTGCCTTCGGGAGACTAGTGCCATCGCTGATGGCCTTTTTTATGAGGAATATGGAAAAGCAGATCAAGAGAGAAGAGATCTATCAGGGAAAAGTGATCCACGTCGTGAAAGACGAAGTGGAACTCGATGACGGAAGCCGTTCGATGAGGGAAGTCGTCCTGCATAACGGAGGCGTCTGTATCGCCCTGAAGGACAATGACACATACTATATGGTGAAACAGTACCGCTATGCCTTAGGCAAGGAAATGCTGGAATTTCCGGCAGGAAAGATCGAGAAGGGGGAAGACCCCGAGGAAGCGATCCTGAGAGAGGCGGAAGAGGAGACCGGATACCGGGTAAGAGGACTGCGGTCTTTGGGCTATATCATTCCGACCTGCGGTTACTGTTCGGAAAAGATCTATTTATATTACGGCGAAGCCGGCGAACGGGTCGGCCAGCATTTTGATACGGATGAAAGGATCGATCTTCTGAAGTATACCGGGAAACAGATCCGGGATATGATCGCTTCGGGAGAGATCGATGACAGTAAGACGATCGCGCTGATGTATCGTCTGGAAATGGCAGGTTTATATGACTGATTTTGAAACTCTGGTAAAAGATTCGGCTTCCAGGACGGATGATCTGAAAGAATATCTGAACAATTTTTTCGTAAAACAGAATTTTCATTCCTATCTGTGTCCGACCGATCTGGACAAGGAAGAATACAAGGCGGTAAAGACGATGTTCGAATCGCGGAAAGAACTCGGCAAGAGAGCGAGAAGCGTACTGGATATCGACCCGTTCTGTCTGGAAGCATTCTTCACTTATTTCATCATCACGGAAGACATCTACGTCTATCACAGTTTTCGGGAATACTTCTCCCATGCGGAAGAGTATGCGGAACTGACTCCATCCCAGAAACGCAGATACCTGCGTATCCTCGACTTCTTCGTGGAATTCCTTTTAAGCATCCACAACATCACCGAAGCCATCAAGGTCCAGCGCATGATCATGAGACTGGGGAACGACGAATCTCCGCACATGATCAACCGCCTGTCCTATATGTACATGATGACCGAGAACGACGAAGAGTTCTACCGTCATTATCTTTCCTATGACTTCGATGAATACGACTATCTGCTTCTGATCGTCACCTTACTGAAACACGAAGATGAGTTCAGAGCCAGAGAAGTACTCAACGACATGCTCAGCAAGATCGAATATGCGGATTATCTGGACCATCTGTGGGATCTCGATCTCAACGATCCGGAACAGAAAGACTTCTATCAGACGGTCAACGGCTGTGAACTGCAGATCGATTCCGTCTTCGATTTCTTCGGCTGGGTCAATCAGAACAAGCCTCGTGCATAAAGTGCTATAATATGCTTATGAGCATCGATATCAACAGAATCAGAGAGATCAAAGGAGAACTGGATACACTGGCAGACGATGATATCCTTTACGTCAACGAAGAAGGAAAGGCGAAGTATGTCATCATGCCTGTTCAGATGTACGACTCTTTGGAAGAGCTCGCAGCTCTCGTAGAAGCTCAGGTCAGACCGGAAGTCAGGGTGATCAATCCTGACGATTATGAACTCACCTATGATGAATATGAACGCATCAAGAACCAGATCATGGAGATCGTGGAAAAGACACTGATGCCGAAACCGGAGAAACTGAACTGATGAGAGGACTTTTTATCACCTTTGAAGGACCGGACGGATCCGGGAAGACCACGGTCGCCTCGAAAGTCTGTGAACTGCTGAAAGAAAACGGCTATGAGACCGTCCATACCAGAGAACCGGGCGGGATCGAGATCGCCGAAGAGATCCGCAATGTCATCCTGGATCCGAAGAATACCGCCATGGACGCCAAGACGGAGGCTTTGTTATACGCTGCTTCCCGCCGTCAGCACCTGGTCGAAAAGGTCTTCCCGGCTTTGGAAGAAGGAAAGATCGTCATCTGTGAACGCTTCCTGGATTCTTCCCTGGCCTACCAGGGCTATGGCAGACAGCTGGGTTTCGATGAAGTCCTGAACATCAATCTGTTCGCCATCGACAACACCTATCCTGATCTGACATTGTATCTGGATGTCGACGAACAGGTCGGACTGGACCGTCTCAAGGGACGTTCCTTCATCGACCGCCTCGATCAGGAATCCATCGACTTCCACCATCGGGTGGCCCAGGGCTACCGTGAAGTCCGAAAGAGATTCAAGGACAGGATCGTCGAGATCGATGCCTCGAAGGAACTGGATCAGGTCGTAAACGACTGTTACCAGACCATCATGAACCGCATCAATGATCCGCGAAGAACTGAAGAACAGTGAACCGATCGCCTATCGGACACTGGAGAATGCCCTAAAGAACGACAGGGTAGCGCACAGCTATCTTTTTTCCGGTGAATACAGTCCGCTGAAGATCGAAACAGCTTACTTACTGGCGATGTCCATCATTGAAGGAAAGAAGGATTTCGCCGATGAAGAAAGCAATCTCTCCAAAAGGATCCGAAAGAATCAGTATTTCGATGTCATCTATATCGACGGTTATGAAGAGTCCATCAAGAAAGAGATGATCGAACGGATCCTGGATGAATTCTCCAGGACTTCCCTGGAATCTTCCGGAAAGAAGGTCTACATCCTCGCCAATATCAACAACGCTTCCAACAAGGTCCTGAACATGATCCTGAAGTTCATGGAAGAACCGAGCAGCGAGAATACCTACGGCATCCTGATCACAGACCGCAAGGAAGATCTTTTGCCGACGGTCGTCTCCCGCTGTGAAGACGTTCCGTTCCTGACCAGGGACTTCTCCTATCTGATCGAAGACTATGAAAAGAAAGGTTTCGACTGGATCGATGCCTACCTGCTTTCAGATATCTTTCACAGCTATGAAGCGGATCTCGATCTCAACGATCCGTACTACTTCAACGCGAAGGAATACGTCTATCAGACACTGGAGAATCTGGACAACAAGGAATATTTGCCAGTCTTGTTCTACCGGGAATTCTACAATCTGTTCAAAGACCGCGACGATCTAAAGAAGCTGGTCGACCGCTATCTCTCCATCATGATCCGCATGATCGAAGATGCGATCGTCGAGAA
>CADCRE010000004.1 GCA_902803785.1 uncultured Erysipelotrichaceae bacterium
GTATAGATCGTCATTTCCTTGTTCAGGGAGAGGCTTTCCGGATGATAGAAATTGATGCGGTAGCCGATCCCGTTGACGTCGATCAGGACGTAATCCAGACCGTAGGCATGAACTGTTCCTCTTACAAAACCAATCATATCTCAATTATACAACACAAGCACCCTGCGTTACGGAAGAAATACAGATCAAAAAAAGACGAGTCTCTAGTACTCGTCTTCTTCATCCATGAATTCAAAACTGTAGTCCTGTATAAAGACGCGGTCTCCGTTCCTGCATCCCTTTTCTCTCAGAGCGTCATCCAATTTCATCTTGGACATCGCTCTTGAGAACCTCAGGATGGAATCCTCGTCCTTGAAGTTGGTGCTCTGAAAGAGACGTTCCACTCTCTCGCCTTCCACACGCCAGATGCCGTTTCCTTCGTTGAAGATACGGAACGGTTCCGGTTCCTTGTAGGTATAGACGACCTTGGTGTCGGTCTTGGAGCTGTCGTAGAGCGGGAACTGCGGGAGTTCCTTCAGCATATCCTTGGCCCGATAGAGGACAGGACGAAGGCCTTCGTTGATCAGAGTCACCGTTTCGAAGATCTCCGCATCCGGATACTTTTCCCTGAATCTCTTCAGATTCTCTTCCGCATTGTCGAGGTCCATCTTGTTGGCGACGATGATCTGCGGTCTGGTCTCCAGATTGCCCGGATAGCGTTTCAGTTCTTCATTGATCACTTCGTAGTCGTTGATCGGATCTTCCCTGCCCATATCCAGGACGTGAAGGATCAGACGGCAGCGCTCGATGTGCTTCAGAAATTCGTGTCCGAGGCCTTTTCCTTCGGAAGCTCCTTCGATGAGACCCGGAAGATCTGCCATGACAAAGGAGGAATCATCGACTTTGACCATTCCCAGCTGCGGTTTCAGTGTGGTGAACGGATAGTTGGCAATCTCCGGTTTGGCGTTGGATACGACCGAGAGCAGAGTGGATTTACCGACGGACGGCAGTCCGACCAAACCCACGTCCGCCAGCAGCTTCAGTTCGACCAGGACATTGCGTTCCTGGCCCGGAGTCCCCGGTGTGCAATGGTCCGGAGCGTTGTTGCGGGAAGACTTGAAATGATAGTTTCCCTTTCCGCCCTTTCCGCCCTGGCAGATGATCGCTTCGGCATCCGGAGAATTCAGGTCTGCGACGATCTCATCGGTATCGAGGTCTCTGACGATGGTCCCTAAAGGGACCTTGACCGTCACGTCATCGCGGGAAGCTCCGTACATGTTGTTGCCTTTGCCGTTCTCTCCGTCTTCTGCCCGGATCATCTTGGCGTAGCGCAGATCCAGAAGCGTGGACTTGTTGGTATCGACCTTGAACAGGATGGATCCGCCATTCCCTCCGTCTCCTCCGGAAGGTCCTCCCAGAGGATTGTATTTCTCACGCTTAAAAGCGACAATGCCATTGCCGCCGTTTCCTGCTTTCAGTTTCAGTTTTACTTTGTCTATGAATTGCATGATCGAATAAAAAAGCCCCAAGAAGGGCTTTCGTTTACTGTTAAGCTACAGGATATACCGATACCTTGGTTCTCTTCTTGCCGAGGTGTTCGTATTTGACGACACCGTCGATCAGGCAGAACAGAGTATCGTCTCCACCCTTCTTGACATTCGTACCCGGATGAATCTTCGTGCCTCTCTGGCGGTAGATGATGGAACCGGCAGTCGCAAACTGACCGTCTGCCAATTTCGCACCCAGACGTTTCGACTCGGAGTCACGTCCGTTCTTGGTGGAACCTACACCTTTTTTAGAAGCGAAGAACTGAATATCTAATACATATTTCATCTGTTTTTACTTCCTTTCTACTTTAATGAAGTCCCCGTAGGAAACTTCGATCGTCTTTAACTGCATGATCACCAGCTCGAAATAATTCTGAACCGTATCCGAATCACTTCGGTCGATCACTGTGATCCTGTTTTCCGTCTGTCGGATGTCGACTTCGAGTTCCAGCGCATCCAGCGCATTCATGAAGCCGAACATGATGGAACTAACCGAAGCGCAGATGAGGTCTTTTCCGTATTCGTTGGACAGCGCATGTCCGCGCACATCCAGGGATACATATCTCTCATCTTTGACTTCAAATACAGCTCTGATCATTTTTAAGCGATCTTTTCGACAGTTAACTTCGTGTATGGCTGACGATGACCCTGTTTACGTCTGGTAGAGCCGGTCTTCTGTTTGTATTTGAAGATCACGATCTTCTTGCCCTTACCCTGTTTCTCGACTTTGCAGGTAACCTTGGCGCCTTCGACATACGGAGTACCAAGAGTCAATCCACCATTCTCGACAGCAACGACCTTATCGAAGGTATAAGTCTGGCCTTCTTCTACATCGAGCTTTTCAACATAGATCGTCTGACCTTCTTCGACCTTCAGCTGCTTGCCGCCGGTTTCGATAATTGCGTACATATTGCACCTCCTTAATTTAGATTCAGACTCGCCATTAAGGTGATCCGAAGATGCTTGAAACCTTCTCTGAGCGGTTATAATCCCCTCTAAGGAGGGACTACAACGCATATATCATAACAGATAAGTCCTTATATTTCAATAAATATCTAAAGCAGTTTTTCATATTCGAGGATCTTCCCCGCCTTGATCAGGACAGGCTTGAGGACCTTGAGCTTGGACATCTTTCCGATCTTCAGTTTCAGAAGGATCCGTAACGCATGGGGAGAAGAGATATCGTGCACATACTGTATCTTCATGATCTTCAGACGGTATTTCAGACAGAGTTCGTAGAGTTCCGGCCAGCGGTCCGCCTGATAGATCAGATAGATCTCTCCGTTGTCTTTCAAAAGCCTTCGGAAAGCCTGAAACAGTTCTTCCGGAGGAAGGCTCTGTTCGAACAGGGCTTCCTTGAGATATTCGTCTTCCGTCACGTTGTTCATCTCGAAGAACGGAGGGTTGCAGACGATGACATCGACCGGATCGTGTTCCAGATCCTGGATCCTGGTACAGATAAGCTCATAATCGTCCGTACAGGCCTTCAGGTTCTCTTCCGCGATCGATAAGGCATCCTGATGGATATCGACTCCGATCAGTCTTCCGGCTCTCTTCTGACGACAATACATCAGTAAGGCTCCGGTGTTGGTCCCGATATCCATGACGCTCTTATGGATCATCGGATCGAGAAACATGCCTAAGGCAACGGTATCCGTATTCACTTTATACAGGGAGTCGTCCTGGATGAATCCGCAGTCGATCCCCGGCAGATAGTCAGTTCTCTTCATCGTAGTCCTTCGACAGCTCGAACCAGAAGGTCGAGCCCTTGCCCAGCTGCGATTCGACACCGTAGCGGGCCTTGTGTGCTTCCAGGATGGCTTTTGCGATAGCCAGTCCCAGACCGGTGGAATTGACGGAACGGTTGAAGTTCTTGTCGACCTTGTAGTAGCGGTCCCAGATATACGGAAGTGCTTCTTCCGAGATACCGTTGCCCTGATCGATCACTTCCAGACGGACTTTTTCTTCGTCGTTGCGGATACGGATCGTGATCTTCGTATCGTCATCGGAATATTTCAACGCGTTGGAAAGGAAGTTGTAGATGACCTGAGACAGTTTGATCTCATCGGCGTAGACCGTACTGTCGTCCAGGTCCAGGACGAGGTTGATGTTCTTCTCCTTGATCACACTGGAAAGAAGCAGTACGACATTGTCCGTACAGTTCTTGAGATCGAAATTCGCCTTGTTGAGTTCGATCACGCCCGACTGCAGCTTCGAAAGCTGAGACATATCGCTCACCAGTTTATCCAGATATTCCGTCTCCTGCAGGATGACGTCGAGATGTTCTTCCCGTTTCTTCGGATCGTCTCCGGAGATATCCTTGATCATCTCCGCGTAGGCACGGATCATCGTCAGTGGGGTCTTGATGTCGTGGGAGACGTTTGCGACCAGGTCTTTGCGCAGTTCGTTGACTTTCGACAGTTTCCCCGTCGCATCGTCCAGGGTGGTCGCGAGGTCCTTGATCTCGGAGAAGGACTCCGTTTCAAAGTGGACATCGTAGTTCCCCTGTGCGAGCTTATTGGCCTCATTCTTCATCTTGATGATCGGACTGGAGATCCTTCTGGCCAGGAAGAAAGCCAGTATGACAGAGATCGCGATGACGATCACGGCGATATAGACATACTGATTGAGGATGAAATCGATATAGGATTCTACCGGTTCCAGCGGTGTATTCAGGATCAGGTAGTAGTTTGCGAGGTTGGTGCGGATCCGCTTTCCGTACAGGAGCATCTCCGTTCCGGTATATTGGGAATTCAGGGTCAGAGAGACGGGATTCTGCGTCCGTATCATATCGAGAAAAGCCTCCGGATCGTCCCGAATGGTGAAGGTCTGTTCCCCGACTGTGATCGGCTTGTCCAGCATGCACAGCTGGCCTAAAGAATCAGGCGGATAGTAGATGTCGTCTCCGTTCTCGTTATAGATGATCGCGCAGACATTGTTTCCGATGACGGTGCGGGCGACCGAATCGACGTCCTTTTGCGTCACATCGCTTTTCAGCAAGAGCGTTTCGATGGTCTCGGAGATGTTGTCGATGGTCCGGATACGGTCATCGCGGTAATACGGTTTGATCAGCACAGTCAAAAGAAAGCCCAGAAGGACCATCATAGACAGTGAAAAACCCAGAAAGTAA
>CADCRE010000005.1 GCA_902803785.1 uncultured Erysipelotrichaceae bacterium
GTCCTGATCGATATATTCATCTGCCTTCAGCATCAGTCCGGAGAAAGCCGTCATCTTCAGCATATTGACCATCTGCATCAATAAAGCAACAGGGATCGCAAATGTGACCGCGACTTCATATGAGGATCCGGTCATGATCGCGACAGCTGCACCGATCGTGCCACCGGCGCCTACATCCAGATTGGCAGTCGGGCCGATGTTGTTTGCGGCCATCCACATAAGCTGAAGGGATCCGCCGATGATAAGGCCCTTGGTAACATCTCCGAGAATGAGACCGACAAGGAAGCCGGTAATGACAGGTTCTCTTAATTTTGCTTCACCGAACCAGTCGCCGTCCCATTGCGTCAATGCTGCAACGCATCCAATGAGAAACGCTTGAATAAAGCTCATTATTATATTTCCCCCTTTCTTTATTTAAGCGATTTCACAATATCATTTGTATTTACATTTGTCAACTATATGTATACAATATTGGTGATGAATGATGTAGGTAAGATCGGGATCTACCCATCGATCATGTGTGCAAGGTCATGGGAGATCAAGGAATATCTGAAGCTGTTTGAAGGCAGGAAGATCGATGCCGTCCATTTCGACATCATGGACGGACATTATGTGCCTAACATCACGATCGGAAGCAATCTGCTGAAAGACATCAGAGAGATCAGCGACCTTCCTCTCGATCTTCATTTCATGGTCGAGAGACCGGAATCCATCATTCCCTTCTTTGAACTGAAAGAAGGAGATTCGTGCTGTTTCCACCCCGAGACCAGCAATGATCCGTACCGCCTCTTACAGTTCTTAAAGGAAAAAGGGGTTAAAGCCGGCCTGGCGATCTCTCAGTCGACACCTCTGGATTACGTTGAAAATACCGTCGAGATCCTGGACTACCTGCTGGTCATGGCCGTGAATCCGGGATTTGCGGGACAGAAGATGCTGCCGGATCATTTGAATAAACTGAAACGTATCTCCGAACTCCTCTCATCCCGTCACAAAGACATCGAGATCGTCGTAGATGGCAACACCAACCTTCAGAATTCCTGTATGATGTTGAAGAACGGAGCCACCGGTTTTGTGGCAGGGACCAGTTCGCTGTTCCGCGGCGGACCTGAAAAGTTCAACGAAAACTACGATCTTTATATGGAGGGCTTGAAGAATGGTTGATATCGATCGACTGACAGAATATGAATTATGCAGGATGTTTGATCACACACTGCTGAAACCTTATGCTTCCAAACAGGATTTTCTGAAACTGTGCGAAGAGGCCAAAACGAATCACTTTGCTATGGTCGCCATCAATTCCTATCCTGTAAGCCTCTGCAAGGAAGCTTTAAAAGGAACGGATGTCCATGTAGGTGCAGCGATCAGTTTCCCACTGGGTCAGATGAGTATCCGATCCAAATGTGAGGAAACACAGAACGCGATCGATGACGGTGCCGATGAGATCGATTATGTCGTCAATGTCTCAAAAGTAAAAGACGGTGACTTCCGGTACATAAAAGAAGAGATGACCTCCCTGGTCGAACTGGCACACCGAAATCACGTTCTGATCAAAGTCATATTCGAAAACTGTTATCTGACAAAGGACGAGATCGTCAAGCTCTCGCAGATCGCAAAAGAAGTGAGACCGGATTATATCAAGACATCCACCGGTTTCGGAACTTTCGGAGCGACCGTCGAAGATGTGAAAATCATGAAAAGCATCGTCGGAGACGATGTGAAAGTGAAGGCTGCAGGAGGAATTCGGGACTGGGAGACCTGCCGAGAAATGCTGCTCGCCGGTGCAGAACGTATCGGGACCAGTTCTTCCTTGAAGATCCTCGAAGGATTCCGCAGCGAAAAGAACAGTGTATAACTTCTGCCCCCTTATTTCAGAAGTTATATAAAACCCCCGTCGGCCATACGGGGGTTTTATTATACAGATTATTATCGATTTATCTATTTGATGATCAGACTTATCACCAGATTGATCGCTCCGCACATCAGCATCACTAAGAGCGGATTGGTCTTGTATCTCTTCAGGATGTAGAAGCTCAGGACCACCATCACCAGTGTCAGGATGTTCATGTTCGTAAGACCGATCCCCTTCGGGAAGACAGCGCTCATAAACATCTTCAGCAATACAGAGAATATCAGTGCGACGCTCATACATTTCAGAGTCCGGATCATCTCGGTGATCATCGGGATCTCCTTGTATCTGGTGTAGAGCCATACCAGCAGCAGAGAGACGATCATGCCCGGTACGATACAGGCCAGAGTCGCAGCCAAAGCGCCCTGGATCCCCGCAAGTTTCATACCGATAAATGTAGAGGAATTGACGAGGATCGGTCCGGGAGTCAGTTCGTCGATCGCGACCAGATCCGAGAATTCCGTAAACGTCATCCAGCCGGTATTGGTCACCATCTGTTCCTCGATCAGAGGAATGACCGCATACGCTCCGCCGAAGGCAAAGGCACCGATCTTCAGAAAGTTCAGAAAGATAGCCCAGATACTGATCATAAGCTTCCCTCCGCTTTCTCTTTGATCAGCAGTGTCTTGACGACCGCAACAGCGATACAGATCAGAGCCAGATAAAAGATCGAGAATTTCGTCAGTCTGACGAACAGAAAAGACAGGACGACCATCACATAGTAGAAACCTTTATTCAGCTTCCTGACGCCGTCAAACAGCCCCAGAACGACATCCAGAAGCATCGCACAGACACCTGCCTGCATGCCGTCGATAAAGATCCTGACGTAAGGATTGGTCGAGATGAAATTATAGAAATAAGTCACGACGATCATCATGATGAAAGGCGGAATGATCACACCCAGAACAGACGCAAAAGCACCCGCAAGTCCCGCTGCCCGATAACCGATGATCATCGATGAACTGCAGGCGATCGGACCCGGACAGCTCTGTGCCAGGGCGATATAGTCTTCCATCTCTTCCTTGGTGAACCAGCCGTATTTTTCAACGAAACGGTTCTTGATCACGCCCAGCATGGCGTAACCGGAATTGGCTGTCATCGAGATGGTAAAGGTATTTAGAAACAGTAACCAGGCCTTCTTAAACATAGTGTTCTCCAAACCACTATATTATATCAGACAATATGAAAAACCCGTTCTCTGTTCTATATGAGATACGGGTCTTTGTTTCAGACCATAGCCAATACGATCAGCAGCAGTCCCACAAAATAAGTCAGGCTGTTGGCGCGGATCAGCCATTTATTGTTGTTGAAAACAAAACGGTACGCCGTCAGGATCATGTCCGATATCATGAACAGGAAAGAACCGATCCCCATCATCACGAACTTCGTTCCCGGCAACAGGACGACCAAAGCCAGGCCCATGATCCCATGAGTCAATATCGTCGAAAGATACCAGGTCATCGGCCGGCGCATCTTTCCCATCTTGATCTTCTCCGGATACTTTGAACACAGATAAATGAATGTACCCAGGATCAAAGCTACAACGAGGAAGACCCACCAGAAATCCCTGAATGAGAGGCCGTGATCGACCATGACAATCTGATCATAGACCGTGAAGCAGATGTTTCCTGCCAGGAAGAAGTCTCCCCCTCTGCTGAAATCGAATACCAGGAACACATCGCCGAAATACGCAAACAGCAGCGCCACCATATACAGGCTCTGATAGGATACGAATTCGTATTTCCGGAAGAACGTTATGATCGCCAGTACCAGATACATCGTCGCCATGATGTATTTGTTTACGGCGCGGTGCATTTTATTATCGGAAACTCTGGTAAAGAAGTAACAGAACAGGGCGATCAGATAGATCGCAATAAACAGGATCATGATCATCACACCTCACTTATCGGGATATCGATCTCCATATCCGATTCCGGGTATGTACAACAAGGATGGATGTAACCGAATTTCTTATCCGCAGCTCTTCTGAAGTCATCCTTCGGATCCAGATAATATTCGCCTTTGATCAGTCTGCTGTGACAGAAACCGCACACGCCGTTTCGGCAGCGAGCCAATACTCTGAGATCCGAACGTTCCATCGCTGTGATCAGAGTCTCGTTGTTGAAGGCGTCGATCTCATATACCGCATCGCGGATATGAACGGTCAGTCTGTATTTCTTTATTGTTTCTACCTTGCGGTCTCCGATCGAATTCCTCTCTCTTCTGATCTTGATATGACCCGCATCCAGTTCCTTCAGTTTTCCTTCCACATACGCATACATCGCATCCGGACCGCA
>CADCRE010000006.1 GCA_902803785.1 uncultured Erysipelotrichaceae bacterium
AATGCATCTTCTGAATGATCCGAATGACTTGAAAAAGCTGATCTCCAAAGCCAATGCAAGTCAATAAGAAATGCGATCTGAACGAACGGAAAGATCCTTGATTTTTACGACTGAGCACTGTCAACGGACAGTGTTTTCTTTTCAGATATTCTATTTATTCTCCCAAAACAGGACACAAATTGGGAGAATAAGGAAAGTTTTGAGAGAATACACGGAACACATAATAAATCCGAAAAACATGAGAAAGGAAGTGATTTGTCACTTCCTTTCTGTTGTATGATTTTATTATGAAAAACAGTTTAAAAAAGATAATGACAGCGATACTGATGTCTCTTCTGATCCTGACTTCCTGTGCGAAGAATGAAGAGAAGGAGACCTTATCGGTTCGGGACCTTCCGATCGAACATGAAGAGGAATTCGGTGGCATCTACGTCAAGATGACGATCGATGATTTCAATGAACTTGGTTTTACTTACGGAGACAGTGTCGATGTCTCTTTCGATAACGGCTACGGTCTGGAGGATATCCCTTACTACAACGGCTATTATGTGAATGCGGGAGAACCTTTACTGGTCGGCTATCCGGGTTATGACTACATCAAAGTGACGATCAATTACGGAGATGACCTCTGGAACGATTTCAACCTGCAGATGTCGGGACAAAGCGACCGTCCGAGTCTGTGGAAAGAAGCCAAGGTCGAACATCACAACAAGGCGACGATCACTTTGCGTGAAAAAGGAAAGTTTCTGGACGTACAGAATGCCAGCGATATCCATTACTATGACGAGAGGGAAAAGTACGACAGTGATGAGATGTTCGCGAATTTCCGGGCGATGAATGTCGGAGATCTGAAAGAAAACATCATCTATCGCAGTGCTTCACCTTGTGACAACCAGCACAATCGGGCGACCTATGTGGATGCCCTGATCGAAAAAGCCGGAGTGAATATGATCCTGGATCTGGCGGACAATGACACAAAGATCGAAAGATATATCGGTGCGGAAGTCTTTTCCTGCCCGTATTTCCTTTCTCTGTATGAGAATGACAAGGTCTGTGCGATCGCTTTGAATATGAACTATCTGTCCGACGATTTCGGTTACAAGATCGTTCAGGGCTTCAAGGCGATGCTGGAAACGGAAGGGCCGTATCTGATCCACTGTACGGAAGGAAAAGACCGGACGGGTTTCGTCGCGATGCTGATCGAAGCGCTGTGCGGTGCGAGTTATGACGAGATCATCGATGACTATATGCTGACATACGACAACTACTATCGGATCAATGAAGAGAAAGACAAGGAAAAGTACGACACGATCCTGAATCGCAATATCCTGGCGATGCTTCGGTTCATCGAAGGGGAGGACTGTGATCTGGAAAAGGATGATCTCTCTGTCGGCGCAAGAAACTACCTTCTGAAATACGGCATGACCGAAGAGGAGATCGATCGATTCATCTCTGTTCTGTGCGAGAATTGATAAATAAAGTCACGATTCAAGCGGGACCTGTTTCTGAAAACAGAAATAATACAGTATAATGAAATCACCATAAAGAGTACGTGAGAGACAAGCTCGATGACCGTACAGCAACCTGTTCTCCGAACAAGGTGCTAAAGCTTGAATGATGGGAGAACAGAAAGCATATATAACTCCCGTCATGCGATGGGAGTTTTCTTTCTTCTCTTTATGGAATATAAGGAGGAAAAGGAAATGAAGATGTTCAAACTGATCGTTCCGTTCCATACGGAAGAAGAAAAAAGAAAGCTGGAAGATTATTTCTCTGAAAGAATAGGGAGGTCAGTCGATCTAGGACCGATCGATTATGACGGGAAGATGACGATCATCGCCGCAGACGCGGATCTGACCGAATTCCATCACACCAATATCACCTGTGCAGCATGTTTTCCGGGGATGTGCTTCCATGACCCGATCCGTTTTATCAAATGGCACCGAAGAGTCACGGAGATGGGATACCTGGTTGCCTGGAAGGAACAGGAGGATTCGGATGATGTGATCGCTCTGTGCTATGAGAAAAGGACACAGAGGATATCTTACGTCTGTGTCCGGATGGGCGATAAAAAGAGGATCGAGGCTTATCTGGGACCGTCCGAAGGAAAAGCGATCCCGATTCAGAGAGATAAAAATCATTCCTATTGGCTGCTTCTGAGCGAGGCCAACGGGAATATGCTGATGTTTACAAAAACGGAGAATACAGGAAGACCGTTCCGGGATATTGATTCCGGAGACGAAGCTCTCGATTTCTTCCGTCATCTGATCGATGCGAACGACGGGACAGATATTCAGTCATAGATCAGCTGAACGGCCTTGAAACAGGCTGAAAACGGCTTAGAAGGAGGATGAGACATGGAGAAAGTATTCACATATGGAACACTGATGAAAGGACAGAGAGCTTACGGTATCTTCGGCGATATGAACTTCTTCTGTGACGGAGTACTCAAAGGATACGGGCTCTATGAAGTCGGTACCTATCCGGCTGCCGTAACTGTAAAGGATTTCTGTGTCTATGGAGAGATTTACGAGGTGAATGAAGAGACACTCAGAAATCTGGATGAATATGAGCGAGAAGGCTTCCTGTATCTCAGAAAGAGACTTCCGATCGAAACGGAAACAGGGACCGTTGAAGCCTGGGTCTATGTATACAACAGAGATGTATCTTCCCTGGAACTGCGGGAACCGATCGGTAAGTGGACTCCGCAGAGAAGGCCTGCAGTCAAAGCCTGACAGAAGGCTTTCCTTCGTTCTATAATGAAAAGGAGAATGAGGGATATTCTATGAGATTCAAAACATTCATCTGTCTTATCGTATGCATTGCGTTATGTATGACGGTATTGAACGGATGTGCTTCCAAAAAGAAGGATAACAGTGATACAAAGGAGGAGAACTCTATGGTGAAATGTGCGGAATTCGACGGGAAACAGATGGAATACATCCGTTTCGGGAAGGAAGGAAGCGAGATCCTGGTCATCCTTCCGGGACTTTCTTTGAAAAGTGTCATGGGCTCTGCGGAAGCGATCGTCTCCGCCTACAGTCTTCTGGCAGAAAACTACGACATCTATCTCTTCGATCACATCAAGGAAGAACCGAAGGGATATACCGTCGAAGATATGGCTGATGATACATTGAAGGCCTTCGATCTTCTGAATATCGAACATTGCCATCTGATGGGCGTCTCGATGGGCGGAATGGTCGCTCAGACCATCGCTCTGAAAGACCCGGAAAGAGTCGCTTCCCTGATCCTGTGTTCTACGGCCTCCGATGTGAAGGATCTCGATCAGACGGGATTGAAGACATGGAGAGATCTGGCAGAGAAGAGAGATCTGAACGGACTGATGAAGTCCTTTGGAGAGAATGTATATACGCCGTCTTTCTTTGAGACATACAGAGACATCATCCTTTCTTCGGGAGAGGGCGCAAGTGAACTCAACTATGAGAACTTCATCGTCTCCATCGATGCGATCAAAGATTTCAGCGTGAAGGAGGAACTGGATCGGATCTCCTGTCCGGTGTTTGTGCTGGGAGCGGGAGAAGACAGGGTCGTCGGCGTTCAGAGCTCCTACGACATCGTGAATGCGTTGAATTGCGAATACTACATCTATGAAGGCTACGGTCACGGAGTCTACGATGAAGCTCCGGACTACCTCTCCAGGATCGACGGATTCCTGAAGGGGATAAAACAGTAAATATCTGAAAGGAGATAACTATGATCAAGATCTACGGAATGCCTACCTGTCCTTACTGCGACTTCGTCCATGAACAGATCAAGGGAAGGGAAGATGAATTCGAATATATCAATATCGGTGAAAACATCAGTAATATGTCCGCTTTCACGAGGCTGAGGGATACCAGTCCTGTCTTCGACTATTGCAAGCAGATCGGTGATGTCGGGATTCCGGCTTTCGTTCTGGAAGACGGAACGGTGACCATCGAACCTTCCGATGTGGGTCTGATCGAATACGGTTCGCAGATCGTCTGTTCGATCGAAGACCACAAGAACGGCAGAAAAGGGTGCTGACCGTTCGTGGAAGAATACTGTTTCAAACAGAACGACAACGAGACTTTCACCATCATGGGATACAAAGGGGATCTGGAGACGGTAGAGATCCCGTCCGTTTACCATGATCAGAGGGTCACGATCCTGTTCGATTCCCTGTTTAAAGGACACAAAGAAATAAAGAGAGTCATCATTCCGGAAGGAGTCGAAGACATCGGCGGTTTCCTGTTCGACGGCTGTGAGAACCTGAGAGAAGTCATTTTGCCTCAAAGCCTGCAGAACCTTTGGCAGTACGCCTTTGTCCGCTGCAGTATCGAAGAGATCGTCATTCCCGATCGGGTGACGACGATCCCGCCTTATGCATTCAAGGACTGCAGGAAACTGCAGAAGGTCGTTCTGGGAAAAGGGATCCGGAAGGTCCGGGCTCATGCCTTTGAAGGCTGTGACAGCCTGAAAGAGATCGTACATGAGGACGGTCTCGTCATTCCGGATGAAGCATTTCAGTAAATGTGGGAGAGTATATGAAAACAGAAGAGATCAATATCCGCGATCCTTATGTGCTTGTACATGAGGGAGTCTATTATCTGTACGGTACCAGAGGCGAGACCGCTTTTGCGAAAGAGGCTTACGGTTTCGACGTCTATACCGGAACGGATCTTGAGAACTGGGAAGGACCGTTCGAAATCTTTCACCGTCCTGAGGGATTTCAAAGCAGGAAGTACTACTGGGCACCGGAAGTATACTTCTACCGTGACCGTTTCTACATGTTTGCGACATTTGCGGGCCTTCATAAGGAACTGGGAACGGCCGTTCTGGTCGCCGATTCGCCAATGGGACCGTTCCAGATGTATTCGGACGGATACGTCACTCCGAAGGACTGGAGATGTCTGGACGGGACCCTGTACTTCGACAAAGAGGGCAGGCCGTATATGGTGTTCTGTCACGAATGGCGTCAGATCCATGACGGAACAGTCTGTGCGATCCGCCTGAGCGATGATCTGAAGGAAAGTGTCGGTGGACCTGTGACCCTGTTTGCGGGATCTTCCGCAAGACCGTTCGTAAAGAAAGTCCTGTTCCGCAACTACGTGACTGACGGACCGTTTTTGATCCGTACGGAAGAAGGGAGACTGCATATGCTGTGGTCGACCACCACGAAGACCGGTTATGTCGAAGCGATCGCCCATTCCGACAATGATGAGATTAACGGAAACTGGAAAGTGGAAGAGGAACTCCTCTACGACCATGACGGCGGTCACGGAATGATCTTCCGCGATCTGAAAGGGCAGTATCAGCTGACTCTGCATTATCCGAATACGTTCAAAAAGGAACACCCCGTCTTTCTCCCTCTGGAATGCAAAGACGGTTTTATCCTGAAAAAATAGAGAAAGAAGGCAGTTATGAAACTTACATCCGCAGCAGCAAACAAGATGATCAGGACCCTGGAAGACAGGAAACAGTATCTCTTGCAGAGAGAGGCCAACGACAGTACCTATGTCCTGGCCGAAGACGAGAAGGAAGATATCCCGGCTTATGATTTCGGGGAATACAATGCGCAGATCGATGAGGTCGACGGAAAGATCCGTATCCTGAAGCATGCGCTGAACGTCTTCAATACGACAACGGTGCTTCCGATCGGGATCACCATCGATGCGGCACTCGTGGAGATGGCTCAGCTCAACAACAAGCTCCCGCGTCTGGATATGATGCGCAAGGCCAGAAACAAGACACGTCTTTCCGGTATGAGCGCCGCCAGAAGAGACATTGCGGAATACCAGTATCTCAACTACGATCCGGAAGAGGTCGAGAAGATGTATGAAAGAGATCTTTCGAGAGTACAGGCCATCCAGCTGTCTCTTGACAGAGTCAACCAGACAGAAGAATTCGAAGTCGATATCGAAGGATAAGGCTTTTCCCTCGGACTTCCCGCTTTTTCCAATATTCAATCAGATCCGGTTCACAGTTTGGGAATGTTTGTTATTTTGTTATCCGTTTTTGTTTGATCTCGATGTTTCGGTTTCGGACGGAGAACGCAATTCTGGGAAGCCGTAAAAACTTGTCCCGGGGCAGGGGAAGTATCGGGTTATATCCTGTCTCACCCGCAGAGCGAAAGCTCTGTTTTTA
>CADCRE010000007.1 GCA_902803785.1 uncultured Erysipelotrichaceae bacterium
AGCGACCTTGATTCCGACAAAGTCGATCAATACAGCGAACAGAGCGGCACCAACGGCAACACCGACGATCGTTTTGGTGTTCCAGGTTCCGAGAAGTTTAGCACCGAGACTTTTCTTTTTCATAATATTTCTCCCCTTCTATTCTCCCATCAAGAAAGCCCATCTACGATGGGCTTTGATATGCAGATAGACCCATCGTTCAAGCTTTAGCACCTTCTCAAGGTTGCTGTACGTTCATAGAGCTTGTCTCTCCCGTACTCTTCATGGACGTTATCATATTATCACTATTGTTTTTCTGTTTTCAATAATGAACACTGATGAAAACGGATACATTCCTCAATAAAACCGTTTGTTATTTTCAAGAGTTTTTCATTATCTTCCGTTCTGCCATCCCAAAGTCCGAAACCGTGGTCAGCTCCGTGGATCATGACCAGTCTTCTCTCCTGTGCAGAAAATAGGGAATCGTAGATCCATTGGCCGTTTTCGACTTCGATCGTCTGATCTCTGTCTCCCTGGAGGATCAATGCTTTCCCCGGGAAATCTTTTAAACAGTTCAATGCGTCTTTTTCCAGAAGATCATGAACGAATTGAGGTGACATACGGTTCATTTCTCCCGTAAAGATGTCGTAAAATGTGCAAATCCCCTGCCTGTCACCTTCTTCTTTCAGTTTTCCCAGGTCCTGTTCGAGGAAGCGGTCTTCTGCTGTATATTTCCTGTTGCATCCCGCCCAGAAGATGAGATGTCTGAATTCCGGATGTCTTTCCCAAAACAGAGAGATGATCCTTCCGCCCATACTGTAACCGAGAAGGAACAGGAGGTTTTCATCGATCTCGTAATGATCCTTCATATATCGGTAACAGTTCTCCACATCCTGCAGACAGGATTCCAGAGAATAATTCTCAAACGGTTCCTTTGACTCTCCGTTTCCCGGAAGATCCATACGGATAGAATAGAGACCGTGTTCCGAAGCAAATTCCGCAACATCCGAGAACCTTCCGTTTTCGTTTCGTTCCGCCTTGAATCCGTGGACCAGGATCAGAAGTCCGCCTTTTCCTTCAGCCTCCGTGATCGAAACAGGGATCTGAGTATCTCTTTCGGAAGGTATGAACAGATCGAGCTTTTTCATATCAGGACAGTTTCTTATACAGGTGATTTCCCAGCATCTGTATCAGCTGGACGAAGATGATCAGGATCACGGAACAGATCAGAAGGTATTCCGTGTTATAGGACTGATAGCCGTAACGGATCGCGATATCGCCCAATCCGCCTCCGCCGACCGTTCCTGCCATAGCGGAATAGCCGATCAAGGAGATCACCAGCAGGATCACGCCGTTCAGCATCCTCGGGATACTTTCCTTGATGTAGACCCGGAACAGGATCTGCCAGTCGGAAGCCCCGAAAGACCGCGCAGCCTCGATCACACCGGGATCGGTTTCACGCAGACTCGTCTCGAAGACTCTGGCGATATAAGGGATCGCCGATACCGTCAATGGTACGATGGCTGCCGTCGTTCCGATCGAACGTCCGGCCACAAAGCGGGTGAACGGAATGATGATCACCAGCAGGATGATGAACGGAAAGGAGCGGAAGATATTGACGATGAGGCTCAGTGTCTCATAGACGATCCTGTTCGGACGAAGTCCGTCCGGTGCCGTCAGAGTCAGGACGATCGCCGGCAGGAAGCCGAGGATCACGGAAAACAGCGTCGACCAGAACACCATATATAACGTCTGCGTTGTTGCATGAGTGATCACATCCCACATCTACAGCACCTCCCAAAGCACTTTCTTCTCATCCAGGTAGGCACAGACCTTCTCCCTGTCTTCTTCTTTCACATTGATCACCAGAGATCCAAACACATTGGAACGGAAATCTTCCAGTTTTCCCCAACAGATACTGAAATCCACATTGAGGGCTCTCGCCATCATCGTGATCACCGGATCGTCGGAACTTTCATCCGTGAAGAACAGCTGGATATTCACACCTTCACTCGGCAGATGTCCGCTCTCTTCCTGCAGGAACTGTTTCACTTCCCGGATCGGTTTTACAAACAGTTCTTCCGGTCTTCCTTCCGCCAGGACCTTTCCGTTCTTCAGGAACGAAACTCTCTCACAGATCTGTTTGACGACTTCCATCTGATGCGTGACCACGACGATCGTGATCCCCATCTCCTTATTGATCTTCTGAAGCAGATCGAGGATCTCCTTCGTAATGGCGGGGTCCAGTGCGGACGTCGCCTCATCGCAAAGCAGGATCTGCGGATCCAGGACCAGAGCTCTGGCGATCGCCACTCGCTGTTTCTGTCCGCCGGAAAGTTCTCTCGGTCTGGCGTGGATCTTGTCGGAAAGTCCGACCAGTTCGATCAGACCTTCGATCTTTTTCTTCGCTTCGGGAGTCTTCGTCTTCATCCCCCAGAATTTCATCGGAAGGGCGACGTTGTCATAGACATCCAGACGGTTCAGCAGATTGAAGTTCTGGAAGATCATCCCCATATTCTTCTGCATCTGTCTCAGTTTATTCTTGTCTTCCAGAGTGACTTTCTCACCGTTGACCAGGATCTCTCCGGACTGATAGTCTTCCAGTCCGTTGATACAGCGTAAAAGAGTGCTCTTTCCGGCACCGGATTGCCCGATGATCCCGTAGATCTCGTGATCGCAGATCGTCATCGAGATATCTTTCAGGACCTCCAGATCATCAAAATTCTTCTTTACATTTCTTAATTCGATCATATTCTCACAGATACAGCAGTACCCGAAGGTACTGCTGTCATTTCATTTCCTTATCGGTTGATCTCGTTGATCTTCGCCGGATCCGTCGGAGCACCGTTCAGCAGTCCAAGCGCATTCAGCAGATCGATCGCTCTGCCGTAGTTGTCGGTATCGTTCGGAACGCCGATGACAGCACCGTCAGGCAGTTCGCTCAGAGCTTTGACGTTCTTGGAGTAGACGCCCATCGGTTCGATATGGACACCGACGACTGCAGCCAGATGCAAGCCGCCTTCTTCGTTCTGGTTCTTCAGATAGCCCAGTGTCTGGAAGTAGTTGGCATCCAGTTCACCCTCTTCCAGAGTCGTGTTCGGCAAGACGTAGTCATTGAATTCCACTGTCTCCAATGTCCAGCCCTTTTCCGCCAGGACTTTCGCAACGACATCCTTGAGGATCTCTGCGTGAGGCACCAGTGTCGCACCGACACGGATCACATTGTCATCTCCGGCTGTCGGGATCTCACCGCCGTTTACCGTATTCCCTTCCGCATCGATGAAGGATGGGATGACAGCACCCTGATAGGTATTGTTGATATAGTCGAGGACTTCCTGGCTGGTGATCGCTGCGACCAGAGCCTTCGTCTTGTCGGAATCTTCATTTCCCTGTTTGACAGCCAGATAGTTCGTTCTCTTTACGCTCGTTTCCGCGTCGAACTTTTCGATCTCGACTGCCGGGTTCGTCTCATTCAGTTTCGCTTCCAGTGCATAGTTGCCGTTAATGACGGCTGCATCCACATCCGGAAGAGTCAGCGGAAGCTGTCCGGCTTCGATCGCCACGATCTCGTAACCGTGCGGATTGACAGGGTTGCTTCCCTGGTCATCGCTTTTCTGCCCACAGGCGCATAACGTAAGCAATACCACTAATAATGCAATAATCTTTTTCATCTTTTTTTCTCCCTTCTTATTACACTTCATTTGTATCCCGGGGCTTAGAAACAAAAAAGCCGCCCATAAGGACGACTTATCATCGTGTTACCACCTTAATTCGTGTATTTCTACACCTCTTTCAGATACAAACATATCCTAGCACGGTAACGTGTGCATGACGTCCGGCTCTCATATCGAACCGGCAGCTCCAAGACCATCTTCCCTCACCCTCCGACATCTTCTTTCACCGACCGAAGACTCTCTACGCTCTTTGGATAAGCTACTCTTCTTTTCCAAGCCTTTTCTAAATTTTAATATGACATCTTCCGTAATTTCAAGGTCTCCTGTAACAGAAACGCTCATTTTTTTCATAAAATCATCATTCCCTGAAAATTATTTCAGTTATTCTTGGGAATGATCCTTTTTCATCCCTGTGATCCTGTCTGTTTTTATACCGATATAGGATAAAACAGGATGTCTGATTTGAATGTGTTATACTTTTGATGATATGAAAAAAAAGAAGCTTCTGATCCTGTTTGTTTCTGTATTACTGATCGCAGCGCTCTTTTTCCTGTGGAACCTCATCGCGACTCCGTCCGTGAACTATGAGCTCCTGTCCTTTGATGAAGAAAGTTTCACGGTCTCCGTCGATATCGACAACCGCAATCTCTTCAACAGCAGACATCAGATCGCAGTCGACCATAAGGAATCCGCAGACGGAGAGACAGAATGGAAGACATTCGATCAGAAAGAGATCCGACTGGAACCGGGGACATATTATATCCATGTGAAGGATGAATTCGGACATGTCGTCGATACTCCATCTATCCTGGATAAGACCCTTTCCTTAAAGATAGACAACGATTTCTATCCTTTCTATCCGATCGATCAGATCGTAGCGCTGGACCTCTCGACTGTCATAGCGGGGACCGGCGATCCGATACAGATCGATTCTTCCGATCCGGACGTCGCATCGATCCTGGGTGGAGATATCCTGTGCAAGTCTCCCGGAACGACGACGATCACCGTATCTTCCGGTGACATTAAAGAAAGTTTCCCGATCACCGTGACCGATCTCTATACTCTTCCGGAAGAAGACAGTTCAAAGAAACCGTTCCTGAAAGAAACGATCTGTACCGAAGAAGAAGCACACATGCTGGACGAAGTCCTGGAACGCAAGATCGAAGAAGCCGGATATCAGACCAGAGCCGGTGTCGTCGCAGCCGCCAGATTCCTGGCGTTGGAATTCCCATACAAGCTCGCCTACTTCTCGGAAAGCGGACGTCTCGATCCCGCTTCTGCCGTCCAGATCGACGGCGAAGGCAGATACTATCATAAAGGTCTCTACCTCAGCGAAGATAAATTCGCAGATATCTCGATCTCCCGTTACGGTCCCGCCTACTGGGGACAGTACTTCCTGGAAGACACGACCGACGACCACAGTCTGGACGATTACTATCTCTATGACGGATTCGTTCCGGCGGATATCGGTTCCAGAATGTATCTGATGAAAAGACCGAACGGACTTGACTGTTCCGGTCATGTTTCCTGGTGCTACTACAACGGCGGTTTCGATCTTGGGGATCTCGGTGCCGGAGGTCCGGGAAGCCACGGAATGACGGAACTGGGTGAACTCGCCATGATCGATGAAGAGTTACTGAAGTCCGATCGGATCAAAGCCGGCGATCTCGTCGGATTTGCCTCCCATATCGGCATCGTCATCGGCGTCGATGAGGAACATATCTGGATCAGCGACAACCTCGTATCCGGCCTCAAGAACACCTGTTACGACAGGACCGTTGAATCCTTCGAACAGCTTGGAAGCAAGTCATGGCAGTATTTCATCCTGATGGACAGTGAATATAAAGAAGACGGAAACTATACCCCGATGTGGTAGATCCCCGTCATATAGAATAGACCCACAGAAAAAGGCGTGATCACTCACGCCTTTCGTCTGTTTATTCTTCTTCTTCTTCAGAAACTTCTTCCGTCTCTGTCAGAACTTCTTCTTCCACAGAGTCGTCATCTTCATCGTCTCTGCCGGTCACATCGCTAGGAAGAGAAGACTCCTCCTGCGCTGCGAGAAGTTTTTCTTCTCTGATCTCATCGAGTTCAGCCGCTCTGGCTTCGATCAGTTTCGTCGTTTCTCTTTCGAACTTCGAACCTGTACCGGCCGGGATCAGCTTACCGATGATGACGTTTTCCTTGATACCGAAGAGGTTATCGGTCTTTCCGTTCACCGCAGCATCCGTTAAGACCTTTGTGGTCTCCTGGAAGGATGCGGCAGACAGGAAGGAATCCGTCTCGACAGATGACTTCGAGATACCCAGAAGCAGCGGACCGAATCCGGCCATCTTCTTTCCTTCGAAGAACAGCTTGTTGTTGATATCCGTCAGTCTCTTCAAAGAGATCGTCTGTCCTGCTGAGAATTCAGAATCACCCGGTTCGATGATAATGACTTTCTTCAGCATCTGTTTGATGATCACTTCGACGTGCTTGTCGGAGATATCGATACCGGTCACGGCGTAGACCTTCTTTACTTCCTTGAGGATGTAGTTCTGGACTGCCTGTACACCGGCGATGCTCAACAGTTCCTTCGGGTCAACGTTGCCTTCCGTCAGTTTCGCACCGGCTCTGACCTGTTCACCGACTTTGATCCATGCTCTGATCGTCTGTGAGATACCGATCTTGTGAGGGATGGTCTCCTTTTCGTTGGAGATCTCGATCACCCAGGAATGGTCTTCCTGTTCTTCGACCTTTGTGATCTCACCGGCGATCTTTGCCAGAACAGCCGGATGTTTCGGACAGCGAGCTTCGAACAGTTCTTCGACACGTGGGAGACCCTGTGTGATATCGTCGTTCGCGTTTGCGACACCGCCGGAGTGGAAGGTACGCATGGTCAGCTGAGTACCCGGTTCACCGATGGACTGTGCAGCCATGATACCGATCGCTTCGCCGGATTCGACCAGCTTGCCGGTAGCCATGTTGCGTCCGTAACACTTGCGGCAGATACCGTCCTTGCACTTGCAGGTGAAGGAGTTACGGATGTTCATGCCCTTGATACCGGCAGCGATGAT
>CADCRE010000008.1 GCA_902803785.1 uncultured Erysipelotrichaceae bacterium
CGGTGAGAGTCACGACTGTTCTGGATAAGAATGATACACCGCATGTGATGTATGCGATCCTCAGGATCGGTTTACAGGGCATGTCGGTAGACAATGTCTGATCGGGAGGGATCTATACCGTGTTATCCAAAGACGGCATCATCGATCATCCGTGCTGGTCCGACAAGACGATCACGACCTATACCCACCATCCGGATTCCGGGATGGAACTGATTGGTTTCAGGATCCCGTATTTCAAAGAAGCTCTTGAACTGTGCCTGAAAGCAGCCAGAGTGGAACCGCACGTGCGTTATGTGGGCTGGGATATCGCGATCTCCGATCACGGACCGGTCATCGTCGAAGGCAATCCGCTCCCGGGCTACGATATGCCTCAGAACTACTTCGTCACCGGAAAAGATACCGGTCTGAAACCGGAATTTGAAAGGATACTGGGCCAAAAACTATGAAAAAGATCCTGATCGCATTTCTGATCTCTCTGGTCCCGACCTTCCTGGGGCTTTGGGTCAACTACGCCCACTTTCGGAAGACGGGACATCTTCTTCTCGCGGTGAAGATGTGGGGCGGGGAATGTCTTGATGAGAGAGGATTCGGGCTCGATGTCTTCCATACCTACGGGATGACACCGGATCAGGCCGATACCGCAAAGATCAGTTTCGATCCGATCAGTTTCCTGCTGACCGTCGTCCTGTTCACGGCCATAGTCTTATTACTTATGTTTCTGTCTGACAGACTTAGAAAGAAGAACCTCATATGATAAACGAACTGCTGCATTTCATCGATCATTCACCGACCGCCTTCGGAGCGGTCGCTTCCATAGAAGAACTTCTCAAAAAAGAAGGTTTTGAAGAACTGAAGAGACAGAAGATCGAAAAGGGAAAGAAGTACTTTCTCACCAGAAACGGATCCTCCGTGATCGCATTCAAAACGGGAACGGATCTTTCCGATCCATCTTTACATATCGCTGCTTCCCATACGGACTGTCCGTCCATGAAACTGAAACCGAATCCCATCATCGTGACCGATGAGGGAGTCAAACTCAATGTGGAGAAATACGGCGGGATGCTGAAGAGAGGATGGTTCGACCGTCCGCTTTCCCTGGCGGGAAGAGTGACTCTCAATGAGAACGGAAGAGTCTTCACGCAGAACTTCATCGATGAAGATCCGTTCTGTATCATACCATCCATGGCTCCGCATCTGGACCGTGAACTGGAAGACAAGCCGATCGATCTTCTGAAGGATATGGCTCCGGTCGTGTCCTTAAACAAGGACTTCGATTTTGAGGCTTATTTAAGCTCGAAACTGAACCAAAACAAGGAAAACATATTAGGTTTCGATTTATATCTTTATCCGCTGCAGAAGGGCTATACGTGGGGCTCAGAGAAGGAATTCTTCACGGTCGGTCATATCGACAATCTCGAATGTGCTTACACTTCCTTGCAGGCATTCCTGAAAGGAAACAATGACAGAAATATTAACGTCTACGCCTCCTTCGACAACGAAGAAGTAGGATCTTCCACCATTCAGGGTGCCGATTCCGATTTCCTGGAACTGACTTTAAAGAAGATCTGCGACGATCTTTCACTGAACTATTCCGAACTCCTGGAACAGGGTTTCCTGATGTCCTGCGACAATGCGCACGGCATCCACCCGAACCATCCGGATCTGTATGATGAACACAACGCTCCGAAACTCAACGAGGGCGTCGTCATCAAATACAATGCCTCCCAGTCCTATGTGACCGATTCCCTGTCCGCAGCCCTGTTCAAGAAACTTCTGAATGAACATAAAGTTCCTTATCAGGTCTATGCGAACAAGACAGGCATCCGCGGCGGAGGGACTTTAGGCAATATCTCCAACACACACGTCTCCCTTCTTTCCGTCGATATCGGACTGGCCCAGTGGGCCATGCATTCACCGATCGAGACGGCAGGAGTGAAAGACGTGAATCATATGATCGATGCACTTACGTGCTTCTATGAAGCCCATCTGCATCATAACGAAGACGGTTCTTATTCCATCTGAGGTGTTTATGGCAAATAACAGTGAAGTTTATGAAGCGATCGATGCGGCGACAGAGGCTCTGGAAAAGCTACAGTCAGCCCGTAAAAGATTGAAAAGCGCAGAACGCTGGGGCGTTTTCGACATCATGGGCGGAGGATTCTTCTCCACTCTGATCAAGAGAAGGAAGATGCTGAATGCGCAAAGGGATATGGATGAAGCCAGGATCGCACTGGAGAATTTCAGGGACCAGCTGGACGATGTCTTCGATCTCGATCTCAAACTGGATGATTTCCTGTCTTTCTCGGATTATTTCTTCGAAGGACTCGTCTTTGCGGACGTCGTCGTCCAGGGAAGGATCAGTGAAGCCATATCCAAGGTCGACCGCAACATCCGTGTCATCGAAAAGATCAAAAAACAGCTGCAGGATCTCCTGAATGAATGAATCTGAATTCGTTGGATCTTTTATCCGCAGGGACAGAAGGGAACGCCTCCTCCATGAACTGAACGATCCCAAAAAGCGCTACAAAGCATTGGACCGTTTCTCTCATGACAGTGAAAACCTTCTGGATCCGAAAAAGATCGTCCTTTCTTCCCATGACCTGTCCAGGGAAAAGGACTTTCTCAAATATACGAAAGATCACGAGGAAGAATGTATTATCCTGTCCACCGATCCTTACATCGATGGTATACAGACAGCAATACAGGATGCATTGCAATATGCACGAATGAGCACCGAAGCGGCGATCGTCCTTGGAGAGGGGATCGCCATCGTAAAGACCGAAGCGATGAAGAAGGACACTATGGAATACCTTCTTCTGGAAAGGAAACCTTATGACCACGACTGATCACAGACAGAGCGGTCATGAAGCGATCGTAGAAGATCTGATCCTTCTGATCGAACACGATGATGAACTGAAGAGACTTCTTTTGAAGTCCATTGAACAGGCACATGAACTAAACCCCGATCCGGATTCCAATCCGGTAGATTCTCTGGGATCCTACTACGATTTTCTGGATCATTCCTATAAAGCCATGCCTTGGGCGATCACAAAAGACGGGAACTATCATAAACTCTATGACCTCATCGACCAGAGTATGGGCTGTTTCTATTTCGTCTGCGATCAGCCGCTGGAAGAACTGAAAGACAAAGGCTACTATCACAATTCCCTGATGTATCATGAACCGTTCCGCAGCTGGCTGATCCGCTTTATGTCGCAGTACGGCTTCTACCTCAATGAAGAGATCTCCTGGAACGAAGAATACTATAAAAACGCATTACAGAATCCCGATTTCCATCTGGATGACGACACCTATGAAGATCCTTCCAACTGGAAGTGTTTCAACGACTTCTTTGCGAGAAGACTGAAAGATCTGTCCAGACGTCCGATCGCTTCTCCTCAAGATCCTTCCGTGATCGTCTTCCCGGCAGACTCCGTCCCTCAGGGACCGTGGTCTATCGATCCGGATCATAAGATCGTCATGGACGATGAACTGATGAGCCATGGGATCGCGATCAAGACAGGTATTTTGAAAGATGTATCGTCCCTGCTTCTCAACAGTGAATACAAAGACTGTTTTGGCAACGGCGTGATGACCCACACCCTGCTGGATGTGAACGACTATCACCGTTATCACTTTCCGGCAGACGGGACCGTAAAAGAGATCTACGCCATCCCGGCAGACGATGCCCCGGGCGGGATCATCACCTGGGATCCTGGCATAAAACGCTACGTGGAGCACTTCTCCGATTCCTATTCCTGGCAATCCCTGGAGACAAGAGCCGTCATCATCCTGGAACTGGATCACGGAGGACTCATGGCCATCGTTCCGATCGGCATGTGCGAAGTCTCTTCCGTGAATTTTGAAGACGATATCAAAGTCGGTTAAAAAGTCAGAAAAGGCGATCCGATGGGCTACTTCCTGTTCGGAGGAAGCGACATCGTGCTGCTGTTCAGTGAAGATGCGGGATTTGAGATGACCTGTGAAGCAGGAAAACACGCACTGACCGGAGAGGAATACGGAAGGCTGAAATAATGAACGAGGGGAAACGGTACAGGATCTATTTCATCCTGGCTGTGATCGCACTGATCGCAGGCATCGTTTTCATGACCCCATATATCTCTTTTGCGCAGGAACATACGATCCTGGAGAGGGGAGAATCCTATAACGCAATGGATTTCATCACGAGATCCAACGGACAGATCTTCCCGGAAAACGAAACACTGTATACCGATGAGACCGGCATCTTTTCCTTTCATTACACGGTAAAGAAGGGACCTTTCGAAAGGGATGCGGTCTTTTCTTACGGAGTCACCGACACGAGGCCTCCCGAGATCGAGATCCTCAATGCCCCGGTATACAGAGATCCGAAAGAAGAATATACCGAAGAAGACATGAAGGAAAATATCAGGGTCAACGAAGGGACTCTGTCTTTTGAAACGGACTACGATCCGAAACGTTCCGGAACATACACTGTCCATGTGACGGCGACCGATGATTCGAACAACGTTTCCGTCTCTTCCTACCCGGTCATCGTCAGAGACCTCGAAGAACCTTTAGTCCTCAATGCGGGTTATGGTTCCATCATCACCAGAGGATCGACCTTCGATATCCACGATTTCATCGGCTACGGAGACAATGCGGATCCTTCCCCGAAACTGGAAGTCGAAGGAACGGTCGATACTCACAGGCTCGGAGAATACCCGCTCCATGTGAAGCTGACGGATGCTTCAGGCAACGTCAACGAATGGGATTTCACGGTGACTGTCGTAAATGAATACCCCGAAGAGGAAGACTGGGAGCGGGAAGGATATGAATTCGCTGACTTCATGGAAGACTACGCAGGTGAAGGCAGACATTTCGGGATCGATGTCTCCGAATGGCAGGATTCCATCGACTTCGAAAAGGTAAAGGAAGCCGGCTGTGAGTTCGTTATGATGAGACTGGGCTTCTCCCATGGGGATAAACTCACATTGGATAAAGAATTCAAAGAAAACATCCGGAAAGCCAAGGAAGCGGGATTACCGGTCGGGATCTACCTCTTCAGCTATCAGAACAACGAGGAAGACCTCAGGAAAGTACTGGATCTCCTGTTTGAAGAACTGGGAGATACGCCATTGGAATTACC
>CADCRE010000009.1 GCA_902803785.1 uncultured Erysipelotrichaceae bacterium
GGTGCGGTCGTCTCCGGAAAGGGAGGTTCCGCTTCCGACAAGATCGCCTATCTGGAATCCAGGAATATCCATGTCGCAGACATCTCCGATCACATCGGCGATCTCCTGGAGAAGGTATTAAAAGAAAAAGGACTCTACGACGTCTGTATCATATAGTCCTCTGAAGGCTCGAAAGAGCCTTTTACTTTTGATTGAAAATGAATCTTTCGATCACTTCCGCGACTGCACCGTGTCCGCAGTCATTCTTCGTGATCACATCGAAGTGTTCTCTCATGCCCGGGATCGCATTGGCGACGCCGACGCCCAGCCCTGCCGCTTCGATCATCGTCAGGTCATTGAAATTGTCACCGATGGCGATCACTTCCGACAGGTCGATATTCAGGATCTCACACAGTTTTCTGAGGCCGTTTCCCTTATTGACGCCTTTTGCATTGAATTCGAAGTAGCGGTTGGAGGAATAGGAGAGGTCCACACAGTCCAGGATATCGGTGAAGTCCTGTTCCACTTTCTTCAGATAATTGTAATCTCTATTGATATAGAGGATCTTGGCGAGCTTCCTGTCTCTGAATTCTTCGATGTCATTGAATTCGATGAAATCGAGTCCCCGATCGCTCAGGATCTCTTTTTCATAGACCGGAAGATCCTTTACATAGGTCTCCGTATCGGTATATACATGCAAGCCGACATCATACTGTTTGGAACGTTCGTAGATCTCTTTGACCAGATCGAAATCGATCCCGTGAAAGTAGAGGATTCGGTCATTGTGGTTCTCCGAAAGGACGGCTCCGTTCAATGAGATCGCATATTCATTCTCTCTGTCATAGAGATCCAGTTCTTCCAATGTCTCTTTGATCGTCAGAAAATTCCTTCCGGTAGCCGGAACGAATTTGACTCCGAGAGATCTCAGTTTCTTTACGGCATCCGCATTGACCTTTGAGACATGCGGATCCGTTGTCGTCAGGAGCGTTTCATCCAGATCGCAGGCGATAAGTTTGTACATCGTTTCCATCATAACATGTCTTCCGTTTTTTCAATTATGATTTATAATAGAAAAGTACGTGGGGCTTTAGCTCAGCTGGGAGAGCGTCTGGTTCGCAATCAGAAGGTCGCCGGTTCGATCCCGGTAAGCTCCACCAAAGTGAATACATCCATCCCTGAGGGATGGTTTTTTGTTAGTAGAAGGTGAGTTCCGTTTTCATATACTGAACTTGCCCGATGCAGCCTAAGCGCAATGCTTTTCTATGCTGACAGAACAAGACATTCATGTACGATATCTAACGAATTGACATACTGCTGCATCGGGTCTTTACAAAGATGAACAGGATCGACAGAACAGACGGTATTCTAGAAAGGTTAAAGAAGCGCTATCGACTGATCGAGCGCTATCTGAGAGGGATCCATGCCTGTCTGTATGCGGAGTATTACGGTACTCTGGAAGGAAAGGACAGGATGGAGGATCTTTATGGATTGCTGAGGGAGATCGAACAGCTGGAAGGTCTTCTGAACCTTCAGCTGTTTTCGGAAAAAGAATACTCATTACTGGATGAGATATGCAGAAAAAGAGGCAAGTGGTTTCATAAGAAAGATTCATTGTTTATCCGCAAAGCGGATATCGATGAAACGGACAGGGATGAGATCATAAGGGATCTGGGTCATGCGGAAGAAGTCCGGATGATCCTGCTGGATACGATGATCCGCCTGGAAAGCAGGCGGATGTGAGTTTGTCATAAACGAAGAGTAACGATTATAATAGAGATGTATGAAAAAGATTATTGCAGCATTCATAGTCGTTTTTCTTTTGTGTTCCTGTCAGAAGACGGAAGAAGAGGTAGTTCCGCTTCCTGAGGTGATAGAGATCACGGAGGAAGAAAAGAACGATACGGAAGAGAGGGAAGGCGCCAGGATCGAAGTTCCGGATGAGGGACAGGTCATTTTCTATGCGGATGAGGATTACTACAGATACGGTCCGTCGATCATCGAATATGAAGACGGATCCATGGATGCGTGGTTCTCTTCTCCGGGAAACAATTCTACACAATGGGACTGGATCACCTACCGTCATTCCGAGAACGGAGAAGACTGGTCCTATGAACAGACGGTATTGAGACCGACCCCTGGGTCGAAAGATCAGTGTTCGGTCTGTGATCCGGCGGTCATATATATGAACGGCTATTATTATCTCGGTTATACCGGGACCTATGATTATGAAGCGGACGGTATGAACAATTCCTTGTTTGTCGCAAGAAGTGAATATCCTGACGGACCGTTTGAGAAATGGAACGGAACAGGATGGGGAGGAGATCCTGAACCGATCATCGAATATACCGGCGATCCTCAGGGCTGGGGCATCGGAGAACCGAGCTTCGTGATCTATGGGGAAGACCTCTATATCTACTGTTCTACTATCGATCTCAAC
>CADCRE010000010.1 GCA_902803785.1 uncultured Erysipelotrichaceae bacterium
ATCTACAAGAGTGAATATGAAGGATGGTACTGCACGCCGTGCGAGTCCTTCTGGACGGACTCTCAGCTGGTCGACGGAAAGTGTCCGGACTGCGGCCGAGAAGTTCATAAAGAGAAGGAAGAATCCTACTTCTTCAAGCTCAGCAAGTATCAGAAGAAACTGGAAGAATACATCAACGACCATGAAGAATTCATTCAGCCGGAATCGAGAAAGAATGAGATGGTCAACAACTTCCTGAAGCCGGGCCTTCAGGATCTGTGTGTCTCCAGAACGTCTTTCAAATGGGGCATCCCGGTCGATTTCGATCCGAAGCATGTCGTCTACGTCTGGATCGATGCCTTGAGCAACTATATCACCGGACTGGGTTACGATGTGGACGGAAACCACGGGGAACTGTACAAGAAGTACTGGCCGGCAGACCTTCATCTGATCGGCAAGGACATCATCCGTTTCCATACTCTCTACTGGCCGATCATGTTGCTGGCACTGGATGTACCTCTTCCGAAACAGGTCTTCGGTCATCCTTGGATGCTGGTGGGAGAAGATAAGATCTCCAAGTCCAGAGGAAATGCGATCTATGCGGACGATCTCGTGAAATTCTTCGGTGTCGATGCGGTGAGATACTACTCCCTGCATGAGATGCCGTTTGCCCAGGACGGAACGATCACCTGGGAACTGATCATCGAACGGATCAATTCCGATCTGGCCAACGTCTACGGAAACCTGGTCAACCGTACGATCGCCATGACCAACAAGTACTTCGGCGGTCAGCTGAATAAAGACTTCGTCGAAGAACCTCTGGATCTTGAATTCAAGGAAGCGATCCTGAATACGGTGAAGACGGTGGATGAAAAGATGGATCAGCTGAGAGTCGGCGATTCGATCGAAGCGATCATGGAACTCTTCCGCAGATGCAACAAATACATCGACGAAACAGCTCCTTGGACACTCGCGAAGGATGAAGCGCAGAAGGCGAGACTGAACACGGTCCTCTACAACCTCCTGGAAGGCATCCGTTTCGGTGCTGTCCTGATGGAACCGTTCATGCCGGAAACGAGCCTGAGAGTCTATGAACAGATCAATACCGATCGCAGAGATTACGATTCTCTGTCTGAATTCGGTGCATACGAATGCAACAAGGTCACGGAGAAACCGGAGCCGCTGTTTGCGCGTCTGGATCCGGAAAAGACGATGGAAGAAGTCCACGAGTATCTGGGAGATGTTCCGGAGAAACTGGAACACAAGGATACGATCGATTTCGCGGATTTCGAGAAGATGGAACTGCGGGTCGGTGAAGTCCTGGAATGCAAGAAACATCCGGATGCCGACAAGATCCTGGTCTTCCAGGTCTCCTTCGGTCCGGAAGTCAGACAGATCCTTTCCGGTGTGGCACAGCACTACAAGCCGGAAGATCTGGTCGGAAAGAAAGTCGTCGCGATCCTGAATCTGAAACCGCGCAAGATCCGCGGTCTGGAATCTCAGGGAATGCTGCTGTCTGCCGTCAAGGAGAAGGACGGAAAGGAAGTTCTGGAACTTCTGAGTTCTTCGATGGAGGCAGGCTCGACGGTGTGCTAGAAAAAGAGGGAACGCTCTTTTTCTTTCGGGTTATAATGAACTTATGAGAAAGTTATTGGCAATATTGCTGTGCAAGATCGGTCACAGGATCGGAGGACTTTTCGGACGCGGATCGAGCCTTCCCGGTAAATACGCCCTGAAGATCTGTCCGGATATCCTAAGCAGGATCAGGATGCCGGAGTATTCGATCGGAGTCAGCGGTTCCAACGGCAAGACTTCGACGGTAGAGATGATGCGGGAGATGCTGGAAAAGGCAGGCCTTTCCGTTGCCTACAACTATGAAGGTTCCAATCAGATCGAAGGGGTCACGACGATGATCCTGGACAACTGTACTCTCTTCGGCAGATTCAAAAAAGATGTCCTGCTGATGGAGATCGATGAACGCTACGCCAAATATATCTTCAGGTATTTCGCACCGAAATACTTCGTCATAAACAACCTCTATCGCGATCAGATGACCAGAAACGGACATCCGGAATACGTACTGAAAGACATCCGGAAGGCCATTCCGGAAGGATCGGTCCTGGTACTGAACGCGGACGATCCTTTGATCGCTTCGCTGGGTGAGGAATTCACCAACGAGACCGTCTACTTCGGAGTCGAAGACAACCGCTATGTGAGTGAAACTCCGACCGGTGTCTACAACGACGGCTATTACTGTCCGGTCTGTAAACAGAAGATGGTCTATGACTACTATCACTTTGGACATGTCGGGAAGTATCACTGTACCGCCTGCGGATTCGAACGTCCGGATCCGGCCTATGCGATCACGGATATCGATATGGAGAAGGGTGAGATCCTCATCAACGACCGCTGTCATATCTCTCTGGCACTGCACGCCATCCACAATGCCTACAATGTCCTGGCTGCCTTTACGGTCGGCTCCCTGATCGGACTGAAAGATGAGACGATGGCCGCCAGCCTGAACAACTACCTGATCCGCAACGGACGTATCCGCCGCTTCAGGACGGGAGACCGTACGGGAACCCTACTGATCTCCAAGCACGAGAACACCACTTCCTATGACAACAATCTGAACTATATCTGTTCGCTGGATAAGGACGTACAGCTCCTACTGATCATCGACGATATCAGCCGGAAATACTTCACATCCGATACGTCCTGGCTCTGGGACATCCGTTTCGAACTTCTGACGAACGAGAAGGTCAAAGAGATCGTCGTCGCCGGGAAATACATCGACGATGTCGCCGTAAGACTGGAGAATGCGGGGATCGATATGGACAAGGTCTATCTGACCCGCTATACCGCCGATGCGTTGACTCATCTGCGTGAGAACGTCGACGGAGAACTCTTCGTCATGACCTGTTTCTCGGATGAAGGAAAACTGTTGAAGGAGGTCGAAGTCCTATGATCAAGATCCTGCATCTGTATCCGCAGCTGATGAACCTCTACGGCGATTACGGAAATCTGACCGTGCTCCGCCGTCATCTGAAAGATCTGGGACTGGAAGTTCAGGTCGATCGGAAAGAACCGGACGATCTCTTCTGTCTCTTTGACTACGATCTCATCTATATGGGATCAGGGACCGAAAGCAATCAGAAGGTCGCTCTGGAGAAACTGAAGAGACAGACGAACGAACTGAAGTCCTGTCTGGAGAATGGCAAGGTGATCCTGTTTACCGGAAACGCGATGGAACTGCTGGGAAAGAAGATCGATGATGAGGAAGGCCTCGGACTGATCGATTTCACAGTCAGCACAAGTGAGAAACGGTATACCGGAGATGTGATCCTTCATAACGATCAGATCGGCGATGTCGTCGGTTTTATCAACAAGTCCACCCTGATACAGGGAGGAAAGGAAAATGCGCTGTTCGACTACGAATTCCGCGATATCAATCTGGAAGACAACGAATATGAAGGATATCGCCTTAATAATCTGTTCGGAACGCATGTGATCGGTCCGGTACTGGTCAAGAATCCGCCGTTCATGGATCATATCGTCGAACTGCTTGCGGGGAAGGATTACCGCAAGATCGTCTACGAACACGAACAGAAAGCCTACGAGACGAACCTTTCGCAATTGCGGAAAAGAGAAGAGAAATAAACGGGATCTGATCATTCAGATCCCTTTTCACAGGAAAGGAAGGGAACCATGCAGATAAAACTGGAAGAAGTGATCGAAGCGATCGAAAAGACCGATACGGATACGCAATACTATTACAGTATCCCGGAAGAAAGGATCCTGATCCCGGATGAGGAAGAGAACGATCGAAACCTGATCCCTTTGCCGAGCCATAAACAGATCGACGATTACGGAACGATGCGCAGTTTCATCTCGGAACTGGAAGAAAGCGAAGCCAAAGGATGGCTGGAAGAGGCCATCAAGGGAAGCGGAGCCTTTCGACGTTTCCGTTCCACTCTGGAACGTTTCGGGATGAGCGAACAGTGGCTCGACTATCTCGATGCGGCACATGAGAATATCGCGATCGACTGGTGCGAATACTACGGGATCGAATATCTCGAAGACGATCCGTTTCCGGTCTATCGGAATGAAGAAGGGATCGTAAAGAAGAAGACGGAACAGAAACACAATTACCGTTTCATCACGATCGATCAGGACAATCTCTATTCTCTGGCTTATCTGGTCGTAGATTTCCGCAAGGCACTTGCGGGATTGAAAAAAGAGGAAAGCCATACAGACGTAGACGATGCGGTAGAAGAACTGAAATACTATGTCCGCAAGGGATATCCGGTCTATGCGATCAGCGACAACGGACGCTATATCGGCTATGCGGTCTGTCGGATCGAGGACGATGTGGTTTGGCTGGAATCGATCTATGTAAGGAAAGAATACCGACGCAAGGGGATCGGAAAGATGCTGTTTGAACGGGCGGATGCGATCGCGAAGGAACACGGAAACGATACGCTGTACCAGTATGTCCATCCGAACAACGACCTCATGCTGAACTTCCTGAAAGGCAACGGCTATGATGTCCTCAACCTCATCGAAGTGCGTAAAGCCTATCCTGCAGAAGAACCGAAAGAGGAATACACGATCGGTGATCACAGGTACCGCTACTGATGCTAGAATAAAAGTATGGTCATATATTACGACGAAGATCATTTAAAAAACAGACAGGAGACCTTTCTTCGTGATGAGAAGGGGAATGTCCTGTATCGGGGGATCTACGACTTTTCCTACAAGTATCGCACCAGACTGTTCGAAGATCTTTCCGAACGGGCCTACGTCGAACTGGATATCACATCGGAATATCCCCGCGTCGTCCTTTGCGATCCGGACGGCAGAAAGATCGGAGAACTGATCCGGAAAGAGGGACTGTATCTGGACGGCGTTCCTGTAGAGAAGAACGAAAACGGATTCCGTTATGCGGGTGCTTTTGCGAAAGACGGCGTTCTGGATACGGGAGAGGAAGATGTCCTGAAGTGTGTCCTGCTTCTGTTTGCGATGATCGAGATCGAAAGGAAGAAACAGTATGAAGAAGAATGAATTTCATTTTCGCTCCAGCGGAGATGCCTGCGATATCCGGGCGATGCGTTATGAACCGGAAGGGGAAGTAAGGGCTATTCTGCAGATCGCTCACGGTATGGTCGAATTCATCGACCGCTATGAGAACTTTGCGGAATTCCTGTGCAGGAACGGGATCCTGGTGACCGGAAACGATCATATCGGACATGGTGCATCGGTCAACAGCAAGGATGACTGGGGCTATTTCGGAGAAAACGGAAATCAGGTCGTTCTCGACGATATGCATCAGCTGACGGTATTGACCAAGAAGGACTATCCGGATACTCCGTATTTCCTGCTGGGACACTCCATGGGATCCTTCTATGCCAGACAGTATTTGGGGACCTACGGAGATGAACTCGACGGTGCGATCATCATGGGAACAGGAATGGAACCGTTGCCTGTATTGAAGTCGGGAATGTTCCTGTGCCGTCTGATCGCCTTCTTCAAGGGATGGCATTACCGCAGTTCTTTCGTAAACAATATAGCCTTCGGTTCCTACAACAAGAAGTTCGAACCGGCCAGGACCAGAGCGGACTGGCTGACGAAGGATGAAAAGATCGTCGACTGGTATCTGAATGAACCGAGATGTACCTTCATGTTTACATTGAACGGTTACTACAATATGTTCAAGGGGATCTCCCGTCTCTATGACAAGGATCTCATCAACGCGATCCCGAAGGATCTTCCGGTCCTCTTCGTCTCAGGCGCGGACGATCCGGTCGGCGGTTTCGGTGCCGAAGTGGAGAGATCGATGAAGACGCTGACGGATGCGGGGATGCGCAATGTATCCATCCATCTGTATCCGAATGACCGTCACGAGATCCTCAATGAGACGGACCGTGAACAGGTCTATGACGATCTTCTGACATGGCTCGATGAGCTCATCAAATAAAGCTGCAAAGCTTTATTTTTTTGTGGGCCCCGATCATGGGAACTATGTTAAAATGAAATCAGATAGACTGGATGATGGGATCGGGAGAGATTTCCGCAGGGAAACACCGAAGGGGAACCGAGAACTCTCAGGTAAAAGGACCGATTCCGGACAGACTCTGGAGAGCGCAATGCACCAAAGAAGCAATTCCGTCAGGAAGAATCTTTCAGGTAAAGAAACAGAGGGAAGGATGTTTTTATCCTTCCTCTTTTTATGAAAAGGAGAATACAATCTATGGAACGGAAAACACCACTTTACGATGTACATGTGAAGGCCGGGGGACGTATCGTACCGTTTGCCGGATACCTGCTTCCGGTACAGTATGAAGGCGTCATCGCCGAACATCTCTGTGTGCGAAACGATGTCGGTCTCTTTGATGTCTCCCACATGGGAGAGATCACGGTCAAGGGGAAGGGCGCTTTGGCGACACTGAACCATCTTCTGACCAACGACTTCACCAAGATGCCGGTAGGCAAGGTGCGTTACACGGTCATGTGCTATGAGGACGGAGGCGTCGTTGATGACCTGCTGGTATACAAGTTCGGAGAAGAAGACTACTATCTGGTGGTGAACGCATCCAACCGCGAGAAGGACTTCGAACACATGAAGAAGAATATCCTCGCGGATACGGAGATCGAGGATATCTCCGATTCGGTGGCTCAGGTCGCATTGCAGGGACCGAAGGCATACGATGTCATGAAGAAGATCATGGATCCGGAAGATATCCCGGAGAAATACTATACAGCCAAAAGAGATGTGAATATCGGCGGCATGAACTGTCTGATCTCCTATACAGGATATACGGGAGAGGCAGGATATGAGATCTATACCGCAAATGAGAACGCGGTGAAGCTCTGGGATCTTCTGATGGAGACGGGAGCGGAATTCGGGATCCGTCCATGCGGACTCGGCGCAAGAGATACACTTCGTCTCGAGGCTTCGATGCCGTTATACGGACATGAGATGGACGAGACGATCACGCCGTTAGAGACCGGTCTGGATTTCGGTGTCAAGATGAACAAGGAAGAATTCATCGGACTGGAAGCTCTGAAGGAAAAGGGAGAACCGAAGATCTGCCGTGTCGGTCTGAGGATCGTCGACAAGGGCGTCCTCAGGGAACATCAGGATGTCTATGTCGGAGAAGAGAAGATCGGACATACGACCAGCGGTACATTCTCACCGTTACTGAAGACTTCGATCGCCATGGCTCTGATCGATAAGAAATATTCCGAGATCGGAACGGTCGTGGAAGTCGATGTCCGCGGAAGGAAACTGAAGGCAGAAATCGTAGAGATGCCTTTCTATAAACGTCAAAGATCATAAACAGGAGGGGAATGAAAATGTTTAAGAATCCGGAAGAATTGAAGTACACGAAGACTCATGAATGGGTCAAGGAAGAAGACGGACTGTGTGTCGTCGGTCTGACCGACTATGCGCAGGATGCGTTAGGCGACATCGTATTCGTCAACCTGCCGTCTGTCGGCGATACCGTGACAGCGGGAGAAGTGTTCGGCGATGTGGAATCCGTCAAGGCCGTCAGCGATGTCTTTTCACCGGTCAGCGGTACGGTCGCAGAAGTCAATGAAGCGATCACGGACGATCCGGCAAAGGTCAATGAAGACTGTTACGGTGCATGGCTGATCAAGGTCAGCGATGTGACAGGGACAGAGGAACTGTTAGACAGCAAGGCATACGAAGAAGTCTGTGAAAAGGAGGCCTGATCATGGGCAGATATATTCCTGATACCCCGCTGGAACAGGAAATGATGCTGAAGGAGATCGGATTGCATTCGATCGATGATCTTTACAGCATGGTGCCGGAGGAAGCCAGGGTGAAAGATCTGGATCTTCCGGAAGGATTGAGTGAATACGAGGTCTCGGAACAGATCAGAAAGCTCGCTTCCGAAAACAAGGTCTACGATTCGATCTTCCGCGGTGCCGGTGCCTATAAGCACTACATCCCGGCGATCGTCAAGACCGTGACCTCCAAGGAAGAATTCCTGACGGCCTATACGCCATATCAGGCGGAGATCAGCCAGGGCGTACTGCAGTCGATCTTCGAATATCAGACGCAGATGTGCGAACTGACCGGACTGGATGTCTCCAATGCGAGCGTCTATGACGGTGCAGTCGCAGCGGCAGAAGCTGTATTCATGACACTGGAACGGGGAAAGGATGAAGCGATCGTCGCTGATACGATCCATCCGGAAGTCCTCAATGTCATCCGTACCTACTGCGAGAGCCGCAGTGTGAAACTGACGGTCCTGGCTTCGAAACAGGGTCTTATCGATCCGGAGACACTGAAGGAAGCGATCAGTGAAAAGACGGCCTGTTTCTATGTACAGAGCCCGAACTATTACGGGCTGATCGAAGATGTCGAAGAACTCGCAAAAGCCGTTCATGAGAAGAAGGTCAGGATCATCGAAGGCGTCAATCCGATCTCTCTGGCACTCTTGAAGTCACCGGGTGAGATGGATGTGGATATCGCCGTCGGTGAAGGCCAACCGTTGGGTCTGCCGATCAGCTTCGGCGGTCCGTATCTCGGTTTCATGACCTGCAAGAAGGAACTGATGCGCCGTCTTCCGGGAAGGATCGTCGGTGAAACGACCGATCATGAAGGAAGAAGAGCGTATGTTCTGACGCTTCAGGCGAGAGAACAGCACATCCGCAGAGAAAAGGCTTCTTCCAATATCTGTTCCAATGAAGCATTATGCGCGATGACCGCATCCGTCTATCTGGCAGCCATGGGTCCGCAGGGACTGTGCAGGGCTGCTCAGAGCAGTATGGATCATGCGCACTATCTGTGCAGGGAACTGGACAAGCTCGGTTTCCATCGCGTTCACCAGGGTGAATTCTTCAATGAGTTCCTGACGGACTGCCCGATCGATCCGAAGATCCTGGAAGAGAAACTTTCCGCAAGAGGGATCCTGATGGGATTGCCGGTAGACGGAAAGATCCTTTGGTGCACGACGGAACTGAATACGTCTGAGAAGATCGAAGAACTTCTGACATCGATCAAGGAGGTGTGCTAGATGAAACTCTTGTTTGAACGCAGTGTTGCGGGACGTCATCTCGATCTGATCCCGAAGAGCGATACAGAGAACTATCAGCTTCCGGAAAAGTATGTCCGCAAGAAGGAAGCTCATCTTCCGCAGATGTCGGAAGTCGATCTGGGAAGACACTATACCGAACTGGCAAAACAGACACATGGAGTCAACGACGGATTCTATCCGCTCGGCTCCTGTACGATGAAATACAATCCGCGCATCGATGAAGAGATGGCTTCTCTGGAAGGCTTCACGCAGCTTCATCCTCTGCAGCCGGAAAAGACGGTGCAGGGAAGTCTGAAACTGCTGAAAAAGACCGAAGAACTGCTCTGTGAGATCACCGGCATGGATGCGATGACCTTTGAAGCGGCAGCAGGAGCGCACGGCGAATACACCGGTCTGCTTCTGATCCGCAGATACCATCAGAGCAGGAACGATACGGAACGTGTCAACATCATCGTTCCGGATTCCGCGCATGGGACCAACCCAGCCAGCGCAACGATGGCCGGATTCCATGTGATCAACGTACCGTCCAACGAGAACGGCGGCGTCGATCTCGATGCGTTGAGAAAAGCTGTCGGCAAGGATACTGCCGGACTGATGCTGACGAACCCGAACACTCTGGGTCTCTTCGATCCGAATATCCTGGAGATCACGAAGATCGTCCATGAGGCAGGCGGTCTCTGTTACTATGACGGAGCCAACCTGAATGCGGTCATGGGCAGGGTACGTCCGGGTGACATGGGCTTCGACTGTATCCATCTGAATCTGCACAAGACGTTTGCGACTCCGCACGGCGGCGGCGGTCCGGGTTCCGGTCCGGTCGGATGCAAGGACTTCCTGAAGGAATTCCTGCCGCACCACATGGTGAAACAGACGGAAACGGGTTATACGATGTACGATCCGAAACAGAGCCTCGGACAGGTCAGAAGCTTCTATGGAAACTTCTTGGTCGTCGTCAAGGCTTTGACCTATATCCTCACGTTAGGCAAGGAAGGCATCCGGGAAGCCAGCGGCAAGGCCGTCCTGAATGCCAACTACATGATGCACAGACTGAAGGAATGCTACACGGTGGCTTATGATTCCATCTGCATGCATGAATTCGTCCTGAGTCTGGACGATCTGAAGAAGGAGACGGGTGTCAGCGCCATGGATATCGCCAAGGCATCTCTGGATTACGGCATCCATCCTCCAACGATGTATTTCCCTCTGATCGTTCATGAAGCCCTCATGTTCGAACCGGCTGAGACGGAAAGCAGAGAGACGATCGATGCTGCCGCAGACATCTATCTGGAACTCTACCGCAAGGCACATGAGGATCCGGAATATCTGCACAGTGCACCGCACAACTGTCCGATCGGAAGACCGGATGAGACGGCGGCTGCCCGCAATCCGAAACTGAAATACGAATTCCATGATCAATAGGATCTATGTCATAAAGGCCGAATCCTATTTTCCCTATCACAATCAGGCAGTAGAAGAATATCTCTATGAGACCGTTCCGGAAGATGCGGTGATCTTTTATCTGTGGCAGAACATCAATACGGTATTCATCGGCAGGAATCAGAATGCCTATAACGAATGCAATATCGAACTGCTGGAGAAGGAGAACGGCTTCCTGGCCAGGAGGATATCCGGCGGGGGAGCGGTCTATCACGATCTGGGCAATCTGAACTTCACGTTCGTCTCTTCCAAGGAGAATTACGATCAGAAGAAACAGAATGAAGTGATCCTGATGGCACTGCAGGATCTTGACCTCGACGTCGAGATCAACGGGCGCAACGACATGGAGATCCGGGGGAGGAAATTCTCCGGTCACGCCTATTGCAAGGGGAAGAACGCACTTCATCACGGCACTCTGATGCTGGAAGTGAATCAGGAAAAGATGCAGAGGTATCTGAATGTCTCCCTGCTGAAACTGGGCGCAAAGGAAGTCTCTTCGGTCCGTTCCCGGGTGATCAATCTGAGGGATCTGGACGATGAGATCACGGTCAAGATCGTCAAGCGGTCTCTGATCGATTCCTTTGCGAAGATCTACGGCATGGAGCCGAAACCTCTGTATGAGGAATATCTGGATTATGATACCGTACACGCGAAGGAAGAAGCGTTTTCCGATCCGGAATGGAAGTATGGCAGACAGAAACAGCTGAGCAACATCAAAGAGGCGAGATTCCCATGGGGAACGGTCCGACTGGAATACGATCTGGACGGTACGGTGATCCGGGATCTCGACCTCTATACCGATTCTTTGAATGTCGAAGAGATGCGGGAGCTTCCGGAACATCTGATCGGAAAAGACCTGAAAGATCTGAAAGAAGACGGATCTCAGGAAAGAAACGATATCGTTTCACTGTTAAGGGGGTAGAAGGATGCATTACGATGTGATCGTCATCGGCGGAGGCCCGGGAGGGTATACCGCCGCAAACAAGGCGGCAGCCAACGGTCTGCATACAGCTCTGTTTGAAAAAAACAAGGTCGGCGGGACCTGCCTCAATCGCGGATGTATCCCGATGAAATCCCTGATCGAATCCGCCAGGATCCTGAGCAACAGTCGAAACGGGGAGATGTACGGAATACACAGCGAGAACGTCTCATTCGATTACGAGGCGGTCAACCGCAGAAGGGATGAAGTCGTCACGACGCTCAGAAGCGGAGTCGAACGTTCCCTGAAAGCAAACAAGGTCGATGTGATCTACGGCCAGGCCAAACTGAAAAAGGACCGCAGCGTCCTTTGTGAGGATAATGTCTATACCGCAGACCATATCATCATCGCGACCGGTTCCATCCCGGCCATCCCTCCGATCCAAGGAGTGGAACTGGCGATCGATTCCGACAGGATCCTGGAAACGGACTATCATGTCCCGCATTCCATGATCATCATCGGCGGAGGCGTGATCGGAACGGAGATCGCAAGTGCCTTAGCGGCATTCGACTGTCAGATCACCATCCTGGAGATGGCCGATCATCTTTTGCCGACTATGGACAAGGATATCGGACAGCGTCTGACTTCCTATTTCCGCAAGAGACAGATCACATCGGTCTGTTCCGCATCCGTCACCTCGATCCGAAAAACGGAAGACGGACTCACAGTCTCCTATAAAGATAAAAACGGTACAGAACAGTCTGTATCGGGAGAAGAAGTACTGATCGCGACCGGAAGGAAGGCGAATCTGGAAGGACTGTTCGAGGATGATACCGACCTGGAAGTCTTCCGAGGGATCGTTTCCGATGAAGAAGGACGCACGAAGCTTCCGGGGATCTATGTGATCGGAGATGCGCGTTCCGGGAATATCCAGCTTGCCCATGTTGCGGAAGCACAGGGAGAGAACATCGTCGATCTGATCCTGGGAAAGGAAGCCACCAACGATATGAACGTGATCCCGAGCGGTGTCTATACCGATCCGGAGATCGCAACGGTCGGGTGTCGGGAGATGGATCTGAAACAGGAAAATATCGATTATAAGGTCCGCAAGTATCTGACCGGAGCCAACGGCAAGTGTCTGATCGAGAACAGCGAGAGCGGATTCGTGAAAGTCCTCACGGTCGATGATGTGATCGTCGGCGGACAGATCATCGCTCCGCATGCGACGGAACTGATCGGAGAACTGGCGATCGCTGTCGAAAAGAAGATGACTCTGAAACAGTTCGCGGAAGTCGTCCATCCGCATCCGACGATCTCCGAGATGCTGTGGAACGTCGTAAAACAGTAATACAGAACAAAAAGAATGAGCACGGAAGTGCTCATTCTTTCACATGTTCGATCCCCTGTGAGATGATGTTGTACACATGATCGTCATCCAGGGCATAATAGACCGTTTTTCCTTCCCGACGGTTTCGGATCAGCTTACTGTTTTTCAGGATACGCAGCTGATGGGAGATCGCCGATTGGTTCATATTCAGTTTCTCTGCGATCTCGTTGACGCTGCATTCCTTTTCGATCAGGCAGTAGAGGATGCGGATCCTGGTGGAATCCGCAAAGTTCTTGAACAGTTCTGCGACATCGTACAGGGTATTCTCATCGGTATACTTCATCAGAGATTCTTTACCCCCAATGCTCTTATGGCATTCATGACAGCCAGGATCATCACGCCGACATCGGCGAAGATGGCCAGCCACATGTTGGCGATACCGAATGCGGAGAGGATCAGGACGATGATCTTGACGCCGATCGCAAACCAGATATTTTCGTATACGATACGCATACACTTGTTGGCGATGCGGATGGCTTTGGCGATCTTCGAAGGATCGTCATCCATCAATACGACATCGGCAGCTTCGATCGCCGCATCGGAACCCAGGGAACCCATGGCGATACCGATATCCGCTAGTGCCAGGACAGGAGCGTCATTGATCCCGTCACCGACGAACACCAGGACTTCATCGTCCTTTTTCTGTTTCAGAAGGTCTTTCATGATCTCGACCTTGTCCTGAGGCAACAGTTCGGAATAGACTTCATCGATATGAAGTTTTCCTGTGACGTTCTCGGCGATCTCTTTTTCGTCTCCCGTCAGCATCACGGTCTTGCGGATCCCGGCTTTCTTGAGAGCCTGGATCGCTTCTTTTGAAGTCGGTTTGATCTTGTCGCCGATATGGATATGTCCCTTATAGGCATTGTCGATCGCGATATGGACGATCGTTCCGCCATCATGGCAGTGTTCCACACAGACTTCATGATCGTTCATCAGTTTTTCATTTCCGACCAGGACATCTTTCTGATCGATCCTGGCAATGATCCCTTTTCCGGAGACCTCTTTGATCGACTGTATCCGCGATGAATCGACCTGTTTTCCGTATTCCCGAAGGATGGATCTGCCGATCGGATGGTTGGAATAGGCCTCCGCAAGAGCCGCATATTCCAGCAGCTCTTCCTTGCTGAGATCGCTGTTATGGATCGTCGTCACTTCGAAGATCCCCATCGTCACAGTTCCGGTCTTATCCAGGGCGACATATTTCGTCTTGGAGAGGGATTCCAGATAGTTGGAACCCTTGATCAGGATACCGGCTCTGCTGGCGCCGCCGATCCCCGCAAAGAAGGTCAGCGGGATCGAGATGACAAGGGCACACGGACAGGAGATGACCAGGAAGGTCAGAGCTCTGAAGATCCAG
>CADCRE010000011.1 GCA_902803785.1 uncultured Erysipelotrichaceae bacterium
GGAAGCGGAAGTGATCTATTGCGATCTGAAGCAGTCGGAAACGGTCCGTCAGTATCTGAAGGATCACGGAGTCTCTCCCGCAAAGGATTCCTATCTGTTCGTAACGGACGTGAATCAGGAGACGGTAAATGCCTTGAGAGAAAAGGAGACATCGGCCATCTTCTATCCGGATATCGATCAGGAAGCTTCGATCGCCTGTAACGGACTGGTCGGATCATTGCAGGGGATCTGCCCCGAACAGCGGATCACGTCGGTCCCTTATCTGGTCCTGAATCGCAACAATATCGACGAATTTCCTCATTGAAACAAAGGACTGATCATCATCTGACAGAGATCGGTCCTATTTTTATCAGATAAGATGAGTGAAACGTCAGTATATATTTAAAAGAAGTAAAAAGATTGAAATCGGTTTCATAAGTGATACAATAAAAAATGGACTCATGTCCAAGGAGGAAACAAATGAAAAAACTTTTAAGTATCCTGCTTGCTGTCTTCATGGTCTTTGCACTTGTTGGTTGCAACAAGTCCAATGGAGGCGACGAGCCGGCTGCTGCTACTGGTGAAGAAGTAGCTGTATTCTGGTACACTTACTCTGATGTCTATCTTTCCAGCGTTCGTGCTGCAATGAATGACGCTATGACTGCTGCTGGTCTGAACTACAAGGACTACGATGCAAACGGTTCTCAGGCTGACCAGACAAACCAGATCGACACTGCTCTGGCTGCCGGCGCAAAGGTGCTGGTCGTCAACCAGGTCGACACAGGTTCTGACGATGTTACAAAGACGATCCTTGAAAAGGCAGAAGCTGCCGGTGCGAAGGTCGTATTCTTCAACCGTGGTGTCTCTGAAGAGATCCTGACTGCTGCCGGTGCTACCTTTGTCGGTACTGACTATGAACAGGCCGGACATATGGAAGGCAAGATGGTCGGTGACTTCCTCGTTGCCAACTACGACGCAGTTGACCTCAACGCTGACGGTGTCATCTCCTACGTTATGTTCAAGGGTGATGAAGCTAACCCGGAAGCTATCTGCAGAACTCAGTATGGTCAGGAAGACGCTGATGCAGTTCTGACTGCAGCCGGCAAACCTGCTTTACAGTACTACGATGCAAACGCTACGACGAAGTATCTGCTTGATGCAAACGGAACTTGGTCTGCAGCTGCTGCTAACGAACATATGGAAACAGTTCTGTCTCAGTACAACGCTGACAACGGAAACATGATCGAACTGGTCATCGCCAACAACGATGATATGGCTCTTGGTGCAATCGAGTCCTTAAAGAACCACGGTTACAACAAGGAAGGCGAAACAGTCATCCCTGTCTTCGGTGTTGACGCTACTGAAGCTGCTCAGGCCGCTATCAAGGAAGGCTCCATGACTGGTACAGTCAAACAGGATGCTGTCGGTATGGCTGACGCAGTTACAACGATCGCTAAGAACCTGGTAGGCGGCGCTGATCCGTTCACCGGAATCAACTCTGCTTACGAAGTTGTCGGTTCTTGGAGAATCAACATTCCTTATTCTGCATATCAGGGATAAGAATTGCTAGCTGATAAGTAGCCATGGGACGACCGTGGCTACTTATTTTTGTTTTATTGACGGGGGATCGAAATGTCTCAAAACAGTGTTTTATTGAAAATGGAACATATATCCAAATCCTTTCCGGGGGTAAAGGCTCTGGATGATGTTCAGCTCGAAGTCAAGGCGGGTACGGTCCATGCTTTAATGGGAGAGAACGGTGCCGGGAAATCGACGCTTATGAAGTGTCTTTTCGGTATCTATCACAAGGACGAAGGTCATATCTATCTGAACGGCGAAGAAGTGAACTTCAGGGATTCCAAGGATGCTTTGGAACACGGAGTCGCCATGGTCCATCAGGAACTGAATCAGGCCCTCAAGAGAAATGTCATGGACAACATGTGGCTTGGACGTTTCCCGATGATGGACAAGTTTCCGATCGTATCGGAAAAGAAGATGTACGAGAAGACGATGGCTGTCTTCAAGGATCTCGGGATCGAAGTAGACCCGAAAACGATTATGTCAGAAATGCCGGTATCTCAGCGTCAGATGGTCGAGATCGCCAAGGCTGTATCATATAACTCAAAGGTGATCGTGTTCGATGAACCGACTTCCTCTTTGACCGAAGTGGAAGTCGAACATCTGTTCCGTATCATCAACGACCTGCGTAACAGAGGATGCGGTATCATCTATATCTCGCACAAGATGGATGAGATCCTGCGCATCTCCGATGAAGTCACGATCATGCGTGACGGCAAATACATCGCTACGCGGGATTCCAAGAACGTCACGATGGGCGAGATCATCAAGCTGATGGTCGGCCGTGAACTGACGAACGTCTATCCGCCGAAAGACAACGTGATCGGCGACAAACTGCTGGAAGTCAGAGGTCTTACCGCGGAGTATTCCAAGCTCCACGACGTCTCTTTCGATGCCTATCGGGGCGAAGTCCTCGGTGTCGCCGGACTTGACGGTGCGGGACGTACCGAACTGCTGGAAAACATCTTCGGTATCGCCACCAGAAGATCCGGAGAGATCTATGTGAATGGAAAGCGCGTCCTCAACCGCAATTCCCGTGAATCCATCAAGAACGGATTCGCGATGCTGACGGAAGAAAGACGTGCGACCGGTATCTTCGGTGTCCGTGACATCCAGGCCAATTCCACAGTCTCATCTTTGAAGAAATACGTGAACGGGCTCTTCCTCGATGACAAGAAGATGTACGATGCGACACAGTGGGGCATCGATACACTGAAGACCAAGACCCCGAGTCAGAAGACGCAGATCCGTTCTCTGTCCGGTGGTAACCAGCAGAAGGTCATCATCACCAGATGGCTTCTGACGGATCCGCAGATCCTCCTGCTGGATGAACCGACCAGAGGTATCGATGTCGGTGCGAAGTATGAAATCTATGAACTGATCCTCAAACTGGCCAAAGAAGGAAAACTGGTCATCGTAGTATCTTCCGAAATGCCGGAACTGCTCGGGATCTGTGACAGAATCCTGGTCATGTCCGGAGGAAGACTGGCCGGAGAGGTGGATGCGCGCAACACATCTCAGGAAGAGATCATGACACTTGCGGCGAAATATGTATAATTTGGGGGCTTTATGAACGAGAAAAAATTTGATAAGAAAAAGATCCTGGATCTGTTACTGAACAATGCGATGTACATCATCATCGCTCTGGTAGTCATCTATGTTGCGATCAAACGTCCGAAATTCCTCGGCATCGCTTCGATCATCAACATCCTGTCTCTGACAGCAGCGAAACTTCCGATCGCTTTAGGTATCGCGGGATGTATCGTGCTTGCCGGAACGGATATCTCCGCCGGCAGGATCGTCGGTCTGTCATCTGTCGTTACCGCATCTCTGCTGACGACCACATCCAAGATCTGGCCGCAGCTGACGGATGCACTTCCGATCCCGGTCGTCCTGCTGATCGTCATCGCGATCGGTGCTCTGATCGGTTTCGTGAACGGTTTCTCCGTTGCGGAATTCTCTCTGCACCCATACATCGTCACTCTTTCGACGCAGCTGATCACCTACGGTATCATCCTGCTCTACATGCAGGGCGGTACGAATAACGGTATGTCCCTTTCCGGAATGATCGAACCGTACAAGGAGCTGATCACCGGAACGCTGTTCCGTATCGGTACGGTCTCTGTTCCGCGATATGTCCTCTATGCGCTGATCTTCACTGTCATCATGTGGTTCATCTGGAACAAGACGGTGTTCGGAAAGAACATGTTTGCGGTCGGTTCCAACCAGACGGCTGCGGAAGTTTCCGGCGTCAACGTCAAGAAGACGATCATCATGGTCTTCATGATGGCCGGTATCATGTATGCCATCACCGGTTTCTTCGATGCGGCACGTATCGGTTCCGCTACGGCTGCGACCGGACAGAATTATGAATCCGATGCGATCTCTGCCTGTGTCATCGGCGGTGTCTCCTTCGTCGGCGGTACCGGAAAGATCTCCGGTGTCCTGGTCGGTGTCCTGCTGCTGCAGGTCATCTTCACAGGTCTGAACTTCCTGTCTGTCTCCGCAAATATGCTGTATATCATCAAGGGTCTGATCATCCTGATCGCCTGCGCGATCGATATGCGCAAGTATCTGACAAAGAAATAATGAGCGAAAGACCGGACCTTAAGGATCCGCAGAAGACTCAGCAGACGACTCCGCTGAACCTTCACAACCTCTACAGTCATGTGAAGATCTCGGTGAAGACCCTCGACAAGATCATCGTCGGTCTGATCCTGGTGCTTGTGATAGTCGTGGTCTACGCTATCTCCAATCAGGGATTTACGGTCGAGTTCGATCCCCGCGGGGGAACGCCGGTCGAGAGTCAGAAACATCTCTACGGAGAGAAGATCGACTGGGAAGTATCCGAAAGGGAAGGATCCCGTTTCCTGGGCTGGGCGGTCGATGAAGACTGCAAGGTCTTCTGGGGCGAAGATCAGGAGATCACGGGATCTGTCAGACTTTACGCCTGCTGGGAAGAATAGAAATACGAAGCGGTACTCTGCAAGAGACCGCTTTTTGTATGGAAACGGAAGTTTTTGGAGAGTCTGTTCCCAATTGGGATATAATAGAGTTAGAGGCAGATATGTACCATCTGAGTGATATCAAAAAGTTCCTGCGCTGCGATCGCCTTTACTGCTACGGTAAAGGAGAAGAGAACGTCTTCAGGCCATTTCTGCATTCCGACGAAAATATCATCGACCTTCTGAAAGAATACTTCGGGATCGGGGAATGTTTTACCGGTATCAGAAATGACGAAAATGACCGGTTCTTCTCATCAAGAAACGATTATGAATGGTTTATCCGTCCCCGTTTCGTCGATGGACTTCTGCGTCTGAACGTTCCTTTGATGCACAGAGTCCCGGAAGGATACGATCTCTATTTTTTATATTACGGAACGCAGATCCGGGAACTGGATACCGTTACGCTCCGCGCGACCAACAAGGTCATGGAACGGCTGAACGTTCCGGTGAACCGTATCCTCCTGATCTATTTCAATGAAGAGTATACCTATCACGGGAAACTCGATGTACAGGAACTGTTTCTGGTCACAGACCGTTTCCGGGATAAAGCGATCATCTCCATCGTCGAAGACGGCGATTTCGATTACGATTCTCTGATCCGCAGGATGGAGAGATACGAGATCGATGAGAAAGCTCCGGTGAAGAGCCGTACCTGCAGGCAGAACGGACTCTGCGAATTCTATGACCGCTGTTTCCCGGAAGAGGAAAAGACGGTCGCCGACAGTATCCTGACGCTCGTTTCCAGCCGTTTTAAGAGACAAATGTACAATGACGGACGGAAACTCCTGAAAGATGCGGATCCTTCCCTGATCGAAGGAAATCGCGTCCAGTACGCACAGATCATGGCTTCCCGCAACGGAGGCGTCTTCCTCGATGCGAACGCATTGGGAAAGTGGCTGGAGAAGCTGGAAAAAAGGCCGATCTCCTTCATCGATTTCGAGTGGGACCGCTATCTCGTCCCTGCCTATGAAAACATGCGTCCCATGGATCCGTTATGTTTCGAATTCGCCTTATACTACATCGATGAAGAGGGACATATGGAACATCGGACCTTCGTCGCGACCGGCGATTGCCGAAAGGACTTCATCGAAGGCCTGCTGATGTATCTTCCTTCCTCCGGACCGATCCTGGCCTATAATGCCTACGGAGCGGAATGTCTCAGACTGAAGGAACTCTCGGAGATGTTTCCCGAATACAGGGAGAGGCTTGAAAAACTGATCGAACGATTCGTGGATCTGGCGACCCCGTTCAACGAGGGGCTGGTCTACGATGTGAATATGGAAGGAAACTTCACACTGAAGAAACTGGTGGATATCTGTTCGGAATATTCCTATACGGACCTGGATATCTACGACGGCATGGAAGCCGTATACAGTTGGCGCGATATCGGAAAAGACAACGGCGTGGATGAACAGAAGATCCTGTCCGATCTGGAGGAATACTGTTCCCTGGATGCGTACGGGCTCTTTCTGGTCTACCGCTGGTTGATCAAACTCATGTTAGAGTCGAATAAACAGAAGGAGGAAGACTTATGAAATTCGCGATTTATGGTGAAAACGTTACCGTCAATGACACGATGAGGGAGAAGATCGAGGAACGTCTCTCCGAACTCAACAAGTACGTCGTCATCGACGAAGCCCAGAGTGCGAGAGTAACGGTCAAGATCTATGGAGGCGGACTCAAAGTAGAGGTCAATGTCCCTACGAAAGTAGGACTGATGAGATCGGAAGTCGTCCATGAGGACTTCTCCACTGCGGTAGATCTGGCGATCGATAAACTGGAAGATCAGATCAGAAGACAGAAGGGAAGGCTGTCGAGAAGACACAAGGATTCCCTGGCAGAGAACTTCATCGCTGCCAATACGGACGATGAAGACGAAACACCGGTAAGGACCAAGACCGTATATGCGGAAGAGATGGTCCTGGACGATGCGATCATGCATATGGAGATGCTGTCACATTCATTCTTTATCTACAGGGATGCGGACAGTGAGAAGATCGCCGTCGTATACAAGAGGAATGACGGCGGTTACGGGCTTATCGAAGTAGGAGAATAGGCGTTTCAGAGCAGATGAAAAGAGGCGCAAAGAAGATTGAATAAAGAAAGATTTGAAATAGAACTGTTATCAAAGAGCTACCGCAACAGCAAGAGGATCCTGAAGGAAGTCGAGACACAGCTGTTCCACCTGGATCGGCTGCGCATCAATGACCACCAGCGCATCGTCTTGCATATCGAGAACGTCATCGCATCTCTCGATGAGAGAGAGCGGTTCATCCTCGAAAAGGAGATCCTGGAAGGAAAGACAGGGAACTGGTATCTGGAATACTTCTCGATGCCGTCCTATTACCGTCTCAGACGGAAGGCCTACAGTGAATTTCTGCGTTGTCTGTAGTTTTAAAAGAAAGTATAATTGTCTTTAGTAAAGGGGAGTAATCTATGTTAAAAGGAATAGCTACTTCAAGCGGTATAGCGATCGGAAAAGTCTATAAGCTTGAACAGCCCGAGATCGTGATCAACGAGACGGGAAAAGGTGTGGAAACTGAGCTGGAGATCTTCGACAATGCGATGAACAAGACCATCGCCGATATCGAACAGATCAAGGAAAGAGCCAGTGCAACACTGGCACCGGAAGAACTGGCGATCTTCGATGCCCATCTGATGATGGCACAGGACCCGGAATACCGGGATCAGATCGAAAACATGATCAAGGAAGGTTCTTCTGCCGACAAGGCCACCAAGACCGTTTCGGATATGATGGTAGGCATGTTTGAGTCGATGGAAGACGCTTATTTCAAGGAGAGGGCCGCAGATATCAAGGATGTCTCCTTCCGTCTTCTGTGCAATATCCTTGGACTCACTATTCCGGATCTGACAGCGATCGATGAGGAAGTCATCATCGTCGCAGAAGAGATGACGCCGTCTGATACGGCTCAGCTGAACAAGAAATACGCTCTCGGTTTCGTGACCGAGATCGGCGGAAAGACGTCCCATGCGGCGATCATGGCGGTCGCATTAGGCTTGCCGGCAGTCGTCGGCTGCACAGGGATCATGTCTTCCTGCAAGCACGGCGATATGCTGATCCTGGATGCAAAAGAAGGAACAGTCATCGTCAACCCGACCGAAGAGGAACTGAACGACTACCGTCAGAGAAGGGAAGCCTTCCTGAAGGAAAAGGAAGCTCTGCAGGTCCTGTTGAACAAGCCATCCATCACGACAGACGGCCATCAGGTCGAACTGGTCGCCAATATCGGTTCGCCGAAGGATATGGACAATGTCATCGCCAACGGTGCAGAAGGTGTCGGACTCTACCGTACGGAATTCCTGTATATGGAATCCACGGATGATTTTCCGAGCGAAGAAGATCAGTTCAATGCCTACAAGGTCGTTCTCGAGAGAGCGGAAGGCAAGCGCGTCGTCGTCAGGACGCTCGATATCGGCGGAGACAAGAAACTGCCTTACTTCGAATTCGATCCTGAGATGAACCCGTTCTTAGGCTACCGTGCGATCCGTCTGTGTCTGGACAGAAAAGATATCTTCAAGACACAGGTCAGAGCGCTGTTAAGAGCTTCCGTCTACGGAAAACTGGCCATCATGTTCCCGATGATCGCTACGATCGATGAATTCAAGGCCGCAAAGGACTTCGTCCTGGAGACCAAGGAAGAACTGAAGGCGGAAGGCGTTTCCGTATCCGATGAGATCGAGATCGGTATGATGGTCGAGATCCCGGCATCCGCTGTCCTGGCAGATGAATTCGCAAAATATGCGGACTTCTTCTCCATCGGGACCAACGACCTCATCCAGTATTCCATGGCTGCCGACAGAATGTCCGAAAAGGTCGCTTACCTCTATCAGCCTCTGAACCCGTCTATCCTCAGACTGGTCAAGATGACGATCGACGGCGCACATTCGCAGGGCAGATGGTGCGGTATGTGCGGTGAGATGGGCGGAGATCCGAAGGCCGCTCCGGTCCTTCTGGGACTCGGACTGGACGAATTCTCCATGTCCGCATCCCGTATCCTTCCGACCAGAAAGATCATCACTTCCTTGAACAAGAAAGAGATGGAAGATCTGGCAGGAAAGGCACTGAAATGCCATACCGAAGCGGAAGTCATGGAACTCGTCAACAGCGTATTAAAGGACTAGAAACACGAAAGGGATGCCTCGGCATCCCTTTTTCTTTCTCTACAGGTAGAAATCGGGCGCTTTTCGTATTAAAATAGAAAAAGAAAAAATCAGAGGTACACTATGGGAAGAGCACATGAAGTAAGAGCAGCGGCAATGGCCAAGACTGCCGCAATGAAATCAAAAGTATACTCCAGATACGGCAAGGAGATCTACATTGCCGCGAAATCCGGCGTCGCAGATCCGGACATGAACCTGGCACTTCGTTCCAAGATCAAGGAAGCGAAAGCCAATCAGGTCCCTGCAGACGTCATAAAAAGAGCCATCGAGAAGGCAAAGGGCGGATCTTCGGAATCCTACGATTCCCTCAGATATGAAGGTTTCGGTCCGGGAAGCGCAACGATCATCATCGACTGTCTGACCGACAATTCCAACCGTACCGTGGCTGCGATGAACTCCTGTTTCAACAAGTCCCACTGCAAGATGGGCGTCAAGGGTTCCGTATCCTTCAACTACGACAACCTCGGCGTTCTCAGCTTCAAATACGAAGATGAAGACACGATGCTGGAAGCACTGATCGAAGCGGATGTCGATGTCAACGACCTGGAAGTGGAAGACGGTGAAATGACCGTCTACGTCGCACCGGGTGATCTCCACAAGGCTCAGGAAGCGATCGACGCCCTGATCCCGGACTGTGAATATTCCGTCTGTGCCATCAAGATGCTTCCGCAGGAATATGTCACTCTCACCGACGAACACGACAAAGAGATGTGGCAGAGACTGCTGGACAACCTCGATGATGTCGATGACGTTCAGGAAGTCTATCACAACGTACTGATGTAAGAAAAAGCGATGTTCTCAGGAACATCGCTTTCATTTCAGGATGACCGGACCCTGCAGTTCTCTCTTGAGATAGGCGTTGGGGTCCTTTTTCAATGTGGAATACAGAAGGCTCGTCTTCCATTCCATTTTTTTATAGGTATCGGGAAGGTTCTTGAACTGGGTGATCGTCCGGACTTCTTCCTTGATCTGTCTCAGATAGTTCTGACCGGTCTGATTGAATCCCAGGACGCGGATGAAGTTCTGTTGAGGGAGGTGTTCCACATCTTCCTTTTTGATCTGATTGGCGATATGAAGGAGGATCCTCTGGATGCGGGAACGCGTGTAGTGTCTTGAGACGCAGTGGGAGATGAAATCCTCATAGTTGTCATATCTCTCCGCATTCTCCTTCAGCATCCCTTCGATCCCTTCGGATACCAGGAAGATCCTTTCCAGATCCTGTCTGTCCGTGGTCATCAGGAGCCTTCTCAGGTAGGGATAGAGATCGGATGTGAAGACCGGATGCTCGATCTTTATCGGCGTGGCCTTCGAGACATCTCTTCCTTCTTTCAGTGCTTTACGTAATGCGGTCGCAGAACTGATGATATCCATCTCTTCGGAATGGTAGTCGTTGGTCCTCTGGATCGAGATCGGGACGATGTCCGTATCTCTTAAAGCCTTTAAATAGGTCACCGCCAGCATATCGTTCGGATACAGGGAACCGCTCAAAAGACCGTAGGACTTCGGATAGGAATTGCCGTCTCTGATGAGCTGTTTCAGTTTCGTCACATCGACCTGGAGCTCCGCATATTTCTTCAATTCTTCGAGATTGTTGGTCTCGGAACCGAAAACGAGATGATCGCACTTCAGTTCCTTCAGGATCCGGACCGCATTGGATCCGAAGACGTAGGCATTCTGTACCGTATAGATATAAGGCAGTTCGACCACCAGGTCGACCCCGTTTTTCAAGGCAGCTTCCGTCTTCTGAAACTTGTCGATGACCGAGACATCTCCGCGCTGGTTGTAGTTGCCGGTACAGACGGCGATCAGGACATCGGGGTGTGTCAAAGCTCTGGCCTGTTCGATATGGTAGAGATGGCCGTTATGAAACGGATTGTATTCGACTATAATTCCGCTGATATTCACATGAATATTATATAATAGTCATATGAAAATCTATCTGAAAGATCTGATGAACATCATGGACGTCCGTTCCTATCCGATCCGTATCGAAACGCATGAAGTCAACGACCTCTTCCTTCGCCGATTGGAAGACGTGGAAGGGGACATCAGTTTCTACTATGACGCCAACGACGAACTGCGGATCTCATACCGGTTGAGCGGTACGATGATCTGTCCGGATGCGGTGACTCTCGAGGATGTCGAGGTCCCGTTCGACCTGAAGGAGGACGAACCTGTGGTCCACAAAGAAGAGGAAGACGGCTTCCTGTTCAATGAGTCGACAGAGGCGGAAGAGCTTGCGGTGCATATCATTTTGCCGGAAGCGCCGATAAAAGTTGTAAAAAATAAAAAAATAGAGTATTCTAGAGGGGATGGTTGGTCTTTTGTATCCGAGGAGGACTATGAATCTTCCCGAAAAGATGAAATAGATCCGCGTCTGCAAAAGCTTAGAGAATACAAATTCGAGGAGGAAGATTAGGATGGCTGTTCAGCAAAGAAGGAATTCCAAGACACGCAAAGCCAAGAGAAGGACTCATTATAAACTGATGGCGCCGACTATGGTCAAGTGTCCATCATGCGGTGAATACAAACTGGCTCATCGTGCATGCCCGAACTGTGGCGCAAAATAAGAGGGAGACCTCTTTTTTTATTTAAATAGGACAACATCTCAAAATAGAGCGAAAAATGCAGGGTTTCCTGCATTTTTTCTTTACTTTTGGGGCTTTGGATGTAATAATGGTGGTAGAAAGTGGATCGATGTGGGGGAAAGTGGTAGATGTTTATCGGGGAATATCAGCACAATCTTGACACCAAGGGAAGGATCGTCATCCCTGGAAAATTCCGTGAAGAACTTCATACCACCTTTATCCTGACCAGAGGTCTGGACGGCTGTCTGACGATCTATTCTCTGAAACAGTGGGAAAAGATGTTCGAAGAAGTCAACAAGCTCCCGACCACCAAGAAGGCAGCCAGGCAGTATGTCAGGATGCTGACGAGTACGGCGACGGAATGTACGCTGGACTCCCAGGGAAGGATCGCGATCCCATCTTTCCTTTCCAAACCGGTCAATATCGTCAAGGAATGCGTCGTCATCGGTGCGAACGATCATATCGAGATCTGGGACAAGCAGACATGGGAGAACTACTATGCCGATGCTTCCAACAGTTTCGAAGAGATCGCTGAGAATCTGAACGAACTGATCAGCAATGAATAGACATCTGAGCGTCATGCCGGAAAAGGCGATCGACCTGCTCGATATCAAGGAAGACGGCATCTATATCGACGGAACTCTGGGCAGAGGGGGACATTCCCGACTCATCCTGGAGAGACTGACGACCGGGAAACTCTACTGTTTCGATCTGGATGAGGAAGCGATAAAGGAATCCAAAGAGAACCTGAAGGATTTCCCGAACGTGGAATTCATCCATGACAATTACAAAAACATGTTTCAGTACGTCGAACACGCAGACGGGATCCTGCTGGATCTGGGAGTCTCGTCTCCCCAGTTCGACGATGCGGAACGGGGATTCTCCTACCGTTACGACGGACCGCTCGATATGCGGATGGATCAGGGAGATTCCTTAAGCGCCTACGACGTCGTAAACGGCTATTCCAAGGAGAAACTGGAAAAAGTGCTCTGGGAATACGGGGAAGAGAGATTCTCCCGCAGGATCGCCGAAAAGATCCTGGAAAACCGTCCGATCGAGACGACGATGCAGCTGGTCGAGGTCATCAAAAGCGCTCTGCCGGCAAAGGTCCTACGCAGTAAAGGCCATCCCGCAAAGCAGACCTTCCAGGCGATCCGCATCGAAGTCAACCATGAACTGGATTCTCTGAAGGAATTCCTGGAAGGCTTCGATTCGATCCTGAACGAAGACGGGACCGTCGTGATCATCAGCTTCCATTCCCTGGAAGACCGCATGGTCAAACAGTGCTTCCGCAGGCTCAGTACCGTGGAAGACGACAAGAGGATCGCACTTCGACCGGAACAGGTAAAGAAAGCGAACTACTGTCTGCTGAACAGAGGAGAGAAGGCAGACGAAGCGGAAATAGAGATCAATCATCGTGCCAAGAGCGCGATCATCAGAGGAGTGAGAAAGACAAATGGCAAAGATCGTTACGAAAAAAAGAAGAAAATTGAGCTTTAACGGCATTGCTTTCGTTATGTTCAGCGTCGCCCTGATCAGCTGGCTGTTTACGAGCCTTCTGGTCAATACGGTGAACACATCTCTCACGATGAAGATCCAGACGATGAACGAAGAACTGGCACAGCTTCAGGCAGCCAATCAGACGCTGACCTACGAGATCCAGTCCCTGGAAAACAAGGACAGGATTTTTGAAGTCGCTCAGGCGGCTGATCTTGATCAGCTCACTGATAACATCATCTCCGTAGGAGACTAAAATGAAACGAAGTAACAGACAACTTCGTTTTTTGTATGTTCTGATGTTGGCGGTAACTCTATTGGTCATCGTCAATGTTTTTCTTGTGACCGTATTCAAGGTCCACATCCGTTCCAATACTTCATTAGAGGGGTACATCTCCTCTGTTTCCAATGTGGAAGAGAGGATCTTCGCCTCCAGAGGAAACATCTACGATGCGGAAGGGGAGATCCTGGCTCAGGATGTGAAGACCTACGATATCATCTGCTACCTGGATCCGGACCGTCTGGCCAGTGGGAATGAAGTCGCCTATGTCGACAATCCGGCCTTCACTGCCAGAGCTCTGGCACCGATCCTGGAGATGGAAGAAGCGGATATCTACGACATCCTGACATCCAATACAGGTCTCTATCAGATCGAACTGGGTGCTGCAGGAAGGAACATTTCCGAGGAACAGAAGAACGCGATCGAAGCGATCGAAGGACTGCACGGGATCGGATTCCGCAATTCCTATAAACGTTACTATCCCTATGGGGAAACAGTCTGTCCGCAACTGGTCGGTTTCGCCCAGTCCGACAATACCGGCAAGCTCATCGGAAAACTGGGTATCGAATCCTATCTGAACGACGAACTTTCCGGAACGGATGGCTACCATTCCTACCAGAGAGACAAATACGGATATATCCTCCCAGGGATGTACGATGAGACGAAAGATGCGATCAACGGCTACGATGTCTATCTGACTCTGGATGTCTCGATCCAGGAAGCTTTGAATACCGCACTGAATACCACCATGGAATACAAGGCTGCCAGCCGTGCCTGGGGTGCTGTCGTGGAAGTCAAGACCGGCAGGATCCTGGCCTGGGGACAGACGCCTTCCTTCAATCCGAACCAGCTCACTTCCGATGACGTACAGGTCAATTTCGGCTCTCAGCTGGCCTATGAACCGGGTTCCGTCATGAAGTCGGTCATCTATTCCGCGGCGATGGATCTCGGCGTCTATGACGGCGATGCCACGTTCGATTCCTCTCCGTTCTGTTATACCGGAACGGGAGACCGTACCTATGCGGGAGACGGATTCGGCTGTATCCACAACGTATCCGATCTGGACTGGGGAAATATTCCTTTGGATTACGGACTGATCTATTCCAGTAACGTCGCAACGGCGACCCTGCTTTCCCAATACGTCGGCGTGAGCCGTTTCGAAGACTACATCCACCGTTATCATCTCTACGAGAACGTGAATACCGACGGGATCGACGAGATCCCGGGCTATACCAACTACGGACTCTCACCGGTCGACAATATCACCGCATCCTACGGCCAGGGCTCATCGACCACGATGTTGCAGCTGCTTCAGGCCTATACGGCGATCTTCGGCAACGGTGAGATGATCAAACCGTATTTCATCGATCGTATCGTCGATCCGAACACGAATACCGTCGTCTATCAGGGAAACCGTAAAGTCGTTTCGACCCCGATCAGCAAGTCCACCGCATCCGAGATGCAGGACCTCTTGAGAAGAGTCGTCGCCGATCCGGAAGGCACCTGCCGTCACTATGCCGCAAAGACCGTAGAAGTCATGGGCAAGACCGGTACCGGTGAGATCCCGCTCGACGGAGGTTATTCCGAGAATGAAAACATCATCTCCTGCATGCTGGGATTCCCATACGGCGATCCGGAATACATGGTCTATTTTGCCTATGTCTCTCCGATGACCCTTTACTACAACTATGACATCAAGCCGATCCCTGATCTGATCGACCGTATCGCTCTGTTGGAGAACCTCGTGATCAACGAGGAAGACATGGAGAAAGGCGAACAGTATATCCACCACTACGATATGCCGAACCTGCGTTCCCTGTCCGTTTCCGATGCGAAGGAAACGCTTGAAGACATCGACATGAACGTCGTGATCATCGGTGACGGAAACGAGATCGTCGATCAGTATCCGGAAGAAAACGACGATATCTACACCGGCGAGAACATCTTCCTTCTGACCGAAGGAAGGAATATCACACTTCCGGATTTCACGGGCTGGACCAGAAAGGACATTATCCATTACTGGAACATGTCCAAACTGCCGATCACGATGGACGGTTACGGCGTCGCCTATGAACAGTCGATCTCGCCGAACAGTATCGTCGACGGATCGGAAGAGATCATCGTCCGTCTGCGTGAGATCAATTATACGGAACCGGTCCCGGAAGAAGTCCCGGAAGAAACTTCGGAAACGGATGCAGAAGATCCCGAATAATGTATAATAGTCTAGTATGAATTCCATCTATTTACTTTTTA
>CADCRE010000012.1 GCA_902803785.1 uncultured Erysipelotrichaceae bacterium
CATACGGAAACGGACAGCCAGTTCAGGGAAACCTTCTTCCTCAGCGGTCTTGGCGAAATCCTCATACATATCTGTCCATTCGTAGTTCTCCCCTTCCGCAGCCGCTTCCAGGTTCTCAGCCGTCGTGCCGATCCCGTCGAGTTCCTTGAACCACAGTTTTGCGTGTTCCTTCTCGTTGTCTGCCGTCTTCAGGAACAGTTCAGCGATCTGTTCGTAGCCTTCCTTTTTCGCCTTTGATGCGAAATAGGTATACTTGTTTCTTGCCTGGGATTCTCCTGCAAAAGCAGCCTGCAGGTTCTTCTCGGTCTTTGTTCCGGCGTATTTGTTTGCCATAATTTTTCCTCCTGTGTTCGTCATATCTAGTATATTACATTTTATCATTCTTTAAAAACAAAACAGGTACCCATTCATCATGATATAATCAGTAATGCAGTACATTATCTCAAACGGAGGTCATATAGATGAACAGTAAAATCATTATCGAAGCCGTAGGCTATCTTGGCTCTTTTCTTGTCCTGGTATCCTTCCTCATGGTATCCGTCGTCAAGCTCAGGATCGTCAACACGATCGGCAGCCTGATCTTCATGATCTATGCGCTGATCATCCGCTCCTATCCGACGGCAGTCATGAATTTCTGCCTGGTCCTCATCAATCTTCATTTCCTCTACCGCATGTCGAGACCGGACACCAAGGTCTACGATCTGGTGAGAGTCAGAGAAGACGATACGTTCCTGGAATACTTCATCCGCGCTCACCAGGAAGACATCCTGAAATACTTCCCGGATACCGATTTCTCCTTTGAAGGCATGGACCGTTCCTACATCATCCTTCACGAAGGAAAGCCTGTAGGTGTCACGCTGGGTATCGAGAAAGACGGAGAGATGGAACTTCTCCTGGATTATTCCATACCGGAATACCGGGATTTCTCGGTAGGCCAGTATCTGCTTCCGCGACTGGCGGAAGAAGGGATCACGAAGCTCATCTTCGGCAAGGATCCGAAGCATCATACGGAATATCTTAACAAACTGGGATATCAGAAAGAAAACGGAAGATACGTCAAGAAATTATAAAGAACAGGGTCACCTGTTCTTTGTTTTGAAGCGGGCATTCAGTTCTCCGGGGATGTCCTTCCAGCTGATGATCAGCAGGACCAGGAACAGTACGGCGGAGGCGATCTGGAAGGCAAAGGCCACCCAGTTGTCGATCGGCCAGTGATGCGTATAGTAAGGGATCGTCGCCAGGTTCAGAAGACCCATCACCAGCATCGAAGTCAGATGGCGGTGTTTGCGGTCAAAGGTGACGAAGTAGATGATGAACATCGTCAGCATCGCTGCGAAGAAGACGATCGGGATCACGGTGGAGGCCCATCCCGGAGCCAGGAAGTGATCGATCAGCCACAGCAGGATGATCGCATCGATGAAGATATGTGTGATGTGGGAAAAGACCGAATATTCGACGAGTTTCAGGGAAAAGACCAGCTGCCAGATACTGAACAGCGACCACAGTACGACGAGGCTCCAGGCCTTTCCTTTGAGGATCACGTTCAAAAGAACACAGACGAAGGCCGCCGTCAGGAAGACGATACGGACGATGGCTCTGGTGGTGCGGTAGAAGGAATGCTGGCGCACCGGGATCGGATAGGTGATCTTAGGATTCATATTCCACACTCCCTTCGAGTGTCACATTCAGGCCGTCTTCTTTCAGGTATTCATAGATCCTGTCTTCGAAGACAGTCTCCCGGTTCGCCTTGGTCAGAGTCAGGATACTGGCATCATTGACTGTCGCCAGTGATGCAGAAGCTCTGTTCGGACGTCCCGGGACCAGGATCATCGCGATCTTGACGATCTCGTCCTTCATCTCCTCCGGAAGGCTGATCATGCCCAGATTCGACAGGGTATTGCAGATGATACGGTTGCTGAAGAAACTGTATACCAGCTGAAGGATCGGATTCTTCAGAAAGACAGGAAGGAAAGCCAGAGAATCGATCAGTTTTCCGGTCGTCTTCATCATCTGTGTCATGACCGTTTCCGATCCTCTTTCCCTGATCTGTTCATTCAGAAGAGGCACCAGTTCTTCCTTGTCCGTGATCTCAGAGAGATCCATACTGGTATTGAAATACATCGAATAGTTGCGCAGAGTCTTCGAACCGTTGAATTTGCGCATATTGACCGGCACCTGCATATTCAGCAGGCCGTTTTTCTTTGAGATCGAATCTCTCGCAGCCAAAAACAGGACCGCCAGGATATAGGCTGTGATGGTCCCGCCGTAACGGCGGCTGACTTCCTTCAGCTGAGTACAGCTCATCTGAAAATGGATGACTCTGGTGATATTGAGATTGGCGAGTTTTCCGTCAAGCTGGGCCGAAGGTTTATCCATAAAGGTCGAAAAATCGTCTGATCCTTCCGCCTTCTTGAATTCATTCTCGAATTCACGGGGATCCGGTGCTTCATCGATATCCAGAACGCCGTTCGTACAGGAGACCGTCTTTCCATTCAGTCTGAGGTACTCCGCGATCAGGGTCTTCAGGAAGATCAGTGCACCGTTTCCGTCGGTGATCGCATGGAACAGTTCGATGGAGATCCTCTTCTTGTAGTAGAGGACACGGAAAGAACGGGAACTCCTCAAAAAGACCGAGATCGGCTTGCACGGAATGTCGTTCTCTTCTTCCACCTGGATCACATAGTTGGTCAGTTCCAGATAATGCCAGAAAAAGCCCCTCTTGACGACAGCTGAGAACGTCGGAAAACGTTTCAGCGTAAAATCCAGAGCGAGCTGCAGAATACAGGGATCGACCTCGTCTTTCAGCTCTGCCGATACACGGAACATCGGCATCTGTCCGTATCTCATCCCCAAAGGATATATGATCGCCGCATTGTCCAGGGAAAGGAATCCTCTTTCACGCCGCGAATAAAAATCGCCGAGATGTTTCGGATCCAACAATTCGATGATCTCATCGGCCTTCTTTCCCTCATCCAGATAGGATTCAAAAGCCTGCGTAAAATGAGAGATCAGACTGTTTCTGTAATATACCGGCAGATCGATCGCATCCTGAAGACGATCAAAATAGGAATCGATCGAGATCTGTTCCTTCTCAGACAGACCGCCTTTCAGTTTATCCAGTTCCGGGATCATGTACCTTCTCTTCATACATCTATTCTAAGTCTCTTGCGTGTTTCTATCAAATCAAATAAAAATAGGCATCTGCCTATTTGATCTCGATGGCGTCCCGGACAGAATTCGAATCTGCGACCTTTCGCTTAGGAGGCGAATGCTCTATCCAGCTGAGCTACCGGGACATAACTCCATTTTAACAGCATTGTCTCAAATATACAAAAAGAAAAATAGGACTTTCGTCCCATTTTCTTTAAAACCAAGAGTTCAGAGTTAAAATGAAAAAACTTTACGATATCAATATAACCTATGATTGTGAAAAATAGGTGAAAAGATTTCATTGAGTGAAATTTTTTCTTGTTTTCTGTATTTTCTTTCATTAAATGCATTAAAAAAGGGAATTTTTTCATTCCCTTTTCATATTTTTAGTACATTCCGCCGTTGGCAGGCATTGCCGGTTCCGGTTCCTTGATCGTACCGACAGCCGCTTCCGTCGTGATCAGCAGGCCTGCAATAGACGCTGCATTCAGCAGAGCGGATCTCGTGACCTTGCAAGGATCCACGATACCGGATTTGAACATATCGACCCAGGTTCCGGTCTTCGCATCGAAACCGACGTTGTTCTTCTGTGTCAGCTGCTTGTCGACGATGCTCTTGCCGTTGTGTCCGGCATTCTCAGCGATCTGATACAGAGGCATCGTCAGTGCATCGAAGACGATCGCGATACCCTTCTGGACATCCGGATCCTCCGCTGTGACCTTGTTCTTGAGGTCTTTGTAGATCGTCATCAGGGCACATCCGCCACCGGTCACGATACCTTCTTCGATCGCGGCTCTGGTCGCATTCAACGCATCTTCGATACGGAGCTTTCTTTCCTTCAGTTCGGATTCCGTCGTCGCACCGACCTTGATCACGGCGACACCGTTGGTCAGCTTTGCCAAACGTTCCTTCTGATTCTTCTTGTCATATTCGGAAGTAGATCTTTCGATCAGATTCTGGATCTCTGCGATCCTTTCCTTGAATGCCTTCTTGGAACCGGATCCGTCGATGATCGTCGTATGATCCTTCTCGACGACGACCTTCTTGGCGCTTCCCAGATCCTTGATCGTCAGATCCTTCAGCTGCATACCTAAATCCTTCGATACGAATGTCGCACCGGTCAGGACAGCGATATCCTGCAGGTTGTTCTTCTGGTTGTCACCGAAGCCCGGAGCCTTCGTCGCAACGACGTTGAAGGTACCTCTGAGCTTGTTTACGATCAGAGTGGAGACGACTTCATTCTCGATATCGTCTGCAATGATCAGTAACGGCTTGTTGGCCTGAACGATCTGTTCGAGAACAGGGAGGACATCCTGAATGGTCGTGATCTTCGTATCCGTGACCATGATGAGCGGATTCTCCATCTCGACCTGCATCTTTTCCCTGTCTGTCACCATATAAGGTGAGATATAGCCCTTGTCATATCTGAGGCCTTCCGTCACTTCCAGAGAAGTATCGAAGCCCTTGGATTCATCGACATTGATGACACCGTTCTTTCCTACCTTCTCCATCGCTTCGGAAACGATCTTTCCGATCTCTTCGGAACCGCTGGAGATCGCAGCTACGTTCGCGATCTCGGAAGAGGAATCGATCTTTCTTGCGGAACTGAGGAGCTTTTCAGCGACCTTCTTGGATGCCAGGTCGATACCTTCTCTCAACAGGACCGGATTGGATCCCTTTTCTACTGCTTCCAGACCGGAATGGATCATGGACTGAGCCAGCAGTGTCGCTGTCGTCGTACCGTCACCTGCGGAATCGTTGGTGTGGTTTGCGACTTCATACAGCAGTTTTGCGCCCATATTCTCGAACGTATCTTCCAGTTCGATCTCTTTTGCGATCGTCACACCGTCGTTGACGATGAGCGGTGAACCGTAGCTCTTATCGAGAATGACGTTTCTTCCCTTTGGACCCAGAGTCACTTTGACCGCATCCGCAAGAGTATCGACACCCTTCAGGACTGCTTCTCTGGCATCTTTTGAATACTTTACAATCTTTGCCATAAACTATCTCCTTACTTTACTATCGCCAGGATATCCTCGGCTTTTATCAGAATATATTCATTCTTTCCGTCTTTGACTTCCGTTCCTGAATATTTCTTATACATGACCTTGTCGCCCTTCTTCAAAGGCATTTCATAGACCTTGTCGTCTACTTTCACTTCCTTGCATCCGCTGACTTCAGCGACGATGGCGTACTCTTCATTCTCTTCTTTCTGAGAGATGATGATACCGCTCTTCGTTTCATTGGAAGCTTCTACTTTTTTCAGTAATACGTTGTTATACAATGGCTTGATCATTACCATTACCTCCTCACCTACTCCATTATAAACCATTATAGCACTCAGTCAAGATGAGTGCTAACAATTGGCAACCATTTATCACTCATAAAAAAGAGACGTTTCCGTCTCTTAGTTGCTTCCGAGGATCTTGATCAGTGTAATGTTCGTATAGGTGTAGGCTTCGACCGGATAGTCTTTCATGTCGATACTGTTGGAATCGACCAGGATGTGTCCGTCTACGACCTTCGATACGATGACCGTATGGGACAGACCTCCGTTTCCTACCAGGATGATATCACCCGGCTGCGCATAATAGAGATTGGCGTTGACATCGCAAGCCAGACCCTTTCCTTCGTTCTCCTTGGCGTAATCGTAGAAAGATGTGACATGGACCCAGGAACGGCTCCTGCCGCTTTTTTCATCTTCTTCGTTGATCTCAGGCTCATAGTCCGGATCGGTCACGTAGCATTTCCATTGCCAGTCACCGGTATAGTCCATATCCATGCCTCCCGCCAGCATGCACTGGGACGCATAGTTCTGACAGTTTCCGCCTTCATCCGAGAAATTGTACCAGTCGCGGTTGCGCTGATGATAGTACTGATCCGCATAGGCAACGGCCGCTTCCCTGTTATAGGCCTTCGTATAGGTGACGTTCGAGATATACGGATCTTTTTCGGCCTTCTGTTTCAGGACTTCCGTATTGTAGCCGATCATCCCCTTCAGTTGTTCCATATAGTAGTCGTATTCAAAAGAGACTTCTTCGACCGTATCTGTCTCGTCATAGAAGGTCATATAGTATCCCTGGATCTTCTCGAGATCGGAGATCCGGTATCCATCGGAGGTATCCTTGATCACGAAGTAGTTCTCTACGTCAAACGTCTGCGATTCGATCCCGTTCAGGAAGGCAAAATTCATATAGTCATCTTCCAGGATATCCACCTGATAGGTATCTCCGTCCTTCTCGTAGCGGGTGACTCTCAGATCGTAGTGAGCTTTTTTCAAAGTAAAATCGAAATCATAGAGCTTTCTGGTCTCGATCTGCAGGTCGATGGCCTTTTCCGAGACCGCTGCGATATATTCGTTCTCAAAAAGAGAGGAAAGATCCTGTTTCTCCAGTGTATACAGGGAGCGATAGTAACCGTCCAGATAGGAAACGATCACATTCATGACCTCCGCCGGTACATTGTAAGGATCTTCTACGGTCCCCTTGAAGGAATCCGGCATGACGCCGTCATCGATCACTACGACCGGATCGGTCTGTGGCTGAGGTTCACTGTCGTCTTTCTTTCTGGTGATCCCACCGATCAGAGTCAGCAGCAGCATTCCCGTCAGCAGGAGGATCATCACGATTCTGCTTTTCAGTTTCATGATTCAATTATAGCGCAAAATTCAGGACAAAAGAAAAGCGGTACAGTCTCTGTACCGCCTCGTCTGTTTAGGCTTCTTCCTGATCGCTGACCGCTTCGATCACTTCTTCGGTCTTTTCTGCGACCTCTTCCGCGACGTCTGTCGCATCGACGACAGCTTCCTGCTTGCCGTCAAAGAGATCGACGACGCCGTCCTTTACGTTCTCAGCCATTTCCTTGGCCTTCTCAGCGAATTCTCCGGATTTGACGCTCTCGACTGTCTCATTGACCTTTCCCTTCAGATTCTCAGCGAATTCGCCTGAATTGACGTCATTGACAGTCTTCTCTGCGAAGTCCTGAGCCTTTTCAGCCAGATTCTTCGCCTTTTCTACGACTTCACCGGACTTGACATCCTCTACGAAACCGTCGACTTTTTCCTTTGCGACATCGAGAATGTCCTTTCCTTCTTCCTTCGCCTGTTTCTCCAGTTTCGAAACGGCAGCAGCAGCTCCCGCAACAGCGGCAGCACCGAACAGTTTAGCTAAAAAACTACCTTTTTTTCTTCTCATAGAATCAAACCTCCATTATTTCCGGTATCCGAAACTACTTATTGAACAGTTCCTTTGCCTTTTCGACTGCGCCTTTGACAGCCTCCTTGGCACCTTTCGTGAGACGCTCGACATCTTCCTTGTCGAACTTTCCGTCTTCGCCGAGCACACTCTTGCCCAGTTCGCTCTCCTTGAACTTCTCCGCAGCCTGTCCTGCTTTTTCCTTGGCTCCGGCCGTCAGTCTGTCAAGATCTTCCTTGTCAAACTTACCGTCTTCACCGAGAACGCTCTTGCCGAGTTTGCTGTCTTTGAGTTTTTCTACAGCTTCACCGGCCTTTTCCTTGACTTCAGTCGCAGTCCCTTCGAGTTTATCCTTCAATTCATTCTTTTCATTCATTATATGTACCTCCGTTTTACTTCAAGATTATTATATAATATGTCGATCTCGAATTAGCAATAATCTCTATGCAACAAAAAAGGCAGGATATCCTGCCTTCTTCGTTTTGTAATACTTCCCGATCTTACAGCTGAGCCAGATACTTGATCGTTCTTACCATCTGAGATGTGTAAGAGTTCTCGTTATCGTACCAAGCAACGACCTGTACCAGGTATGTGTCATCGCCCATGTCGGAAACCATGGTCTGGTTTGCATCGAACAGGGAACCGAACTTCATACCGATGATGTCGGAAGAGACGAGCTTTTCAGTCGTGTAACCGAAGGATTCGTTTGCGTGAGCCTTCATAGCTTCGTTGATACCTTCGACTGTAACGCCTGCCTTCTTGACAACTGCATGAAGGATCGTAGTGGAACCTGTAGCTGTCGGAACACGCTGAGCTGCACCGATGAGCTTGCCGTTGAGTTCAGGGATAACAAGGCCGATTGCCTTAGCTGCACCTGTGGAGTTCGGAACGATGTTGACCGCACCGGCTCTTGCTCTCTGAAGGTCGCCTTTTCTGTGCGGACCGTCAAGGATCATCTGATCGCCTGTGTATGCATGAACAGTCGTCATGATACCGGACTGGATCGGAGCATAGTCGTTCAGAGCCTGAGTCATAGGTGCCAGACAGTTCGTCGTGCAGGATGCTGCAGAGATGATCTTGTCTTCCTTTGTCAGAGTCTTGTGGTTGACGTTGTAAACGATTGTCGGAAGATCATTTCCTGCCGGAGCAGAAATAACGACCTTCTTGGCACCTGCATCGATATGAGCCTGTGCCTTTGCCTTTGAAGTATAGAAGCCTGTGCATTCCAATACGACATCGACATCTAATTCAGCCCAAGGGAGATCAGCTGCATTTGGTTTTGCATAGATCGTGATCTCTTCGCCGTCGACGGTGATAGAGCCCGGAGTCTTGACGGTCTTTCCGTCTTCTTCCATGACAGGTTCCGTGGACGTTACAGTGTGAAGGTTCTCACCGAACTTGCCGCAGTATCCACCCTGTGCAGAGTCATACTTTAATAAGTTTGCCAGCATTTTCGGGCTAGTGAGATCGTTGATTGCGACGATGTCATAGCCTTCGGCTCCGAACATCTGACGGAAAGCCAGTCTGCCGATACGTCCGAAACCGTTAATCGCTACTTTAACAACTGCCATAATAATTCTTTTCCTCCTAATTTTATGACTACATATATATTATAAGGATTTTACGGATTTTTTGTAAAAAATCTTATTGAAAACCCCTATTTCTCACTTCACATCCTGAACATCGAAATAAAACTTCGAAAACTCTCCCGGAGAAGACTCTGCACCGTAAGGGAATCCGTGCGCTTTCAGCAGTTCCCGGCTCAAAGAAAGCCCGATCCCTGAACCGATCTGATGACGCTTGTGTTCCTTGTCTACCTTGTAGTAACGGTCCCAGATGTTGTCGAGATCTTTCTCCTCGATCCCGTCTCCGTTATCCAGGACATAGACCCTGGTAAAGCCGTCGTATTTCTCTGTTCCGATGACGATGCTCTGGGATTCCTTGGAATTGTAATTGAGGGAATTATTGATGAAGTTATATAAGACCTGCTTGATCCGCTTGACGTCTGCGTTGATCGTGATATCTTTGTTCAGCTTCAGTTTCAGGTCGATATCCCTTCCTTCACAGTAACGTTCATACTGATGATAGACGCTCTCCAGAAGACCGTTCAGACTGACATCCTCCCGGTTCAGATCGATCACGTTGTCCTGCATCTTCGAGATGTCGACCAGATCGTCGACCAGAACGGAAAGACGTTTCGCTTCCTCGATGATCACGTTGATGTTCTCTTCGTTGTTTTCTTCCGGCAGATCACGGATCATCTCGCCGTAACCGACGATCATCGTCAAAGGTGTACGCAGATCATGGGATACATTGCCCAGAAGCTCCTTCTTGGCCCGATCCGCTTTCAGGATATCTTCATTCGCATTCTCCAGTGTACTGTTGAGCTCCGCAAATTCTTTGGATCCCGTCCTGACACTGCTGCCGTCATAGGCTCCTTTCGACAGATTCTTCGATTCCTCGTTGATCTGCTTGATCGGTTTCAGGATAAAACGAGAGATCAGAAGGGCCAGGACCAGTGTCATCACCAGAATGATCCCCACGATCAGAAGATACTGCGATTTCAGGGTCGCGATCGTCGTATTGAGCGGCGTGATCCCCGAAGAAACCATGATCAGGATATCTTCGTCATCGTAGTTGATCATCTTCGCAAAGATATAGACATCTTCCGGATGCTCATTGAAACGGTGCTGATAACGGAAGTTGTCAAACAGTTTCTCTCCTCCGGATTCCACGGTCTCAGCGGCGATCAGATTGATGGTGTTATGATCCAGGTTGCGCAACGTACAGGCTCCGCTGTAACAGAAGTCCTCCTCGTTGGACACCAGTCGGATACAGACCTCATTGTTCATTCCGAGATGATCAAAAAGCTCCTCGGTATCGTCTTCTCCGATCAGATCGCTGATGCTCTGCGCAACGCTTTTCAGGGAACTTACCTTATACCGCATGTAAAAATCGTCCAGAAACGTCGTCTGAACGAAATAGATCAGCCCAACGATCGCCAGAACGAAAGCCACCAGGATCCCCAGCAGCTGCACTCTCAGGCTAGTCTTCTTTTTCAAAACGGTACCCCACTCCCCGGATCGTCGTGATATAGCTTCCGTAGGATCCCAGATCCTTCCGCAGCAGTTTCATATGTGTATCCAGTGTCCGGTCATCTGAATCATATTCATAGCCCCAGACCTTGGAGATGATCGCCTGTCTGGTCAAGGCGTTCCCTCTGTTCTTCATCAGATACAGAAGAAGTTCGTATTCCTTGTTGGCGAGGTCGACCCTCTTGCCGTCGATCGTGACTGTATGAGCGTCTTCATCCAGCACCAGGCCGTCCACGATGATCCTGGAACTGTCGGTTCCCTTCCGCTTCAGAATAACTTTGATCCGCATCATCAGTTCTTTCGGGGAGAACGGTTTCGTAACATAGTCCTCCGCTCCGATATCAAAACCGTAGATACGGTCGTACTCCTGCCCCAGAGCTGTCAGAAAGATACAAGGAACATCCCTGATCTCCTTCATCCTCTTCAGAGTCTCGTATCCGTCCATCTCCGGCATCATGACATCAAGGACCACGACATCAAAATCATGCTGATTAAACAGTTCCAACGCTTCCTTTCCGTTTCTCGCCAGCATCGTCTCATGTCCTTCGTGAGCTGCGAATTTGCCTATCATTTCACGGATTTTTTCTTCATCATCTACGATCAATAGCTTTGCCATATCTTGATTTTATCTATCTTTTGTGAAATTCAACTGAATTTACTTAACATTTTTTCTTTTTCTATTATATAATAATATCTGTCATTGCGGATTAGCCAAGCGGTAAGGCAGTGGACTCTGAATCCACCATTGCGAAGGTTCGAATCCTTCATCCGCAGCCAATTGCTCTAAAAGCCCTAAAAATGGTGCTTTTTTAGTGGGTGCGGTGTATTTCTCTAAGATTTCTCTAAGATTTCTCTAAGGTTTTCCTTTTTTTCCGTATCATTTATCGACGTGTTTTTTCATTCATTTTCC
>CADCRE010000013.1 GCA_902803785.1 uncultured Erysipelotrichaceae bacterium
AGCTCTGTTTTCCTACCATCAGGCCTGTCCGAAGTGCGGATTCACCGTTCCTACCCTGGAACCGCGACTCTTCTCCTTCAACTCGCCGTTAGGTGCCTGTGAGGAATGCAAGGGCCTGGGTGTGACGATGTCCGTTGACCTGGACTATCTGATGCCGGACCGTTCGCTTTCGATCGCAGAAGGCGGAATCCGCTACTACAAGAACATCTACGGTACCAACAATCTGGAGTGGCAGAACTTTGCGAACCTTCTGAAACACTACAGGATCTCCGAGACCAAGCCGCTCAATAAGATGACGAAGAAGGAGATGGATATCATCCTGAACGGATCGGATGAAGAGATCCGCTATACCGTCACCTCGACGGGCGGTACGACCTACAACAAATACGGCTATATCGAAGGCGTCAAGACACTGATCGAACGCCGTTTTGAAGAGACACAGTCCAAGTTCGGAAAGGAATACTACGGTTCTTTCCTGACCGAATCGGAATGTCAGAAATGTCACGGCGCAAGACTCAATGAAAAGGTGCTTTCCGTCCGTGTCGGCAATACCAACATCTACGATCTGACCCGCATGTCGATCGTTCAGGCCTATGATTTCCTGAAGAATCTGAAATTCGATCCGATGCGTGCCGAGATCGCCAGGACACTGTTGAATGAACTCAGCGCAAGGCTTCGCTTCCTCAGCGATGTCGGGCTCGACTATCTGACATTGGACCGGACGGCCGGTTCCCTGTCGGGCGGAGAAGCTCAGCGTATCCGTCTGGCGACCCAGATCGGTTCCGCTTTGACGGGAGTCCTCTACGTACTGGATGAACCGTCCATCGGCCTGCATCAGAAGGACAACACCAAACTGATCGAAACGCTCAAGAAGATGAGAGATCTGGACAATACCGTCATCGTCGTCGAACACGACGGGGAGACGATGCTGGAATCCGACTACATCGTCGATATCGGCCCGGGTGCCGGAAAAGAGGGCGGTGAAGTCGTCTTTGCGGGAACGCCGGAAGAGATCCTGAAGGATGAAAAGTCCATCACCGGACAGTACCTTTCTTTCCGCAAGGAGATCCCGATCCCGAAGAAGAGGAGAAAAGGGAACGGAAAGAAACTGAGGATCCTCGGCGCCGAAGAAAACAACCTCAAGAACATCGATGTGGACTTCCCGTTAGGCAAGTTCATCTGTGTGACCGGTGTCTCCGGATCGGGAAAATCTTCCCTGGTCATCGAGACGATGGTCAAGTCCATCATGAAGTCTCTGGACCGTGTCCGGATCCGTCCGGGAAAGGTCAGGAAGGTGGAAGGACTCAAGAACATCGACAAGATCGTCTATATCACGCAGGATCCGATCGGACGTACACCGCGTTCCAATCCTGCGACCTATACGGGAGTCTTCGACGATATCCGCGATCTGTATGCGATGACACCGGACTCCAAGGAAAGGGGATATACGAAGTCCCGCTATTCCTTCAATGTCCCGGGAGGACGCTGTGAAGCCTGTTACGGTGACGGCGTCAAGCGGATCTCGATGCTGTTCATTCCGGATGTCTATGTGGAATGCGAAGAATGTCACGGCAAGAGATACAACGCCGAGACCCTGGAAGTACGCTACAAAGGCAAGAACATCTATGATGTCCTGAAGATGTCCGTAAAAGAAGCTCTGGAATTCTTCCAGAATCACAAGAAGATCAGGGACAAGCTGCAGGTCCTCTATGATGTCGGCCTGGGATATATCGAACTGGGCCAGTCCGCGACGACCCTTTCCGGAGGAGAGGCACAGAGAGTCAAACTGGCTTCCGAACTGCAGAAAAAGCCGACCGGAAAGACGATGTTCGTCCTGGATGAACCGACGACCGGCCTTCATATGGACGATGTCCTGAAACTGATCCGTATCATCGATCGGATCGTAGACAACGGCGATACCGTCGTGGTCATCGAACACAACCTGGATGTCGTAAAATGTGCAGACTATATCATCGATCTGGGACCGGACGGCGGCGATAACGGCGGTCAGGTCATCGCGACCGGAACCCCGGAAGAAGTCAGTGAAGTGGAACGGTCCTATACCGGACAGTATCTGAAGAAAGTGTTAGGTGCAAAACATGTCAAATGAAGAACTGAATAAACGTGTCTATGTGCGTGAGATCAAGGAATTCCTGAACCTGGAACAGATCTGCGGAGATGATGCTTCCCTGGATCGCTGGGTGATCGCACCGGATATCAACAGACCCGGACTCGAACTGTCCGGCTATCTGGAATCCAACGACCTGAGAAGGGTCAACATCCTCGGAAACAAGGAATACGACTATATGAGCAGTATGGACTATGAGGAACAGAAGAGGCGTTTCGATGTCATCACGGACTCCTATACGCCGTGCATCATCCTGTCGGAAG
>CADCRE010000014.1 GCA_902803785.1 uncultured Erysipelotrichaceae bacterium
CATGACCGTGGTCGCACTGGATGACTGGATCGCCATCGTCGCTGCCGTTCCGATCAGAACACCGATGATCTTGTTGTTGGAGACCTTGGCCAGCAGTTCTCTCAGTTTATCGGAAGCAGCCGCTTCCAGATTGGATGACATGATATCGCATCCCGTAAGAAAGATGCCGACACCGGCCAGCAGCTGCAATATCTCAAGCAGAAAATTCGTATTCTCCAAAATCGCTTCTCCCTATCCGTGACGCCTATTTCTTTTCGATATCGATCGTCACAGTTCCTTTCGTATTGCCGATCGCTGTCAGCTGAAGGATATATTCTCCCGGTTCCAGGGCCACTGACGCCTTTTCTCCCGGTCCTACCGTAACTGTCTCTACGACCTCACCGATGATGTAGTCATCCGTTTCGTCCGGTCCCGCCGTATTGACTGCACCGGCAAAGTCGATCTGCAGTTTTCCCTCTTCCAGGGAAGAATTGATATTCAGGATCCTGTTTTCATAGACGAGGATCGCATCTGATTCGCCATAGTCTCCGTCGGAAGCATTCATGACCTTGACGGTCGTTTTGGAAGGAGTCGAAGAGATCTCATAGTGAAAGACCTTTCCGCATCCGCAGATCAGAATACTGATAAGCAATACCGTAAACATAGCCGTTACGATCTTTTTCATGATCACAGACCTCCCCGGTTTCTAAAAACCGACACTATTATTATACTTCGGAATCAGATCCCGCAACAGTCAGCCTCTTCTTTCCTCCCGCAGAGGCTCATCCCAAAGCACTTTGAACTTATTCTCCTCAGCGATCTCATCGATGATCGAAGGGACCTCAGTCAGAAGTTCTTCTTCCCTTTTCTTCGACCGTCTTCCCGGAGCGTGATAGATCTCTTTCTCGAAATAGGCATCATAGGAGACGGCATAATCTTCTTCATTGCGATGCGGAAAGAAGGATACGGCTGCCTTGTAGGAGATATTCCCTGCTTCGGAATCACTGATCAGCATCACCAGAGCACCTTTGCGTTCGACGCCGTTGAACGTTCCTTCCGCCTTGAAATACTGTTCATATACATTGATCACCATAGTGCGATCTCCTTCCTTCGATTATCTGCTTATCGTTTCTTTCCATACCATTATAGCAAACATACAAGAAACAGAAGGTCTCCCTTCTGTTTCTGTGTTTTATTTCAGATATTCCCGGAAGAAGCTTTCCAGCTTATCAAACGGGATATAATCGTGATCGCCGCCATCATAGAGATCGGTATGGACCGCATCCGGAATGATCAGCAGTTCCTTGTTGGAAGTATATCTGCTGTCTTTGACCATATCCGCATAGGCGTCTCTGCTGAAGTAACAGGAATGTGCCTTCTCTCCATGCATGATCAGTACGGCACTTCTGATCTCGTTGGAATATTTCAGGATCGGCTGATTCAGGAAGGATTCGCAGCCGATGACGTTCCATCCGCCGTTGGAGTTCAGAGATCTCTCATGGTATCCCCTCTTGGTCTTGTAGTAGTCGTAGTAGTCTTTCACGAAGAACGGCTCATCTCTCGGAAGCGGATCGACGACTCCTCCGCCCAATCTGTATTCTCCGTTCTTCAGATCTTCCAGTCTCTGGGCGCACATCGCTTTCTTCTTCTGATAGCGCTGTTCCTCGCTGTCTTCGGAGTCGAAATATCCCTTCGCATTGACTCTGGTCATATCGTACATCGTGGATGTGACCGTTGCCTTGATGCGGGTATCGAGCGCTGCGGTATTCAAAGCCATTCCGCCCCAGCCGCAGATGCCGATGATCCCGACCCGCTCCGGATCGACTTTCTCATTCAATGAAAGGTAATCTACAGCAGCCATGAAATCTTCCGTATTGATGTCCGGAGAAGCCATATAACGGACATTTCCACCGCTTTCACCGGTAAAGGACGGATCGAACGCGAGAGTCATGAAACCTCTCTCGGCCATCGTCTGCGCATACAGACCGGAACTCTGTTCCTTCACTGCTCCAAACGGACCGCAGATGGCGATTGCCGGCAGTTTTCCTTCGTATCTCTTCGGTGTATAGAGATCTCCTGCCAGTGTGATCCCGTAGCGGTTCACGAAAGTCACTTTCTCATGATCGACCTTCTCACTTTTCGGGAACGTCTTGTCCCATTCTGTCACCAGTTTCAGCTCTTCTTTTCTGATCATTGTTTTATCCCTTTCTTTCTGATGAGATCGTCCAGACGGTCGATCTTCCTCTGTTTCTCATGGACCTGTTCCAGAAGGAGGCAGCGCTGTTTCTTCAGTTCTTTCAGCTGTTCCTCATCCTTGAGTTCCAGGATCATACGGATCCTGTCTTCTTCACATCCTGTCTCTTTCAGGATCCTTCTCAGATCTTCCATCGGTATCTCCTTTACGATTCCATCTTAGAAGAAATGTTGTATAATTACGAATAGTTATATTTCATATCATGTTATAACCAATTATTATAATGGAGGAGACTATGGAGATCCGTACCTTGCGTTACTTTCTGGCTGTCGCCAGAGAAGAGAATATGTCGAAAGCAGCTGAACTTTTGCACATCTCACAGCCGGCTCTGTCCAAAGCTGTGAAATCTCTTGAAGAGGAACTGGGAAAGAAGCTGTTCGTTCGACACAGTTTTTCTATCGAACTTACCGAAGAAGGCATCCTGCTGAGAGACCGGGCCGAGGACCTCGTCAGTATGGCCGACAAGATCGAAAAGGAATTCCTGTTTCTGGATGATATCACTACCGGAGATCTCTACTTCGGGCTGGCGGAATCCTATCAGGTACGTTATCTGGCCAGGGAGATCCGCCTTTTCAAGCAGAAGTATCCCGGACTCAGATATCATGTCAGCAGCGGCGACACCGAACAGGTCACGGAAAAACTGGATAAAGGGCTCTTGGACTTCGCGCTGATCTGTGAGACTCCCGATCCGAACAAATACGAATACGTCGTCCTTCCGGAAGCGGACCGTTTCGGTCTGGTCATGAGAAACGATCATAAACTGGCGAAATACGACACGATCTCACCGAAAGATCTCGAAGAGATCCCCCTCTTCTGTTCCGAACAGTCCTGGGAGAAAGATATCGCACCCTGGGCAAAGGAACACTTTTCGAAATACATCCTGGAAGGATCCTTCCGTCTTTCCTACAACGGATCCCTCTTCGCGAAGGAAGGGCTCGGCTGTCTTCTGACCTTCGAACATCTGATCGACACTTCAAAAGAAAGCGGACTGATCTTCCATCCTCTGTCTCCTTCCGTAGAGATCAGACAGTATCTGATCTACAACCGCTATCAGACTTTCACGCCCATCGCCCAGCGCTTTCTGGAACAGATCAAAGATTCGTTCTAAAAGAAAAGAGGATCACTCTTCTAACTCATAATCATATCTGTCACCGGTTTCGATCTCCCATACGGAGATCTTTTTATTCACAAAGTCGATCTCATACCGCTCTGCGAGCCAGTATTTCACATAGGTCCGATCGGTTGCGGCATAGCGGCTCTTATCCGAAACATCCGCATCCATATAGGTGAATCTTTCTGCAGGAAAGTCTCCGTAGTATTCTCTTTGGATATCGTCCATCCCGAAGAAGTAGAGACTGCCCGGATATTGTGTCCCGTAAGTCGGATCCATGTGGTACCAGTTTCCGTTCAGTTTCACAAGGACCCATTCATGGGCTTCGCTTTGGTCGCGGGACAGGGCCGAACAGGTGATCGCATCGATACCCACCTGCAGGAGATAGTAGATGTATTCACCTGCGATCTCCTGGCAGATCCCGATATCTTCCATGATAGCCCGATACGGACGCAGTTTCAGGGAATCTTCCAGGGTAGAACTGAAATCA
>CADCRE010000015.1 GCA_902803785.1 uncultured Erysipelotrichaceae bacterium
AGATCATCGAGTTTATGACTGTCGACGAAACCAAGGTGCGAATAGCGTTTCAGCGCAGAGATGGTGATGTTCCAGTCGACCGGATAGTTCAGGAATACACCTTCGTTCTTACGGTTCTCTGAAATATACCCGATCCCTGAATACAGCGCCTGCCCGGGTGAATGAAAATCGATTTCCTTCCCCTTGTATCGGATCGTTCCTTTTTCTTTTCGTGCTGCACCGAAGATAACTTTTCCCAGTTCTGTACGTCCTGCACCGATCAGTCCCGCCAGTCCCAGTATCTCGCCCTTTCTCAGGCAGAAAGAGATATCGTTGACGCCGTTGCCGCTGACGTTTTCCAGTTCAAGGATAGGTTCTCCTATTTCGGTCTTTCTTTCCGGATAAGTCTCATTGAGTTCCCGGCCTACCATCAGACGGATGATCTCCTTGCGGTCGACCCCTTTCATAGGCTTGGTGACGATGTGTTTCCCGTCACGGAGCACGGTCAATGTATCGGCGATATTAAGGATCTCATCGATACGGTGAGAGATATATATGATCGTGACGCCTTCGTCTTTGAGGCTTTTTACGATGCGAAGCATGCGCTCGACCTCGGCCATTGCTAGAGAAGCAGAAGGCTCATCCATGATCAGTACCTTGACATCCTGTGACAGTGCCCGGGCGATCTCGACGATCTGCTGCTGCGCGACCGAAAGGTTTCTGGTCATCTCATCCAGAGGAATACTGACTCCCAGTTTATCGAAGATCTCTTTGGTCTTCTTGGCCATCAGTTTAGTATCCGGAAAATACTTGCCTCCGATCTTCTTGCCGAGGAAGACATTTTCCATCACCGACAAAGATGGGACATTATTGAATTCCTGATAGATGACACCGATACCCAGTTTGCTGGAAAGCGCAGGAGTCAGGCCTGAAAATTCCTGACCGTTGATCTTTATCGTTCCTGAAGAAGGCTGTACCGCTCCGGAGATGACTTTGATCAGAGTTGATTTTCCGGCTCCGTTTTCTCCCATCAAGGCGTGGATCTGCCCTTTCTGCACATTAAAACTCACATTATCAAGCGCCAGTACCCCTGGATACTTCTTACTAATATTTTTTACTTCTAAAATAATGTCTTCCATATTCCATCTTTAATTTTATCACAGTCTATATAGTATAAAGATTTATAATGAAAGAAAAGGAGACCCTCCATTATGACCAGAATACTCATGGATTTTAGTTCTGACCGTCTTCACATGAACACGAACGCTTATGTGATCCTGCCGAATACTACGATCGACTTTTTAGCCAACGGCGTAAACTATAACAGCAAGGGAGAACTGAAGGTCCTGTGGCTCCTGCACGGAATGGGAGACGATCACACCGGATGGATCCGCTATACCAATCTGGAACGATACGCCCTGGCACGCGGGATCGCAGTCGTTATGCCCAGAGTGGACAGCCAAAGTTTTTATACCAACATGGTAAAAGGTTTTGCCTATTACGACTACATTGCTGATGAGCTGCCGAAATTCATGAAACAGACGTTCCCTCAGTTCTCGACCGCCAGGGAAGACAACTATATCGCCGGGCTCTCAATGGGAGGGTACGGAGCTCTCAAGATCGGCCTGAGCCGTCCTGATCAGTATGCGGCGATCGGATGCCTTTCAGCAGGAAATCTGATCGAACTGGAACTTCCTCCTGAAACTGACGAAGAGACTTTCATGACTCCGTTCTACGGTATTGCACGAAATGCCTTTGGAGTCACTGATATCGCTGATGCCAAGGGAACCAAAAATGATATCAAATGGCTGCTGGATGAAGCGATCAGAAACGGGAAGAACCTTCCGGATATCCATATGTATTGCGGTACAGATGATTTTGTAAAAGCCGTTTCCGATTCTACAGCTGATTACATTCAGAAAAAGAGTTCAGAATACCCGATCTCCTTCTCATACAAGACTTATCCGGGAGTCCATGACTGGAACTTCTGGGAGGGACACCTCCAGGAAATGCTGGATGATTTCGGACTGCGTTCCTTCCTGTAAAGGTGGCGAAAATGAAAAAGACGATCAAGATCAGTCCGGTCAAAAACACCGTGATCATCTATGACAACATCATCTATAAAAACCGCATCGGCGACTTTCTCAGAGACAATACAACACTGAAGATGAGCCTGGTGCTTCCTTTCGACAACACCCCTGTCTTTCAAAAGAAACCGCTGCTGATCTGGTTGGAAGGCGGCGCCTGGCGTAACTCATCTCCGTGTGCCCGCAACGGTGAATTGGCCTGGTTTGCTTACCGCGACATTGCAGTCGCCAATGTCGAATACTCTGTAGATTCAAACAACGCCTGGCCGGCCTGTCTCGAAGATGTCAAAGAGGCCATTCGCTTCCTCAGGCACAACGCAGACACCTACGGGATCGATAAAGACAGGATCATCATTGCCGGAGAATCGGCAGGAGCTCATTTGGCTTCTCTGACCGGATTAACGATCGGTGATCCCGATTACCCGGGAAAGGATTTCCCTGAAGAAAGCGACGCGGTCAACGGCGTTATCAGTTTTTACGGAACGGGTGATACCGATGTCGAGGTCAACGACTACATCCGCTACTACGATCTTCTGATACGAGGCAACATCAGTGAGAATGAAGAACTAAAAAAACGCATCAATCCAATGTCCTATGCAGATAAAAAGACTGTGCCGTTCCTCTTCTTTCACGGAGGCAGCGATACATTGGTACCGATAGCCGCTACAGAACATCTGTATGAAAAACTTCTGGCCAACGGAAACGAAGCCGACTTCTATGTAGTTGAGGGAGCGGGACACGCTGATCTGATGTTCTCTCAGGAGCCGATCCGCGAGATGATGCTGGACTTTATAAAGAAACACATATAGCGTATTGCTGTCATTTCAACTGAATAGCCCTTGTTTAAGGGCTTTTTTTCGTATTTATCGATATGTTTACCGCAGAATCACTCAGTGGTGATAGTCCTCGTTCTCTTTGAATGAGACGAAAGGCAGCGGACAGATCTCTTTCATGGAATGTTCATATACCTTTGTCGGACCGCCTACATAGACCGGAACATCGAAGTCCTTGCAGAATTCCGTCATTACCTGACGACAGATCATGCATGGAGCTCCGTCTTCTTCTCCTCCGCCGACGACCGCCAGTGCTTCAAACTTTCTGCATCCGTCTGCGACCATCGTAAAGATCGCCACTCTCTCTGCACATACCGTTACTCCGTAGGATGCATTCTCGATGTTGCATCCGGTGTAAACCTTGCCATTCTCACCCAGGACGGCCGCGCCGACCATGAAACGGGAATAAGGACAATACGCATTTTCTCTAGCCATACGTGCTGCTTCGATCAGTTTTTCTTTGTTCATAGGTCTTTCTTCTCCTGTTTAAAATGTTAACTATGGCTTCATTTTATTACGACTATATGATGTTTTTAAAATGAATTGCAGAAGACTGCTGTTTCTTGCGATCATGGTCTTTTTCTCAGATGAGACGAAGTACCGCAGGACATACGATATAATGAAATATGGAAAAGGAATCGACAGATTATGAACGATAAGAAAAATACATTCCTGTACATTGC
>CADCRE010000016.1 GCA_902803785.1 uncultured Erysipelotrichaceae bacterium
ATCTCGATTCCTGTTACCGCATCCCGATGCGTTCCGATGCGCGTTCCCTGAACCTGTCGAACTGTGTCGCCATCGGCGCCTATGAATGTATGCGTCAGGTCGGTTTCGGTGACCTGAGTACGAAAGAAGTGATCAAAGGAGAGGACTTTCTGTTGCGATGCTGAAGATCTGTTTCTGTTCCGATAACCACGGTGACCGTTCTTCGATCATGAAGATCCTTTCGGATAACCCGGACTGCGATTACTATCTGCATGCGGGCGATTCTCTGATGGAACCGAAGGAGCTTTCGCCGTTCATCAGCGTCCTGGGAAACAACGACTGGGGTTATGACTATCCCAGACAGAGGATCCTTTCGATCGGCGGGCATACCATACTGCTGATCCACGGAGACGGAAACAGCTATTCGCTGAACTCTTTTGCGATCAAGGCGAAGAACGTTCATGCGGATACGGTCTTCTTCGGTCATACGCATTCCTTCACGGATCTGTTTCATAACGGGATCCGTTTCATCAATCCGGGAAGCACAAGGCACAACCGTGACGGTTCCGTTCCGTGCTATGCCAGGGTATATATCAGTGAAGACGGAGAGATCCGCGTCGAACGGGTCGATCTTTAAAGATATCAGGGGGTATTTATGGATAACAGGATCAGATCACGCGATGAGATCGCGGAAGAATTCAAATGGGATCTTTCTTCCCTGTTTGAGAATGACGAAGAATTCGAGAAAGCACTAAGCAAGATCGAAGATGAAGTAAAAGAGATCGCTTCCTTTCGGGGAAAACTGAAGGATGCGAAGACGATCGCATCTTATTTTGCGAAAGAGACCGATCTCTACCGCAAGGCGGACGATCTGTTCTGTTACGCGGAACTGAGAAAATGCGAAGATACGACCGATGACAAGGCACAGACCCTCTATGGGAAGACCATGAGCAAGTACGTATCTCTGTTTACGGCGACCGCCTTTGCGCAGCCGGAGATCCTCTCTCTTCCGATGGATACTCTGAAAGAGATGATGGAAGATGAAGCTCTGAAAGACTACCGTTTCACGATGGAGAAGCTTCTGAAACTGAAGGAACATACGCTCTCTCCCGATCAGGAAGAGCTTCTGGCCAACTTCGCCGAGATCACCCAGGCTCCGGGAGAGATCTCCGAGAACCTGATGGATGCGGATATGCGTTTCAACGATGCGACAGACAAAGACGGCAAGCCGGTCGAAGTCGGGGAACTCAACTACATCCTGTTGCAGAGTTCGACGGACCGTGCCTTGAGAGAATCGTCCTTCCGCAGTTTCTACAAGACCTACAGGGAACACATCAATACCCTGGCCGCCACCTATTCGACAGCCGTCAAGACCGCCGTCACCCAGGCGAGGATCAGGGGATATGAAAGTTCCAGAGCGATGCAGACATCTCTGTCCAATATCCCGTTAGATGTCTACGACCGTCTGCTCGAGACTGTCCATAAACACATGGGATCCATGCACAGATACGTTTCATTGCGCAAGAGGCTCCTGAAACTGGATGAGCTGCACTACTACGACCTCTATACACCTCTGGTCTCGGCCAAGGAGAAGGAATATTCCTACGAGGACGCACAGAAACTCATTCTGGAGGCCTTAAGTCCGTTAGGCGAGGAATATACCGATGTGGTCCGTTCGGCCTTTAAAGACCGCTGGATCGACGTCTATCCAAACAAGGGGAAAAGGGGAGGCGCCTTCTCATCCGGCACCTACGATTCCAATCCGTACATCCTGACCAATTTCACCGGCACGCTGGATTCCGTATCCACGATCGCCCATGAGATGGGTCACTCCATGCACAGCTACCTCTCCGCAAAGGCACAGCCTGCCCACTATGCGAACTATACGCTCTTCGTCGCAGAAGTCGCATCGACTGTCAATGAGAACCTTCTGATCGAGAAGCTTCTTTCCGAAGAAAAGGATCCTCTTTCAAGATTATCTTTATTGAACCAGTATCTGGAGAACTTCAAAGGTACTGTTTACCGTCAGACGATGTTTGCGGAATTCGAGAAGACCGCTCACGAGATGGCCGAAAGGGGGGAAACCCTCACACCGGCTGCCTTGAGTTCCGTCTATGAACAATTGACTGAAGACTACTTCGGAGAAGATCTGACCATGGACGATGAGGTCAAGTATGAATGGGCACGTATCCCGCACTTCTACCGTCCGTTCTACGTCTACGTCTATGCGACGGGATATTCCACCGCTGTCGCTCTGTCCGAAAAGATCCGTCAAGAAGGAGAAAGCGCCGTAAAGAAGTATCTGGAATTCCTCTCCATGGGCGGAAGTACCTATCCGCTCGATGAACTGAGACATGCGGGAGTCGACCTTTCCACATCGGGACCGATCGATACGGCACTGGATAAATTCGCTTCCGTACTGGCTGAAGCGGAACAGATCGCCGATGAATTGGGATTCTGAACGGATTCCTGTTGACTTGAAACGCAGTTTATGTTTAAATGATTGAGTAATAAAAAGTATGTAGAAAGCAGAAGACCACTTCTCACCTGACGTCCTGAGGACCTGGGTATATTGCTACGAATGTAACGATATTCAAGTGGGCTTTGTCTCACTTTTTATTTAAAATTAGGGGGAAAAAACTATAACAAGAAAACGTGGAAATGATGACCTCGTAAACGAAA
>CADCRE010000017.1 GCA_902803785.1 uncultured Erysipelotrichaceae bacterium
GATCAGAGAATAGAACCCGCTCAGTATCAGTAAACGCAATACAGAACGTTTTCTCATTTATTTGACCAGATGGAACCTGTCCTGTCTGCCGGCCAGGAAGTAGACCTTGCCGCCTCTGACCAATACGTCGGTCTCAGCACCGAAGGTGAGAGTGACGCCCCAGCTTTTCACCGGACATTTCACATTGAGTTCAAGTGAATAAGCGGTATTGTCATACATCGGATAATCCCCGGTACCTTCCACTCCGCCCTGTTTGTCCCACAGACCGATGGTAGGTCCGGCTGCATGGCCGTTGAAACCGATCGGATGAGTATAAAGGCACGGAACGATGCCTTCTTCCTTGGCTTTCTTCAAGGATGCAGCCAGGATCTCGTTTCCGGTACGGCCGATCTTGAATTCACCGATCGTGATGTCCTGGAAACGGTTGACCGTCGCCATGACCTCCTTGAGTTCTTCCGGTGCATCTGTCTCACCCTGTTTCAGGATATAGGCATTCTCCTGGGTATCCGTGCAGAGGTTCAGATAACGGAAACCGACATCACAGTGCAGGACATCGCCCGGACGGATGACCGTCTCGCCTTCGACTTCTCCGACTCCCGCTCTTCTGACCGATACTTCATAGTCGAACCAAGGACGGAATCCCAGATCGACTGTCTTCTGCATCATCCAGTATTTGACGTCTTCGTTGGTCGTGACACCCGGCAGGATGACCTTGGAAGAGAACGCTTCCGCGATCATCGCATGTGCGATCTGCATGATTCCATGGTACGCATCCATCTCTTCATCGATCCTGGTCTCCATCCAGCCGACAACGACCTTTTCTGCCGAAACGATCTTGGCTTTCTGTTCCTCATCGAAGACTTCCATCATCTCTTCGTAAAGAGTATGGCTCAGTCCGTCCGCAAACGCGAAGTTTTTCGACATATCCAGACCGATGACTTTCGGATTCAGTTCTTTCAGTACTCTTGCCAGACACTCCATCTGTGTCTCACCTTCACCGGACTGTTCCGTGACCGGAGCGTTCGGATTCAGGATCCTGGATTCACCCCAGGACTGTCCCTTCGGATTGGTCCACATCGGACGGTAGTATTCACCGATGACCGGTACCGGATGGGTCAGAGACATGCGGTCGACCGTTCCGTCATCCTTGAGATGGAAGACGAGGATGGTCAGTCTTCTCGCCGTGATCAGAGAACGGGGAGCCAGCGTCCAGAAGACCGGCTCTTCGTTGTATTCGTTGTTGCAGACGACCCAGCAGTCGATCCCGCTTCTCTTCATCACCTGCGGGAGGACCTGATCGAGTCTCTTGACCAGCCAGCTGTCCAGCAGTTTATCCTGCTGACGGTAATCGAGGATCTTAGGCCTCAGTTCATCGACGCTCGGTACGTCGACCAGAAAATTCTCTCTTGAAATCTCCATCTACTTTCTCTTCTCCATTTCTTCCAATACTTTCGCTTTGATCTGCTGATATGCCTTTTCCGGATCGTCATTATAGACGATGTTCCTGAATAACGGGGCGATCTCCATATCCATCTTCGCTTTATTCAAACGTCTCTGGATCGACGCCTCATCATCGTGATAACGTTCCGTGATATGTTTTTCCAGTTCCTCGAGGCTCGTCGGCATGACATAGAACGCAATGCTGTCAGGCAGGTTGAGTTTGATGCCGCCGACACCCTGAGCTTCCACTTCGATCAGAACGTTCTTTCCCAGGTTGGTCAGATACTCGATCTGTGCCTTCGGAGTTCCGTAGTAGTAGCCGTTGAATTCCGTATATTCAAGCAGTTCCTTGTTTTTGACGGAATTCGCAAACGCTTCGTGAGTGACGAAGTAGTAGTCCCGGCCGTCGACTTCATCAGGCCGCTTCGGTCTGGTCGTCTCGGATACCGAGAAGAAGAGTTTGAGATCCTCATCCTTCAGAAGAAGTTCTCTGATCTCAGCCTTTCCTACGGAGCTGGCTCCGGACAAAATGATAACGATTCCTTTCTGCATTGTATTTTCTCCTATTTACACGCCTTTATTATTTCACAAAGCAGTTCATACGAACGGTCGAACGATCTCAGATCCATCTCCTCATCCGGTGTATGGATGAAGCGGGTGATCGGACCGAAACTGATGATATCGATGGTCGGATCCAGTCCCTTGAACACACCGCATTCGCAGCCTCCGTGAGCCGCCGAGATCTCGAACGTCCTGCCTCTGTCTTCACAGACTTTTCGATAGATATCGCGCATCGGCGATACTTCGCTGTAGGACCAGCCCGGGTATTTTCCCATAACGGTGTGTTCCCATCCCAGGAGATCCGCCAGTACAGCGATCTGATTCAGGAGGTCGTCCGTATTGGAATCCAGAGCGGCTCTCACCAGCGTCTGGATCTCAACGCGATCTTCATATGTCGTTACGACACCGACGTTGTCGGAAGTCGTCGTCAGTCCTTCGATCACCATAGAACGGTTCTTCATCCCGTTTGGCAGCAGGTACAGGATATTGATCAGGGAATCGCTGTCTTCCTGACTCATTCTTGTTTTTGAATCAGCCTTGTTTACTTCAACTTTGAATCCCGCATCGGAGAACTCCAGTTCCTTCCAGATCTCCTTTTCTTTCTTTTTCAGGAAATTTTCGATCTCATCAAATCCTCCCTGATAAGTCAATGTAACGGTCGCCTCTCTAGGGATGGCGTTGTCTTTCATTCCGCCGTTGAAGCAGACGAGCCTCAGATCATATCCGGCCATCTGCGCTTCCTTGACCATACGGGCAGCGATCTTGTTGGCATTGCCTTTCTCCAGATGGATATCTCCTCCGGAATGGCCTCCCAGCAGTCCTCTCACCGCCAGGGTCAGACATGGATCGTCGTTATCTTCCCATTTGATCTTCCTGGTCAATACAGACGTTCCGCCTCCGGCACTGGAAAGCAGTGTATGACATTCTCCTCCGCCGTCGAGCGATACCATCCGGTGTCCGTGGACATCTTCCGGTTTCAGTTGACCCGCTCCCAGCAGACCGATCTCTTCCATTGTCGTAAAGATACAGGAAAGCGGCGGATGCGGAAGATCGTCATCTTCCAGTATCGCCAGCATGTATGCGACACCGTGGCCGTCATCGGCTCCCAGCGTCGTTCCTCTGGCCTTCAGCAGACCGTCTTCCACGTAAAGATCGAGGGGATCTTTCAGGAAGTCATGATCGCAGTCGTTGTTTTTCTCACAGACCATGTCCATATGTGCCTGTAAGACCAGCGGTTCACTGTCTTCGTAGCCCGCGGAAGCCTTCTTGTCGATGATGACATTGAAGACTTCATCCTGTTTCCAGACCAGTCCGCGGTCTTTCGCGAATTGGACCAGGAAATCACTCAATTCTTTTTCATTCCTTGATCCGTGCGGGATCTTGCACAGTTCATTGAACCAGTAACAGTGTCTTTTCTTCAGATCGAATTCCATATTTACCCCTTCAGATATTTGCTTAACCAGTCGGTGATCTCATCGAGCCTCTTCAGGCGATGCAGAGGCTTCCCGTTCCGGGAGAGCTCATGATTCTCACCCTTGAAGATGACCAGTTTCGTGTCGATCCCGTTGATGCGGATCGGTGTATAGAACTGCAATGCCTCAGGCAATGTGCAGCGGTAGTCTTCCGTCGAATGGATGAACAGGATCGGCGTCTTGACGTTGTTGACATATTTCAGAGGGGAACAGTCCCAGAGTTCTTTTTCGCAGTGAGTCACATCATCGAATTCCATCTCGATCGGGAAGTCGATGCCGTAGTCGCTGATCGTCACTTCCGTGATCCAGTTGGAGATGGAACGCTGCGTCGCTGCTGCCTTGAAACGGTCGGTATGTCCAACGATCCAGTTGGTCATGTATCCGCCGTAGGAACCACCGGTCACACCCAGTCTCTCTTTATCGATCTGCGGATATCTCTCCAGGACCAGATCGGTGAAATCCATGATGTCTTCATAGTCGATCGTTCCGTATTTTCTTCTCAGATCGCCGAATGCGTTTCCTCTTCCGTCCGATCCCCTCGGATTGCAGAAGAAGACGAAGTAACCTTCCGATGCCCAGATCTGCATCTCATGCATGAAGATCGGTCCGTAGGCACAGCGCGGTCCTCCATGGATATCCAGGATTGCCGGATATTTCTTGGAAGGATCATAGTCTTTCGGTTTGAGCACCCAACCGTAGACTTCCATCGGTTTTTCCAGAACGAGCTCTTCCGGTTTTGCGACATAGCGTCCGGCCACGACATCCTGATTCAGTGTTGTCAACTGATCGACTTTGTTGTCTGTGACCTTGTATACTTCCTCAAGCTTCATGTCCAGCATCGCAATACTGTAGATCGTACCGTCGTCGCTGACACAGAAATCATCGGCTGTACCGTTCTGTTCAAAGACTGTCGTCAGTCTGTCACCGTCGTAACGTACGATGATCGTCTGATTCTTTGCGCAGGTCAGAAGGTAGACATCATCTTTGTTTTTGACGAGCGATCTGGTCTTTCCGTAACGCACATCGGAGAGGACGGCGTTATAGAAGGAGTATTCACAGTCGATGGCCAGTTCCATCTTTCCGTCTTTCAGACAGTAGAACTTGCCGGATTCGATGGCACCCCATTCTTTCGCAAAGGTACCCAGTACGATCCTGTTTCCCTTGTGATAGAAGATCCTGTATACTTCCATCTTGTCGTCATACAGTTTGACGACTTTCTTCTCTTTGTGATCGTATTCGTAGACGGCTGACCACTTCCCTTTGAAATGCTCGAAGTCCACTCCGGACATCAGGATCTTCTCTCCGTCCACATCGAAGTTCTCCACATCCAGGGTCTCGCTCGTGATTCTCTTTGCCTTGAAGTTCTTTTTTGAGACCAGGAAGAGAGAAGTGCGGTTGCCGTTGATGATACCGGCGCCGTTATAGACGAACGGATATTCATCGAAGACGACGTAGTCCTCATCTTTCTTGCGCGCCTTGAAGTAAGCTTTCTGAGCTTTCTCATCCAGTTCATGGAAATTCGGACAGCTGCGGTTGGTCGTTGCAGCGACCAGATAGTAGGCTGAATTGAAGTCTCTTATGCTGTTGACATCCAGAGGCAGGCTGAAGGCTTTTACGGTCTTCCCTTTTTCATTCAGCCAATTGAAGAAGGTATATCCTTCTTTCTTTTTGTCTGTATCTCTCACGAGTATTCCCTTGTTCAAAAGGAAATAATCGACTCTTTTCATTCCCTTCACAAGACCTGTCACTTCATTGCTTGCGGTATCGATGCTCCACAGGTCCTGTGTATAATCATTGTTTTTCAGATCGGCCGACGTGGATACGAAATAGACTTTCTTATCGTCTTTGCTGATCTGTATGTTTGATAACGGCCGATATTTGAATATCAGGTCTCTTTTGATCTCTTTCATCCTTTGACTCCTATGACTTTGATGCGGTCCCTGTTTTCAGCCAGGAAATCCACCTTCCCATCGTGATATACGACGGTCTCTTCCGTAAAGATATAGGTATCCCGTTCATACATCTTCAGATATTCGATGATGCTGAGTTCCAGCGCGTAGGAAGTATCCTCCCTGATCAGCGCTTTTCCATGCGGCAGATCCCCGCTCTGTCTGTCCCACAGACCGATGGTAGGTCCGGCCGAATGGCCGAACAGCCCGCACGGATGGGAATACAGGACCGGTCTCAGTCCCGCTTTCTTTCCTTCTTCGATCGATTCCAGGAAGGTCTGATTGCCGCTGTTTCCTTTAGCCATATTCTTCCTGACGATATCCTGAAAGATATTGTTTCGTTTCATCGCCGTCTCAAGTTCCTGAGGCAGCCCTTTTTCACCCTGTCTTGCCACATAGCACAGGCGCTGAGTATCCGTGCACAGATTCAGATAGACGATTCCGAAATCGCAGTGCAGCAGGTCCCCTTCTTCGATCACTGTATCTTCTTCGAACATTCCGCCTTTTCTCTGCAGATCGACTGTTGCCGGGAACCACAGGGTGATCCCCTTGTCGTTGGTCAACTGTTCCATGTGATCCATGACATCCCGACAGGTCGTCTTTCCCGGTTGGATGACATCATCACTGAATGATGCCTCGATGATTTCGATCGCCTCTTTCATAACTTCCGGATAGTACTTCAGTTCTGTCGGTGTCCTGGTCTCCAGGAAACGGATCCCCAGCTGATCGGCACTGACGAAGCGGTCACTGAGATCCTTCGGCAGTTCCTTCATGAACAGCTGATACAGGGAATGGCTCAGACCGTCGGTATAGGCGTATTCATCCTCGGTAACATCGATCGCGATATTCTTTGGATCCAGTGTCCTCAGTACCCGGATCAGCGCATCCATCTGCGTCTCGTTCTTCACGTCATAATCCCGTTCATAGAACCGTTCCAGATCTCTGTCGGGACGAGATACCGAGATGCAGCGGGTGACATCACCTTTGTGATAAAGCAGGAAGATCGACAATCGTCTGGCCGTCGGAAAATGACAGGGCGTGATGAATCTCATGATCGGATCTTCGTTGTATTCCCGGCAGGCGATCATCCAGCACTCGATCCCGCATTCTTCCATGACCTTTGGCAGGATGAGTTCCAGTCTCTCTTTCAGGTTCTGATCCATGATGGCATATTGTTCGGCAAGACTGTACATAGTGTCCTCTTTTCTAAAGATAAGGGATCCCGAAGGATCCCTTATGACATTCGCTGTTACAAGCTATCATTCGTTTCCGTATCTGTATTCTTATGCAGACGTCAGATCAGAATGAACTCGCGTCTGTTACCGATGATTAGTCGATGCTGACGTACCAGAAGATGGAGTTGCCCTGGCCGTTGTCGAAGTCACCGGAGACGTTCGGCTTTCTCAGACATGCTGAACCGTAACCGAAGAGCGGGAATACCATAGCCTGATCTTCAACCAGGTACTGCTCTGCTTCGTGCAGCTTGTCGACACGTTCCTGACCGGACATAGAAGCAGCTTCGAGCATCATAGCATCATATGCTTCATCGCCCCAGGATGCCTTTGTCTGGTAAGTGTAAGTAGCCATATCCAGATAAGTCAGAGCGTCGTTGTAGTCTGCGGACATTGCGCCTCTGGCCAGCTGGTAGTTCGCCTGATTGTCTCTGTCATCGAAGAAGGTACGGACATCGCCTGTCTTCAGAGTCAGATTGATACCGATCTTGGCGAGCTGTTCCTTAACGACTGCTGCGACTGTATCATGCGTCGTGTTCTGGTTGTAGTAGTATTCCAGTTCAAGCGGGTTGTCTACGCCGTAGCCTGCTTCTGCCAGGTAAGCAGCAGCTGCTTCCGGATCGTAAGAACAAAGATCGCCACCGACGGTACGGAAGTCACCTTCTTCACCGACGATGCCGTGCGGAACGAAACCGTACAGAGGATAGTAGACACCTTCTGCATCGATTGCATCAACGATGGCCTGTCTGTCAAGTCCGTAAAGGATCGCTTTTCTGACATTGACGTCAGTCAGTGCTTCGTTGGTTGCGGTTTCCGGTCTCATGTTCGGCTCGATGTAGTAGTTGACGTTGCCGGATGCGAACAGTTCGCTGGAATCATACAGTTTTGTGACAGTACCTGCAGACAGAGAAGTCGCAAAGTCGATCTCGCCTGTCTGGTAAGCCATCAGCTGAGCTTCCATATCAGTGATGATACGGCAATCCAGTCCGTCGACCTTGACGTTAGCTGCATCCCACCAGTTTTCGTTCTTTACAGAAGAGATGACATCAGCGACGTCGATCGCAAACGGTGTGAACGCGCCGCAGGTCGGATAACCCGGTGTATTAGCCCAAGTGTAGTCTCCGGAAGGTGCGAAGTCAGGTCTCAACGGATAGTAGACGCCACCCCAGAGCAGAGAGGTGAAGAAGCTGCACGGTTTGACCAGTGTGTACTCGACTGTCTTTTCATCGAGAGCCTTGACACCGATGTCGGTCATTTCGTCCGTGGACTTGCTGACATACTTGTCGGCATTCACGATGTAGTCCGTGATCCATGACAGGTAGGATACATCCGCATCCAGCGACAGAGCGTGCTTGACGCCGTAGACGAAGTCTTCAGCCGTGACTTTCTGACCGTCAGACCAGGTGTTGTCCGTGATCGTGATGGTGTATACCAGTCCGTCATCACTTACCTTTGTATCAGCTGCAGCTGCCGGTACGATACCGTCAGGTGAGAAATAATACAAAGGATAATAGAACTGATTGATGACATAAGAACCAATGGAGTCAGATGCAATGGCCGGGTCCAGATAGTTTGGAGAGTCGCCTACTGCATACTTGAACACTTTTTCTCTTTTCACTTCATTGTCGCCGCTTCCACCACCACAGGCAGCCAACGAAAGGATCATCAATAAGCTAAGCAACAGTGTAATAATTTTCTTCATGTTCATGCTCTTCCTTTCTTTACTTTTCATACAAGAAACATGTGACCAGTCGATTTCCTACCTGGATCGGCTGAGGATCCTCTTTTGAGCATCTTTCAGTCGCCTTGGAACAGCGGGAAGCGAACGGACATCCCTTCGGAGGATTGATTGGTGATGGGATCTCTCCTTCCAGGATGATTCGGTTCTTCTTTTTCGCTATATCGGGATCCGAGATCGGAATCGCTGACAGTAATGCGATGGTATAAGGATGCAACGGACGGTAGAATACGTCGTTCGCAGGTCCTGTTTCCATCATGTGCCCCAGATACATGACTCCGATCCGATCGGAGATGTGTCTGACCATCGACAGGTCGTGGGCAATAAACAGATAAGAGATATTCAGTTCCTTCTGTATCTTTTCCAGCAGGTTGATGACCTGTGCCTGAATGGATACGTCCAGAGCCGAGATCGGTTCATCACAGACGATGAACTTCGGATCGACCGCCAGTGCTCTGGCGATACCGATCCTTTGCCGCTGACCTCCCGAGAATTCACTCGGATAGCGGCGGATATGGTCCGGTTTCAGACCGACGATATTGAGCAGTTCCACCGTTCTGGCTTCCCGCTCTTCCGCCGTCTGATAGATATTGTGAATGATCATCGGTTCCATGATGATCTCACCGACGGTCATTCGCGGATTCAGTGATGCATACGGATCCTGGAAGATCATCTGCACCTTCTTGCGGAATTCCTTGAGTTCCGCTCCCTTGATATTTCTGATATCTTTTCCTTCAAACTCGATCGTTCCGTCGACCGGGTCGTACAGCTTTACGATCGTCCTTCCCAGCGTCGATTTTCCGCAGCCTGATTCACCGACCAGGCCGAAGGTCTCCCCTTCTTTCACATCGAAGCTGACACCATCGACCGCCTTGACGATCTGTTTCGGTGAGAAGAGTCCTTTCGTCACATCGAAGTACGTCTTCAGATTCGATACCTTCAGAATCACATTGTCTTCCATGTTACCTGACTCCTTTCGCCCTGTCGTCCGACAGCCAGCAGCGGAATACGTGCGTATCGGAACACTTCGCATCTTCCGGCATATATTCCTTGCAGACGCGCATCGCTTTCTCGCAGCGGTCCACGAACGGACATCCCTTCGGAGGATTCAACAGATCCGGCGGTGAACCCGGGATCGGTTTCAGTTCCTCTTCCGATTCGTCACTTCCCGTTCTGGCGATACAGCTTAAGAGACCCTGCGTATACGGATGTTTCGGATCATAGAAGATCTCTTTATCCGTACCGGTCTCGACGATCTTTCCTCCGTACATGATGGCCACTCTGTCACAGAGCTTGGCGACGACACCGAGGTCGTGCGTGATCATGATGACGGCGGCGTTGGTCTCTTTGCGCAGCTTATCGATCAGTTCAAGGACCTGTGCCTGAATGGTCACATCCAGAGCTGTCGTCGGTTCATCCGCAATGATCAGTTTCGGATTACAGGTCAGCGCGATCGCGATGATGATACGCTGTCTCATACCTCCGGAGAATTCGAACGGATACTGCTTGATCCTCTTTTCCGGAGAAGGGATACCGACCATCCGCATCAGCTCGAGAGC
>CADCRE010000018.1 GCA_902803785.1 uncultured Erysipelotrichaceae bacterium
TCTTCATCGGACAGTTCCGCTTTTTCTTTCAGCAGTTTCAGTTTCGGATAAAGGAGTCTGACTCCCTCCCTGGAATAGGCACGGGAGATCGCATCGGCGTTGTTGTTGAAATAGGCTTCCAGGAGATGGGCTAACGCATCGATCGCCGTAGAGATCCTCACCTTTTCCGGCATGGAACGGGTATAGTTCGGATCGCCGAAGGCATAGCGCGCATAGAGGTCGTCATTGTGGATCGACTTCTTGATGCCGTTCTGATTGGTCATGACGGAGACGTAGGTGACTTCCGATCCGGTCCCGGCAGTCGTTCCGATCAGGATCAATGGGACAGGAATGTTCTTCCAGTTCTGCGCATAGATATCGGCTTCTTCCAGTTCCGGGTTGGCGGCGACGACCGCAGCTGTCTTTGACGCATCCATGACGGAACCTCCGCCGATCCCGACGATGAAGTCTGCACCGAATGCATCTGCGCATCTTCCCGCTTCGATGCAGGAGACGACGGTCGGGTTCTGAGCGATCCGGTCGAAGATCTCGTATCCGATGGAATACTCATCCAGTATCGCCGTCAGATCATCCAGCGCTCCGGAAGCTTTTCCGGAATGTTTCGAGGTGATGATCAGACATCTCTTTCCGAGTTTATCGAAGATGTCCTTGTGTTTCTGAAGGATCCCGAATCCCGTCAGGATCCTGGTAGGCATGTAGTGTTTCATATGATGATTTCCTTTATAATTAAATTATAAACGAAAGAGGGGGATACAGGATGATCGTCAGAAAGGAAAACAGGACCGTAAAGGTCAGAGAAGCGATGCGGGAAGGTCCGGGAAGAGTCGTGATCACGGACATCTGCGGGAAAGAGGATCTTTATGAGAAGGGGAGACTGTACTCACAGATGCTTCTGAAGAAGGACTGCGGGATCGGTGTACACGTTCATGAAGGTGAGAAGGAGATCTTTGTGATCAACGAAGGCAAGGCCTTATACAACGATGACGGGACCGAATACGAAGTATCCGAAGGAGATGTCATGATCTGTGAAGACGGACACAGCCACGGGATCCGGAACGTATGGGAAGAGGACTGTGTACTGACCGCTCTGATCGTTCTGAAATAGGGAAAAAGAAGATGAACAGACAAGGCGGTTTCGACCCCTTGTTTTTGTAAGAGACGATCTTTATAAATTGGTCTTTAAAAAAAGTTAAAATAACATATAATGATATTATTTGGAGGATATGGCACATGGAAAAACTGATTGAATTCCGAAATATCGTAAAGAATTTCGATGGTCAGATGGTGTTGAAAGGTATCAATCTCGATATCTACGAGAACGAGTTCGTTACTCTTCTGGGTCCTTCCGGATGCGGCAAGACGACGCTCTTGCGTATTCTGGGCGGTTTTCTGGATCAGGACGAGGGTTCTGTGGTATTCAACGGAGAAGAGATCTCCGATGTTCCCGCATATAAACGCCCGATCAATACAGTATTCCAGAAGTATGCATTGTTCCCACATCTGAACGTCTATGAGAACGTCGCATTCGGACTTCGTATCAAGAAGATGTCCAATGACCTGATCAAACCGAAGGTCGACAGGATGCTGGAACTGGTCGGACTGGACGGCTATCAGAAAAGAGATGTCACCCAGCTTTCCGGCGGTCAGCAGCAGAGAGTTGCCATCGCCAGAGCTCTGGTCAATGAACCGGATGTACTGCTGCTGGATGAACCTTTGAGTGCATTGGATGCGAAACTCAGAAAAGAGATGCAGCAGGAACTCAAGCGCATTCAGGAAGAAGTCGGTATCACCTTCATCTTCGTTACACACGATCAGGAAGAAGCACTGACGATGTCCGATAAGATCGTCGTCATGAAAGACGGCAATATCGAACAGATCGGTACTCCGACGGAGATCTACAATGAACCGGCGAACCGCTATGTCGCGAACTTCATCGGTCAGTCCAATATCATCGACGGCATCATGAAGAAAGACTACCTGGTCAATTTCGATGATCATGATTTCGAATGTGTCGACCGTGATTTCAAGGAGAATGAACCGGTGGATGTCGTCATCCGTCCGGAAGATATCCAGATCAAGAAGAAGTCCAGAGGCAAGATGAACGGTCAGATCATGTCCGTCCTGTTCAAGGGCGTTCATTACGAGATCATCGTTGAGACCAAACGCGGTGCCGCAAAAAGCGTCAAGCTTCACGTCATGGGCAACGAAGATGTGCACAATGTCGAAGCGAACGAAATGATGTCGGCTTCCGACTTCATGATGGACGTTGCGGATGTGCCTTCCGTGACCAATGAAGATTTGATCCTTTACGCCAATGCACAGGCGTGGAAAGACGATGCGGATGAGACGGAAGTCTCCATCGCATCGGTCACTCACAATATCAAGAACGAGCCGGGAAGATACGAGATCACCTTCCGTACCGCAGCCGGAACTTCAGTCAGCGTGGACGTCGATGTCGTCCTGCCGAAGTTCAACGAGGATACGGATGAGAAGATCGGTATCCAGGCTTTCGATGTCTATAAATCCATCGATGAGATCAAGGAATCCATGGCGATCTCTGTCGACCTGAAGAACTGGGCCGGTGCTTATGCCTGGGATCTGGAAACAGAGAACGAAGTCGAGATCGACGATGTGCGTTTCGATTTCGACCCGATGGAGATCGATGAAGGCGTCTATGATGTGACGTTCGTTACCGAAGGCCGTACCTATAAGATCCATACGACGGAATGTCAGAATGAAGGCGATATCGTATCGCTCGACTTCGATCCGGAAGATATCCATGTCATGAGAAAGAGTATCGAATAATGAAGAGCTTTAGAAGATTGGTGCATCCTTACCTGATCTGGGCAGCCGCATTGATCGTATTGCCGATGCTGATCATAGTGTTCTATGCGTTCTCAGAACAGGGTAATGCTGTCATCCCGGTCAGAATGACCTTAGACAATTTCGTTCGTTTCTTCTCCGACCCGATCTTCATCGAAGTACTGGGCCGTTCCCTGAAGCTTGCGTTCTTCACTACGCTCATCTGTATCCTGTTGGGTTATCCGGCAGCCTACTTCATCGCCAGGATGAAACCGGACTCTCAGTCCGTGATGGTGCTGATCGTGACACTTCCGCAGCTGATCAACATGCTGGTAAGGACCTATGCCTGGAGAGGTATCCTGCTGAATATCGATATCTCCCCGGAGATCAAGGTCTACATCGGCATGGTCTATAACTTTCTGCCGTATATGATCCTTCAGATCTATACGTCCCTGTCGAAGATGGATCCATCGCTTGTCCCGGCGGCCAATGACCTGGGCTGTGATGACCGTACGGCCTTTCTGAAGGTGACTCTTCCTCTGTCGGTCCCGGGCATCATTTCCGGGATCACACTGGTCTTCCTTCCGGCCGTATCATCCTTCTTCATTCCGAAACTGCTGGGCGGCGGTTCCTATGTCCTGGTCGGCAACCTGATCGAAAACTACTTCGTCACGACCGGTGACTGGAATTTCGGTTCGGCGATCTCATTGATCATGGCCTTAGTCATCCTGATCTCGATGTATTTCACCAGGAAGTTCGACTATGACAAGGAGGCAGTCTGATGAAGAAAAACAGGAAAAACAAGGCGATCTTCCAGAAGATCTATCTGGGACTGATCATGGCCTTCTTCTATCTGCCGATCGTCTATGTCATCTTCTTCTCGTTCA
>CADCRE010000019.1 GCA_902803785.1 uncultured Erysipelotrichaceae bacterium
CGGATTCTCCGATGAAGACATGATCCGTTCCGGAGTCTGTAGACTGCTCGACAGCGGGATGGCCGATATCTTCTACAACCGTATCCTTTTCCCGATCCATGATCGAGAGGGAAATCCGATCGCCTTCACGGCGAGAGACTACCGCGGACTTTCCGATTCGAAATACATCAATTCATCGGAAAACATCATCTATACCAAGGGTGACCATCTATACAACTACCATCGGGCCAGAGATGCGGCGAGAAAAGCCGGTTATGTTCTGGTCTGTGAAGGAGTTATGGATGTCATCGCCTTCTACCGGGCGGGAAGAGAGAACGTCGTTGCGACGCTCGGAACTGCCTGCAGCAGGAAGCAGCAGGAACTGTTAAAGGGTCTCGGTGTAAAGATCGTATTGGCCTATGACGGCGACAATGCGGGACAGGCCGCCAATATGAAAGTCGGCGAGCTTCTGCTGGAACAGGGGGTCTCCGTCTCTGTCATCAACAACGAGACGCTTCTCGATCCGGATGAGATCATCAAACAGTACGGGAAGAACGCTTTGCGTGATCTTGAGGCGAAACAGATCTCTTTCCTGGACTATGCGATGCGCTACTACCGTCAGCGTTTCAATTTGGAGAACTACGAAGACAGAAAACAGATGACGATGAAAGTCTCGGCTCTCATCGAACATCTTCCGGATGCCTACGACAGAGACAACTACTACAGTGAACTGTATGAACTCACGAAAATCCGGAAAAGAACTTCTCAAGAAGAGGAAAAAGTAGGATATAATAGAAAAACAGCGGACTTTACGTATTCGATCGACGGACTCACGAAAGCGGAGTATACGATCCTGGTGGAGATGGCGATGTCGGCGAAGGCACTCGATGTCTATCAGAGGCAGCTGGGATGTCTTCTGGACGGAAACGATCAGAAGCTGGCGATGCTGATCATCGACGACTACAGACGTCACGGTTCCTGTTCCTTATCGAGGATCTACGATGAGACTCAGGATGATGCGATCCGGGATCTGATCAGCGGACTGGCACTGGTGGAGAACCTGCCTTCAGGTTACGATGAGACGAGTCTGATGGCCGCGATCGAGAAAGTCAAGCTGGAGATCAAGAAGAAAAAGATGGACGATCTGAAACAGAAGATCGCCAGATATGCGACCGTCGATCCGAAACAGGCGGAAGAATATCTGCATGAATATGAGAAACTGATCAGGGAATTGGGAGGTAAGAATGGCTAAAAAAGAAGAAAAGAAAGATACATTGACCGAAGAAACTGTACTCGAGGAGAGTGAAAAGAAAACTTCCGCTTCCCGGAAAGGCAATTCCAAGAAGGCAGAGAAGACAACTGCCAAGAAGGATGATACCAATGTCAAGGAAGTCGTCGGTGCCAACGGAAAGATCATCAAGGCCGTCAAGACGGCCAAGAAGTCTTCCCTCGGACTGAAGAAGAAATATAACGACCTTGAAGATCTCAAGACCGATCTGGAAGAACTCAATAAGCAGGGCGTCGATATCGTTCAGGCGGACGTCGTATCCGCATTGGATCATTTCGATATGTCCGATGACGAGATCGACCAGTTCTATGACTGGCTTTCCAGTGTCAATATCGATCTGATCGATGAATCCGATCAGGATGAAGATCTGGATGACGATGACTATCTCGCTTCCGAAGATCTGGATGACGATGAAGACGAAGATTCCGAAAAGAATATCGTCATCAACTATGAACAGGCTTCGACCTACACCAAGGTCAACGATCCGGTCAAGATGTATCTGAAAGAGATCGGACGCGTTCCGCTTCTGAAAGCGGACGAAGAGGTCCGTATCGCCAAGAGGATCGAACGCGGGATCGAGAATCCGGACGATCCGAAACTGGTCGCGGACGGAATGGAAGCCAAGAACGAACTGATCAGTGCCAACCTGCGTCTGGTCGTGGCCATCGCCAAGAAATATACCGGCAGAGGTATGCTGTTCCTGGATCTGATCCAGGAAGGCAACATGGGTCTGATCAAGGCAGTCGACAAGTTCGATTATACGAAGGGATTCAAGTTCTCTACCTATGCGACCTGGTGGATCCGTCAGGCTATCACAAGAGCCATCGCCGATCAGGCGAGGACGATCCGTATCCCGGTCCATATGGTCGAGACGATCAATAAGATGACCCGGATCCAGCGTCAGCTCGTTCAGGAGCTCGGAAGAGATCCGAGTGCGGAAGAGATCGCGACCCGTATGGGCAGCGGCATGTCTGCCGACAAGGTCAGAGAGATCCAGAAGATCGCATTGGATCCTGTCTCCCTGGAGACTCCGATCGGTGAAGAAGACGATTCCCATCTGGGCGATTTCATCGAAGACAAGGATGCGATGTCACCGGACCAGTACGCAAACAATGAACTGCTGAAGGACGAGATCGACCTCATCCTTTCCAGCCTGACGGAAAGAGAAGAGAAGGTGATCCGTCTGCGTTTCGGTCTGGAAGACGGCCGTACGAGGACTCTGGAAGAAGTCGGAAAAGAATTCGACGTCACCAGAGAGAGGATCAGACAGATCGAAGCGAAAGCACTCCGTAAACTGAAGAATCCGACCAAGAGCAAGAGACTGAGGGAATTCCTGGAAGACAAGAAGTGATGATTTCAAGCAGACTCCTTCAGATCGCAATGCTGATAGAAAAAAATAAGGTAGTATTCGACGTAGGCAGTGACCACGCCCTACTGCCTTGTTTTTTGGTGGAAAACGGCATCTGTGAGAAAGTATACGCCGGAGAGATCGCGGAAGGACCTCTCGAAGCGGGAAAACAGAATATCATAAAGCACGGACTGGAAGGGAAAGTCATTCCGGTCTTTTCGGACGGTCTGACAAAAGCAGCGGACGATGTCGATATCGTCGTGATCGCCGGGATGGGCTACCATACGATCCGTCATATTATGGAAAGCTGTGAAGTGGAGCGATACCAGTACTTCCTGGTACAGCCCAATACCGATGTGGAGAAACTGCGGGAATACATCTCATCTCACGGATATACGATCGAAGACGAACGGGTCGTCTATGACGGTTTCTACTATACGATCATCCGTTTCTCAGCCGATCTTCATGAACCGTACAGCGATATGGAGATCCGATACGGACCGATCCTTCTGAAACGCAGGGATGAAGTATTCATCGCATCTCTGGAGGAACGATTGCGTTATCTGAAAGAGATCAATCAGAAAGCGAAAAAAGAAGAATTTGACAGAACGATCGGTGAGATCGAACAAATACTGTATAATGGTACAACGGAGGATGCCTATGAATAACGACTTTAAGAATTACAGGAATGAAGCCTTTTCCAATAAAGACAAGTTTATTGAATATTTCGCCTACTTTTCCCATATCTATTTCGGAAAGGATCTCGCTGAGACCAGCCTGATCGAAAAATACGTGGTCCTGTCCAAGATGGTACGGACCTATATGCTGGAAGACTGGCGCGAGACCAAGTATGCGGTCCGCTCAGGCCACAAGAAACAGATCTATTACTTCTCTCTGGAATTCCTCCTGGGAAGGATGCTGAGAAACAATCTCATGTCGCTTGACATCTATGATGTCGTCAAGGAAGGACTGGCCGATCTCAGCGTCGATATGAATGAGATCGAAGACATCGAAACGGATGCGGGACTTGGCAACGGCGGTCTGGGAAGACTGGCTGCCTGCTTCATGGATTCCATGGCGACTCTGGACTATCCGGGTTCCGGAAATACGATCCGCTACAAAAACGGACTGTTCAAGCAGTTCATCATCAATAACGAACAGGTCGAAGTTCCTGACCAGTGGCTCAGGATCGAGAATCCGTGGGAAGTCAGAAGAGCAGACAGAGCGGTCGATGTACGCTTCTACGGCTATGTGGAAGTCACCAGAGACGAGAACGGGGAACTGGAGTTCCACCGCAAGGATACGGAACATGTCAGAGCCGTACCTTATGATATGCCGATCATCGGTGCGAATCACAGGACCGCAAATACACTTCGCATGTGGAATGCGGAACCGTCTGACGATCTTCCGGTCGGCAGAGACTACCGCCAGTATCTTTCCGATGTGGAAGATATCTGTCTGAACCTGTATCCGGACGATTCCACGGAAAAGGGACGTTATCTGCGTATCAAACAGGAGTATTTCTTTGTTGCAGCCGGACTGCAGTCCATCATCAACGATCATCTGAAAGTATACGGAACACTGGACAACTTTGCGGACAAGGTCGTCATTCAGCTGAACGATACCCATCCGGCACTGGCGATCCCGGAACTGATGCGTATCTTCATGGATACCTATCATTTCCCATGGAAGAAGGCCTGGGACATCGTGACCCATACATTCGCCTATACCAACCATACCGTCATGCAGGAAGCACTGGAAAAATGGCCGGTCGAATACATCCGGACACTGCTTCCGAGGATTTATATGATCATCGAAGAGATCGATGCGCAGTTCAAGCGTGAAGTCATTGCTTTAGGCAAGAAGCACAACTTCATCGATTCCGTCTGTATCATCCATGAAGGCAACGTACGTATGGCTTATCTGTCCATCGTCGGTTCCTTCTCGGTCAACGGTGTCGCTAAGATCCATTCCGATATCATCAAGAACGATACGTTCCGTGATTTCTACGATCTCTATCCGGAAAAGTTCAACAACAAGACCAACGGTATCACTCCGAGAAGATGGCTGATGTATGCGAACCCGGAACTGACATCTCTGATCGAAAAGTATATCGGTCCGGACTTCAAGAAGGATTTCAGCAAGATCGGGGATCTGATGGATCATGTAGACGATCCTGAACTGCAGAGAGAATTCCTCGAAGTCAAGAAGATCAAGAAGAACCAGCTTTCCGCCTGGGTCAAAAAGAACTACAGGATCGACATCGATCCGGATTCCATCTTTGATTCCATCGCCAAGAGACTGCATGCATACAAGAGACAGTTGATGGATATCATGTATGTCATCTCTCTGTATTTCCGTATCAAGGAAGATCCGAACTTCACGATTCCGAAGACGACGTTCCTCTTCGGCGCAAAAGCTGCGACTTCTTACACCTTTGCCAAGAAGGTCATCAAACTGATCAACTGCGTCGCAGAAAAGATCAACGCGGATCCGGATGTGAACAAGTATATCCAGGTCGTGTTCATCCCGAACTATAGAGTTACGGTCGCCGAAAAGCTGATGCCGGCATCCGATATCTCCGAACAGATCTCTACCGCCGGTAAGGAAGCTTCCGGTACCGGAAACATGAAATTCATGATGAACGGTGCGATGACATTAGGTACTCTTGACGGCGCCAATGTCGAGATCAAGGATCTGGTCGGACCGGAAAACTGCGTCATCTTCGGTCTGCATGAAGATGAAGTCAAGAAACTGAAGAAATCCGGTTACTATCCATTCGGTTACTATATCGGCAATCCTGTCATCAAACAGATCATCGATTCCCTGGTAGACGGGACCTGGTCCGATTCCAAGGACGATTTCCGCGATATCGCCGATGAATTCCTGATCCGTAACGATGAATACATGATCCTGGCGGACTTCGATGCCTATTGCAAGGCACATGACAAAGTCTATGAAGAATACGCCGATCCGTCTCTCTGGGCAAAGAAATGCCTGATCAATATCGCAAGATCCGCATATTTCTCATCCGACCGTACGATCGAAGAATACGCCCACGATATCTGGAATATTGAAAGGATCTATTAGAGTGAAGAAGGATATCCGTATCATCGCGCTGGACCTTGACGGAACGCTTCTCGACAGCAACAAGAACATCAGCGAGAGAAACTATCAGGCTTTGAAGAAAGCTGCAGAACAGGGGATCGAGATCGTACCGACGACCGGAAGGTTCTACGGAATGCTTCCGAAGGTGGTCAAAGATCTTCCTTTCGTCAACTATGTGATCACTGTCAACGGTGCTTCCGTCTATGATGTCAGAGAAAAAAAGAATATCGCCGAAGCGAATATTCCTTTGGATACTGCATTGAAACTGATGGAGTACATGGATGGTTTTGACTGTATCTATGACTGTTACATGGATAACGGCGCTTATATGACGGGAAATCAATGGGACAGGATCGATGAATTCGATCTGGATGTCCATTACCACAAGATGTGGAAAGAGATGAGGGTACAGGTCGATGATCTGAAATCGTTCCTTAAGAAACAGGGAAAAGGGATACAGAAGACGCAGTGTCTTGTGAAGGATCTTTCCTTGAAAGACAAGATCCTGAAAGAAGCTCCGGAACTGTTTCCGCAATGTCTTGCGACATCCTCATTGAAGATCAACGTGGAATTCAACGATCTTCATGCCAGCAAGGGTCAGGCTCTGATCTCTCTGGCAGAACATCTCGGCTGTACGGCAGAGAACGTAATGTCGTTCGGCGACGGTCTCAATGACCTGTCGATGATCAAAGCGGCAGGGATGGGGATCGCAATGGCCAACAGCTGTAAGGAAGTCCTGGAAGCGTCGAACGATACCGTTTCCGACAACGACCATGACGGTGTTGCGGAAGGGATCAGGAAATACTGTTTCTAATAAGCAGAAAACTCGGAAGCTCGATTTTGATAAGGCTGTGACCGATGCATATCCGTTTAAAAATGATTCTCAGATATTTGCGGATTTCGATGCGCATTATGATGAAAACTTCAAGGTCCTGATTGATTTTCAATAAAGAGGAAGGGGGGATGTTATGGAAGATTTTATCGGGTCAATGATTCGCGATCGCTTCGCGAATACGGAATATCGGATCTATCCGGATTCCCTTCATAAAGTGAAAGGAAAAAAAGTCTTTCTGTTTGAAGAAAACGGTACAGACTATCTGATGGCGACATCGCCGGAACTTGGTTTCAAGGGTCAGATGATGGATGCCGGACATGAAGTCTGGGTCAAGGCTCCTCTGGATCACGAGAATGCGGTCATATTGAGGTCTCTATTCCCTTTCACAGTTCCGTCTCGGGTTCTGAGCAAAAACATCACGATAGGTCTCGGAGACCGTCTTGGTCTTGCAACTCCGGGGCATATCCGTGTCTTCAACAAGTATGAAGGTGTCTTCCCGATCTTTGCGCAGCAGTCCATCCGTGAACTGATGCTCACCAATCGTACCTTTGACGATGTATTGGACTGTGTCACGTATGCGGTATTCAAATACGACTTCAGACGTCCGTGGGGAGCGGATGGCGACCATCTGAAGACAGCGGAAGAAGTCGAATATGCGCTCTCCCGCGGTTATACGATGCTGACGCTGGACTGCAGTGAACACATCAACGGAAAAGTCGATTCGATGTCCGATGAAGAAGTGAACGCCGCATGTACGCTGGATGACGAGATCAGGGATCTTTATCTCAACAAGACCTTCGACATTGGGGAAGGGATCACGATCCATTTCGATGAGATCACACTCAAGAGAGCTGTCATGATCTACGGCGGAGCCATCGATCATGCGGTCAATATCTATCATAAATACGTCGATGACGGAAACAGAAAGGTCGCAGACTTTGAACTGTCCATCGATGAGACGGCGACTCCGACCGTTCCGGCACATCATTTCTTCGTCGCAAACGAGCTGTTCAGAAGAAAGGTGAAATGTTCGACGATCGCTCCGCGTTTCTGCGGTGAATTCCAGAAGGGTATCGATTATATCGGTGATATCGATCAGTTCTGTGAAGAGATGAAGGTCCACTCTCAGATCGCCAGATACTTCGATTACAAGATCTCCATTCATTCCGGCAGTGACAAGTTCTCCATCTTCACTCCGTCCGGTGAGATCAACAGAGGAAGGTTCCATATCAAGACAGCGGGTACGAACTGGCTCGAAGCGATGCTTCTGGTCGCAAAGAAGGATCCGGCATTGTACCGTTCCGTCCATAAGTACGCATTGAGTGTCTTTGAAGAAGCGAAGAAGTACTACCATGTCACGACCGATCTGACGAAGATCCCTGATGTGGATGATTTGAAAGATGAAGAACTTCCTTCTCTGTTTGAAAACAACGATTCGAGACAGCTCATCCACATCACATACGGTCTCATCCTGAACGCAAAGAACTCAGACGGAACTCTGGCCTACAGAGACAGACTGTATTCCCTGTGGAAGAAATACGAAGACGATTACAGCGAACTTCTCTACAAGCATATCGGTCATCATCTGGAGCTTCTTCTGAAGAAGTGCTGATATGAATCAGAATAACGATACATTGAAAAATGTGCTGTTTCTGGCTGTTTTAGGCTATTTCAGCGCAGATTCCATCATGATCCTGGTCAGCCACGGCTGGCCTTTTGGTGCGATACAGTGGATCTTGTGTGCGATCGTGATCGCGTGTATCTCCCTGTTTTTCATTCTTTTGAAAAAGGTGTATGATGAAGCGTTGAAAGGCAAGAGCGTAAAAGAAAGGAAGAAAGAGGATGAAACTGAAGAAGAAAGCAAAATATGATCTTGCGACCGTGACCAGCATGGGTGTACGTATCACGCCTGTCGACAGACAGCCGGTCGA
>CADCRE010000020.1 GCA_902803785.1 uncultured Erysipelotrichaceae bacterium
ATCTTCGATCACCGTCAGATGTTCGGTATGCATACACAGATCGGCCATCCTCCGGGAATATTCCAGTTTATCGGACTGGACCCGCATATTCCAGACGCCGGGTCCCTTGGTGGTGTTCAGCATCTTGAACTGCAGTGCCGTCTGATCTGCGATCTTCGGCATCACTCCGCCCAGGGCATCGATCTCTCTGACGACGACTCCCTTGGCCGGTCCTCCGATCGAAGGATTGCACGGCATCTTGGCGATATGATCCAGGCGGATGGTGACCAGCACCGTATCCTTTCCGGAATGAGCCAGGGCCATCGCTGCTTCCACACCGGCGTGTCCTGCACCGACGACGACACAGTCACGCATGGAAGATCCCTCTGATCCTGTGATATCTGTCCATCATCTCGCGATAATGTCCCATCACGTCCGCATACATCTCGAATTCCAGATCCTCATAAACCTCCAGAAGGCCTTCGTAAAGCGGGAAAAGACAAAGCTGGCTCGCCAGGATATAGAGTCCCTTGACCGCATCCTTGGCCATCGCATAGTCTTCCTCTTCCAGCATCACTTCCAGGTCCCTGAAAAACTCGTCTGCCAGGTAGGCATTCACCGTATCTTCATATTCCCCGACATCCGGATATCTCTCACAGATCAGGTCGTAATTGAGTCCGACGCTCGCATATTTCTTTTTCATACGTTCTATATTCTAGCACGTTATTCCGTATCGTGATCCCTGATGAGACTTTCCAGTGTCTCGAACAGCGATTCCGGACGGACCGGCTTACTGAGGTGTGCGTTCAATCCTGCCTGCAGGCTGCGCTGGACATCTTCATCGAAGGCATTCGCCGTCAGGGCGATGATCGGGATCTCCTTCGCATCTTCTCTGTCCAGAGCCCGGATCCTTCTGGTCGCTTCCAGACCGTCCATCTCCGGCATACGCATATCCATCAGGATCGCATCGTAATAGTGTTCCGGATTCTTCTCGAACATCTCCAAAGCGATCTTTCCGTTCTCAGCCAGTTCCGCCTCCATGTTTCGGCTCTTCAGGATCATCATCATGATCTCGGCGTTGACCTGCATATCTTCCGCCAACAGGATTCTCCTGCCGTTGAGATCTGCCTTGTTTCGATGTATATCCGTCAGGTTCTTGCGTCTGGCTGCCGACTTGAATTCTTCCAGGACAGTCTCCGCAAACAGCGGTTTGGATACGAAACTGTCCACTCCCGCCTTCGTCGCTTCTTCCAGGATCTCATCCCAGCGGTATGCGGTCAGGATGATGATCGCCGATTCGTTTCCGACGATCTTCCGGATCTTCCTTGTCGTCTCCACACCGTCCATCTCCGGCATCTTCCAGTCGACCAGGATCAGATTGTACGGCGCTCTGCGCGCATGACGCAGTCTGACCTTCTCCACCGCTTCCCTTCCGGAATAGGCCAGTTCTGCCGCGATCCCTGCCTTCTCCAGTACGAGTTTGGCGTGTTCACAGGCGATCGGATCGTCATCGATGACCAGTACCGTCATATCTTCCGTACGGACTTCTTCCTCGCTGTCGTTATCATCGTTTCGATTGGAATCATCCATCGTGACCGTTACCGTAAAGGTCGATCCTTTCCCCTTTTCGCTCTCGACCTGAATATTTCCGTTCATCATCTCTACGATACTCTTGGTGATAGCCAGTCCCAGACCGGTACTGCCGTATCGGCTGGTCGCAGAACTGTCTTCCTGCGCAAAGGTATCGAAGATCTTCGGAAGGAACTCTTTACTCATGCCGATACCGTTATCGCTGATCCTGAACTCCAGAACGGTCTTGCCTTCATACCTGGCCTTGCGTTCCACATCCAGAGTCACCTTTCCACCTTCCGGAGTGAATTTCACCGCATTGCCCAGGATATTGATCAGTACCTGGCGCAGCTTCATGTTGTCGCCGATGTAGTAACTGTCGATCTCTCCATTGATATGACACTGGTATTCCAGGCCCTTGTCCTGACACTGTCCGGAAAACATCGTATTGATCGCTTCCAGCAGTTTCGGGAAAGAGAACTCTTCGTTCTTCAAAGTCATCCTTCCGGATTCGATCCTCGACATATCGAGGATGTCGTTGATCGGGTTCAGCAGGTGATCTGCGGAATCTCCGATCTTTTCCAGATATTCCCTCGTCTTGGCCGGCGTTTCCGGATCGTTGAGGGCGATACTGTCCAGTCCGATGATCGCATTCATCGGAGTACGGATCTCATGAGACATATTGGAGAGGAAGGCGGTCTTGGCAATGTTTGCCTCTTCTGCCGACTTCAGCGCATCGCTCAGGACCCGCTGCTGCTGCAGAGCTTCTCTGGTCTGCGAATCCACATCGGTGAAACAGGCACCGACGTTGTTGATGACGCCATCTTCCGCTTCATCCTTGACTCCCGCAAAACGGACCATCTCGAAACTCTCCCGATCGTGACGGAAGACCTTGTAGGTATAGGAGATGACCCGGTTCTTGGCCAGTCCCTTACGGATATTGTCGGGCTGTACGAATTTCAGGAACTCTTCCAGATACGGTTTCATGACATATGCGTTCGCATAATCGGTCACCGATTCCAGATAATTGAAACGCTCTCCGGCCTTGAAGCCGTTGTCCACATCGGCATGTGACTGGTAACAGACGCCTTCATCCTTATCCAGTTCGAGATAATAGACGCTCCAGTAGTCCGAAGACAGGGATGCGATCATCCTGTCCTGTTCCTTGCGCTGTTTCTGTTCCTCCAGCAGTTTCTCCTGAAGGGAGAGACGGTGTTCCAGTTCTTCCTGTTTTACACGGTTCTCCGCATCTGCGGTCTCCTTTTCCAGTTGAAGGATCGCGTTCCTGCGGTTCTGTAAGAGGATGTAGGAAAAGACGGCCAGAAGGACTGCCAGCAAGATCAGGGACTGCCAGATCGTACGCTGGATGATGCCTTCCGAAACGGAACTGATCTGTTCGCTGATGACGCTCTCACGGATCAGATAGGTCAGAAGCCAGTCCGTACCTTCCACCGGCACATAGCTCAGAGTCTCCTTGATCCCTTTATAGGTGAAAGAAGCCTCTCCTCTTCTTCCTTCTTTGAAATCGCTCAGGACCTGTTCAAAAGAATACCCCTTATCGTAAACAGCCTGTTCCAGAGCTTCCAGCAGGTTGTCTTCCACTGCCAGACCGCCCAGGATCGTATTGCTTAGGGCGATACCGTCTTTGGTGTAGATGTTACAGAAAGTCGCTCCGCCTTCCTGTGACTGCATGGAGACACCCGACAGCATCTCTTCCATATCGATCTCCATGAAACAGACCTTCAAACGGTCATTCATGAACGGGATGTCCCCTGCCGGGACCGCGATGATGACCTTCTTTTCCTTTGTCGTCAGATCCTTGATCAGGACTTCCGGTCCGTTCAAGATCCGATAGTCAAAAGGATAGGAATCGATATCATCCTGCGTTCCGCTCGAAGTATAGACCAGACCCTCCGATCCGACGAAGGCAAACTTGTCCAGTTTGAACAGAGTCTTCATCTTTCTCTGATAGGCCTGAAGATGTTCCGGATCGCTCAGGTCGCTTTCTTCGATCAGACTTAATGACACCTCGATATCGGCGATCCTGTCTTCCAGGTTCTTGGACACGACCTGTTCCCTTCTTCCGGCCAGCTCGTCCAGATACAGCAAGCTGACGGAACGGACGGCTTCGTCCGTGTCTCTTGTCGCATTCTGAGCGATCCAGGATCTGCCAAACAGCATCACCGTCATCACCAGTATTGCCCCTGCGATCGAGATCAGAGCGATATTCCTCTTTTTCATCATTCAGCCTCCCTTTTCACATAAGAAAGCTCCACATCATATCCCAGAGCCTCCATCATCTGTAAGAAGG
>CADCRE010000021.1 GCA_902803785.1 uncultured Erysipelotrichaceae bacterium
CGGGTCTGACCTGGGAAGAGATCGATCAGATCACCAGGATCAATCCGAAGGAATTCCTGAGAGTAAGAAAATGAAAGAGATCCGCAACTACTGTATCGAGACACTGCATCTGCGCCGTTATGGTGACGATTTTCTGAAGGAACTGGAAGAGATCCTTCGATCCGACGAGATCTCGGAGGAAAGAGAAGTACCGTTCCTGAAGGAAGAAACGGATGGGCTCTTCACATTACTGGAAGAGAAGGGCTTTTCTCTGAAGGAAAAGAAGACACGTATCACTTCTCTGGTCGCGTCTTATATGAAGAGAGAACTCGATGCGACACCGTTCGAGAGCCATCCGCTGGAGATGATCTCCTTTGAAGAGGAGATCGAGAACCAGTATCGTCTGGTCGATATCATGCACAGACACTTCGACGGCTTTGAGGCTCTGAAAGAAGGAGACTACGGCTGTCATATCGATTACGGAAGACCGGAACGGACCGTGGAAGTCGAGAAGGTCCTGGCGGAGTATTTCCGTACGGAAGATGCAGCCCTGGTCAGAGGCGGAGGGACAGGTGCGATCCGGGCGCTGTGTTTTGCCCTGTTGAAAAGAGATGACAGGGTCCTGGTCCATGACGCTTCGATGTATATGACGACGGCCATCACCCTGGAGGCGATGGGCGTAAAGGTGATAAAGACGGATTTCAACGATTTCGAAAATATCCGCAGCTGTCTCAAAGAAGGCATTGATGTCCTGTATATTCAGAGAGTCCGTCAGAAACTGAGTGATTCCTATGATGCGATCAGGATCATCGAACAGGTGAGAAAGATCGCTCCGCAGGTGAAGATCCTGGTGGACGAGAACTATGCGGTAAACAAGGTGAAGATGCTGGGAGCGGAAGCGGGAGCCGATGCCTCGGCGTTCTCTGCCTTCAAGCTTCTGGGGATCCCGGGGATCGGAATCATCGCCGGAAAGAAAGAAGTGATCGACATCGTCCACAGACAGAACTATTCCGGCGGCGGACAGGTCCAGGGACCGGAAGCGACAGAGATCCTGCGATCTCTGGTGATCGATCCGGTCATGTTGGGAGTACAGGACCGTTCGGTCGATGAGGTCGTCAGACGGCTTGAGAGCGGTGAAGTCAAATACGTGGAAAAAGCGCTGAAGGCCAATCTGGAAGAGAGGATCATCCTGGTGAAACTGGATCTTCCGATCGCCAGAGAGGTGATCAAGGAAGCCATCAAAAGAGGCGGACTTCCTCATCCGGTCGGATCGGAGAGCCGCTATGAGGTACAGACTCTCTTCTACCGTGTCGCCAAGGTGATGCTGGAAGAGGAACCTCTGTATGAGAAATACGTCATCCGCATCAATCCGATGCGTTCCGGTCCGGATACGGTCATCCGCATCCTGAAGGAAGCGGTCGATGCGGTCATGAATCAGGATTGAGTATTTAGGAAAGAGCCGACAGAATATATAATAAAAATAGAAACTGTCGGTTTTTCTTTTAAAGTATATGAACTATGATGTGATCGTCGTCGCTTCCGGAAAAGGGGAGCGCGCAAAACTTGGCTACAACAAAGCGTTCTTCCGCATGAAAGACGGAAGGACGGTTTTAGAACACACGCTTTCGCTGTTCCTGGAAGATGAAGACTGCAAGAATGTCATCGTCGTGACATCCGAAGGATATATGAAAGAGGTACCGGATCATAAGAAGGTGATCCGCATCCTCGGAGGAAAGGAACGGAAGGATTCCGTCGCCAACGGACTGAATTTCGTGAACAGTGAATACGTCCTGATCCATGACGCGGTGAGACCGTATCTGAGAAAGGAGATCCTGGAAGAACTGAAAGAAAAGGTCGAGACATACGGTTCGGCCTGTCTGGGACACATGGCTTTCGATACCGTCAAACTGGTGAAGGACGGAGTCATCTCACAGACGATCGACCGGAATCAGGTCTTTCTGGCGGAAACGCCGCAGGGCTTCCGCAGTGAAGAGATCCGCGATGCCTATGAGAAACGGAAAGACTCCTTCTTTACCGACGATGCGTCATTGATGGAATCTTTAGGATATGAGGTCCATATCGTGATCGATCCTTATGACAATCCGAAACTGACGAAAGAAGGGGATTTTGTCGGGATATGATCAGAGAAGTGATCGTAGTGGAAGGTGTAAACGATACGAAGAGACTGAAGTCTTTTTTTGATGTCGAGACGATCGAGACGCACGGGATGGGACTGAAGAAGGAGACGATCGATCTGATCCGGGAAGTTCAGAAGAAACGGGGCGTCATCCTGTTTCTGGATCCGGATACGCCGGGAGAGAAGATCCGCAATCGGATCAATCAGGAGATCCCGGGACTGAAGAACGCCTTTCTGATGAAGGAAGATGCCAGGACGAAGAAGAAGGTCGGCATCGAACACGCGTCGAAAGAGGTATTGAAGGAAGCCTTGGATCATCTGGTCACCTTTGAAGAGAAGGAGGATACTCTGAGTGAAGAGGAGTTCTTCGATCTCGGACTGAAGGGGATGGAGGATTCGTCTGTAAAGAGAGAGAAGATTGCCGCACATTTTCATCTCGGGAAATGCAATGCGTCGGCGATGTACCGCAGGATCAACCTGCTTGGACTGACTTATGAACAGATCGCCGAGGTGCTGAAATGATCGCCAATATCAATCATGTGAAACAGGTCATGGGAGAGCTGCGGGCCAAGAAGAAGTTCGGTCAGAACTTCCTGATCGATGCCAATATCGTGGATCGGATCGCACAGATCGCCTGTGAGAAAGAGAGAAAGACGATCGAGATCGGTCCGGGTCTCGGTGCTTTGACGGAAATGTGCCTGAAATACAGTCGGGACGTCGATGCGTATGAGATCGATCCGGATATGTATGAAAGGCTGAAGAACGACCTGCCGGATGAGAGACTGAAGGTCTATCTCGGTGACTTCCTGAAGGCGGATCTCTCTGTCTATCGGGAGAAGGTCAATGTCTGCGGCAACCTTCCGTACTATGTGACGACACCGATCCTGTTCCGGCTGATCGAGTCGGATCTCGATCTCGGGAAGATCACGGTCATGGTGCAGAAGGAAGTGGGAGACCGGCTTTCGGCACCGGTCGGATCTGAAGATTACGGTGCCTTAAGTATCGAGGTCCAGTATCTCTTTGAAGTGAAACAGGAGATGAACGTGTCCCGGAAGGTCTTTTATCCGGAACCGAACGTGGACAGTGCTGTGATCTCCTTTACACCGATCAGGGAACGGGATCATGCGTTCGAGAAGGGATTCTTCGAATTCGTCAAGTCCTGTTTCCGCATGCGTCGCAAGACCCTGAACAACAATCTGAAGGATCTTTTTCCTTCGGAAGATCTGAAGAAAGCGTATGAAACAGCGGGCATCGAAGCTTCGATCCGTCCGCAGCAGCTGACTCTGAAGATGTGTCTGGATCTCTATCGGAGTCTGAAACAGATATGAAAGAACGAGCTTACGGTAAGATCAATCTGTCCCTGGATGTGTTCCATATCCGGGAGGACGGCTATCACGATCTGCGGTCGATCATGTTGCCGATCGATTTTTATGATGAACTGGAGATCAGAATCGCCGAACGGGATTCCTGTCACTGCAACCGTTCCTTCCTGCGTTTCGATGAGCACAATTCGATCGTCAAGATGAAGGATCTTCTGAAGGACCGTTATGGGATCGAGGATCATCATGAGATCCGTCTGAACAAACAGATCCCGACCCAGGCAGGACTGGGCGGAGGTACGGCGGATGCGGCTGCGACCTTGAAGATCTTCGAGAAGATGTATGACCTGCATCTCGACAGGGAAGAGATCATTGAGCTCTGTCTGAAGGTCGGTGCGGACGTGCCGTTCAACTATTTCAACGTTCCGGCACTGGTGACCGGGATCGGAGACGGGATCGAAGAGATCGAGATGAAGAAGGACTACGATGTCTTACTGATCAAACCGCGCAGGGGCGTTTCCACGGCGGAAGCCTATCGCCGGCTGGATATGGAGAAGTGCGATCATCCGGATATCGACCGGCTGAAGGAAGCGCTGGAAAAAGGTGAGGATCTTACGGGACTTCTGGGGAATTCCCTGGAACAGTCCGCAGCCCTTCTGAATCATCAGATCGGGGTGATCAAGAGATCTTTGAAGGAACTCGGAGCGAAGAACGTCCTGATGTCCGGAAGCGGATCGACACTGTTCTGTATCGGGGAAGAGAAACAGAAGATGAAGGAATATGCCGAGGCGATGCGCAGTCGGGGATATTATGTACGTTTTACAAAAACTTTGAATCGATAAAATAGTATAATAGGCTTAAACCGAGGGAGAAGAATATGAACAACGCCATCATCTTTATCAGAAACGAAGAAGAAAAGGAACTGTCCAAGGCGCCGTATCTGGGAGGAAACCCTCTCTTGCATGCGGTCAGGGAACTGAGAAAAGTCGAAGATATCTGGAATATCTATATCATCGGTGCAGACGCGGAAGTTCCGGGATGTTTGACCCGTAACAGTATCAGAGATGTCGTGAATGAAATCGATGGTACCGGAAAGGTCCTCATCGTCTCTCCTTTATATCCGGAGCTCAATGCCGAAGATTACACAAGGCTTCTGAAGTGTGATTCCGAAGGCGCAGCCCTTATCTATGAAAACAAGAACTGCGAATCCTTCATGATCGCAGGCGATAAATTAAGCGATTTCCGCAATGTGAAGTTCCATCCGGTGGAAGTCAAAAACAAGCGTGTCCTGAAATTCACCGCTGAAGATGCGATGAACTCCAAGGAAGAGAGCCTAGATGATGTCGTTGTCTTCCCTCTGACTTCCAGCGTTCCGGTCGTAGAAGAAGTCTGTAACTATCTGAACATCAAACCGGGAAAGATCGATGTGAAGCACTTTGCGGACGGTGAGACCCTGGTCGAGCTTGGGGAATCCGTCAGAGGCAAGCGTGTCTATATCGTGCAGAGTACCTGCAAGCCGGTCAATGAGACTTTAATGGAGGTGCTGATCTGTCTGGATGCCTGCCGCCGTTCTTCGGCTGCCGAAGTCACCTGTATCATCCCTTATTTCGGTTATGCGAGACAGGACCGCAAGGCCATGCCGAGACAGCCGATCACGGCCAAACTGGTCGCTTCGATGCTGGAAGAAGCCGGAGCGAACCGCGTGGTCACCTTCGACCTTCACGCGGCACAGATCCAGGGATTCTTCCGCTGTCCGGTCGATGAACTGACGACCGTTCCGATGATGGGACAGTATTTCCGACGCAAGAAATTCGATCCGGAAAAGATCGTCGTCGTATCTCCGGACCACGGCGGTGTCAAGAGAGCGAGGAACCTGGCAGAGATGCTGGGATGCCCGATCGCGATCATCGACAAGAGACGTCCTTCTGCCAACGTCGCGGAAGCCTGCCATATCATCGGTGATGTGGAAGGCAAGGATGCGATCATCGTCGATGACATCTGTGATACCGGCGGATCGCTGATCGCCGCTTCTACGATCCTGAAGGAAAACGGAGCGGAAGACATCTACGTCTGTATCGCTCACGGTCTCTTCTCCGGCAATGCCGCAGAGCGGATCCAGGAGTCTCCGATCAAGGAAGTCGTCGTCACCAATACGATCGTTCCTTCTTCCGAAGGGCTGGCCAAGACAGACAAGATCACAACCCTTTCGATCGGCTGGATGCTGTCGAAACTGATCCTGGCGGTATCCTGTCATACGCCGGTATCGGAAGTCTATACCCTTTACGAATAATCACGAACCATTCCGAAAAGGAATGGTTTTTCTTATTCCCGGATATTTTATAATAGTGTTATATGAATCTCGAAGCACTTCTGGATTGGGATCTGAACGATACTCTGATCGTCTGTCCGAATGATCTGAAAAACGTCATTCTGGAACGTCTTTCCGAAGAGAAAAAGATCATCGATGTGAAATTTACGGATCGAAACGAATACCGGAAACGGTGGTTTTTCGACTATGATACGGAAGCACTGCGCTATGTGACCGACCGCTGTCACCTCAGTATCGACAACGC
>CADCRE010000022.1 GCA_902803785.1 uncultured Erysipelotrichaceae bacterium
CATAAAGTCGTCTGTTACAGATATTACAATGACGGAAAGGAGAATAGCTGATGTCAGAAGTGGTTGAAAACAAGAAGAATGAAACTGTCAACAATGATGAAGACTATATTCTCCAGGTAAAAGATCTGAAGAAGTACTTCCCGATCAAGGGCGGTATGTTCAATCAGACCGTCGGCTATGTCAAAGCCGTAGACGGTGTCTCCTTCAATATCAAACGTGGTACCACGATGGGTCTGGTCGGTGAATCAGGCTGTGGTAAGACTACAACTGGCCGTGTCATCCTGAGACTTTCAGGCGAAAAGACAGCCGGACAGGTCCTGTTCAACGGAAGAGAAGTCTATGATCTGAACAGGGAAGAGCTCAGAAAAGAGCGTACAAACATGCAGATCATCTTCCAGGACCCGTTCTCATCTTTGTCTCCGAGACTTCCGGTCGGTGAGATCATCGGTGAAGCCGTCAAGGAACACAAGATCGTTCCGGACAGCGAATACGATGACTATATCGACAAGATCATGGATTCATGCGGTCTGCAGCCGTTCCATAAGGACAGATATCCTCATGAATTCTCCGGCGGACAGAGACAGAGGATCTGTATCGCGAGAGCTCTGGCACTGAATCCGGAATTCGTCGTCTGTGACGAACCGGTCTCAGCTCTGGATGTTTCCATTCAGGCGCAGATCATCAACCTTCTGAGAGATCTTCAGAAGGAATACAAACTGACTTATCTGTTTATCTCTCATGACCTTTCCGTCGTCGAACACATCTCCGACACGGTCGGTGTCATGTATCTGGGCAACCTGGTCGAATTCGGCGAGACGGATCAGATCTTCAATCATCCGCTCCATCCGTATACGCAAGCTTTACTTTCAGCGGTTCCTGTACCTGATCCGACGGTCAAACGTAACAGGATCATCCTGGAAGGATCGATCCCTTCTCCGGCAAACCCTCCGCAGGGATGCAAGTTCCATACGAGATGTTCCAAGTGCATGGAGATCTGCAAGCATGAAGCTCCGTGCCAGAAGGAGATCGAAAAGAACCATTTCGTCGTCTGTCATCTGTACGATGACGTGAAAGCCGTCGATGAAAAAGACTGATCTGGACGATGATTATGTCATAGCTGACATGTCCAATGTCGGCCATAAGCATTTCCTCAGAAAAGATAATTCGGAGAATAAACTGGATCTTTCGAGAGTAGACAGGTGGGCCGTGATCAAAGGAACACTGTCTGCCTCTCTGATGATCGGACTGGTCTATGCGGTGGTGTTCGGACTGTTCATCCTGCTGCTGACGATGTATTTCCGGTCAATGAATTAGATCTGAATCAAAGAGCGGGATGACCGCTCTTTGTTTTACAATTATTCACAAATGCACTAAGATATATAGGTATATCCGGAGGTGAACCATGTACAGGATATTATATTTTCTGATCAATCTGATCACGCGTCTTCACGCGAAGTTCCTTTCCATAAACGATCACAGCGGTCTTGCGCTGAGCGACAAGCAGCTGCATTTCCTGATCATCGGCTTCTTTGGTTTCTGTATGCTGGTGGTGATACAGCCGATCTTTGAATGGCTTGCCAAACACAACGGAACGATCCTGATCACGTTTTTCTATGTCTTTACAGTCGTGACCGTCGTATCCTTCTCGATCGAAGTCGGTCAGATGTATACCGGAACGGGAACGATGGATCTGTATGACGTCGCTTCCGGTCTCTTGGGATTTATGGTATTCTTTGCAGCCTATATCATCCTGTATCTGCTGTACAAGGGGATCAGGAACGCTGTAAAGAAGTCATAAGAGCTTTTTAATCAGAAGTTCAAACAGGATCATTGAAACGGTCGGACATCCAGTCTGACCGTTTTCTTTATGAGAAAAGACCTTTCCAATCGTTTATAATAAGAAGTATCTGATATATAGGAGGATGAATCAAATGAATATTTCGCCGCTTCAGGCACAAAGATTGAAATATGTTCCGAAACTTCCGGGCATGCTGAGACACGGCATCAGTGAGATCAGCGTCAAGGAAGGAAGCGAGACGCAGAGCGTAGCCGATCAGAAACAGATCCGCAAGCTGTTTCCGAACACTTACGGCAAGAAGGAGATCACATTCGAAAAAGGTGTGAATACTTCAGAAGCAAGAAAACAGGTCGTAGGCGTCATCCTTTCCGGTGGACAGGCTCCGGGCGGACATAATGTCGTCTGCGGTTTATACGATGCTTTGAAAGCAACGAATAAGGAAAATGTTTTATATGGTTTCAAGGGCGGACCGAGCGGTCTTCTGGAAGACAACTATCTGATCTTCGATGACGAGTATATCGATCAGTTCAGAAATACCGGCGGTTTCGATATCATCGGTTCCGGCAGAACGAAACTTGAAACGGAAGAACAGTTTGCAGTAGCGGCAGAGGTGTGCAAGAAACACGGGATCACGGCGATCGTCATCATCGGCGGCGATGACTCCAACACGAATGCAGCCGTTCTGGCAGAATACTTTGCAGCTCATGAAACGGGAGTTCAGGTCATCGGCTGTCCGAAGACGATCGACGGAGATCTGAAGAACGAAGATATCGAGTGTTCATTTGGTTTCGATACTGCGACCAAGACTTATTCCGAACTGATTGGAAACATCGAAAGAGATGCCAACTCTGCCAAGAAATACTGGCATTTCATCAAAGTCATGGGCCGTTCTGCTTCGCATGTCGCACTGGAATGCGCATTAGAGACTCAGCCGAATATCTGTCTGGTCTCCGAAGAAGTTGCAGCGAAGAAGATGTCTCTGGCTCAGATCGCTGATTATATCGCTGATTCTGTTGCAGCACGTGCAGCGAAAGGCATGAATTTCGGAGTGGCGATCATTCCGGAAGGCGTCGTGGAATTCGTTCCGGAATTCTCTGCTCTGATCAAGGAGATCAATGAGATGCTGGCGGGATCCAACGCGGAATCGTTCAATGCCCTGGCAAACTGGAAGGAAAAATATGCATTCATCGAGAAGGGCCTGAGCAGGGAATCCTTCTGTGTATTCGCCAGCCTTCCGGAGACTGTTCAGCAGCAGCTGTTCCTGGAAAGAGATCCACACGGAAACGTTCAGGTCTCTCTGATCGAATCCGAGAAGCTCTTCTCCGCACTGGTCAAGGCCAATCTGGATGAGAGAAAGAAAGCCGGTACATATAAGGGCAAATTCTCTGCACAGCATCATTTCTTCGGTTATGAAGGAAGATGTGCATTCCCGTCCAATTTCGACGCCGATTACTGCTACTCTCTCGGTTACAACGCCTTCATGCTGATCCAGTACGGATATAACGGCTATCTTTCCAAGATCTCCAATCTGTCTGCACCGGCAGAGGAATGGGTCGCCGGAGGCATGCCGATCACCAAGATGATGAACATCGAAAGAAGACACGGTGAAGACAAACCGGTCATTCGCAAGGCTCTTGTGGAACTCGACGGAAAACCGTTCCGTTACTTCGAAGAACACAGAGAGACCTGGGCAGTTGAGACATGCTATACCTATCCGGGTGCGATCCAATATTACGGACCGGATGAGGTCTGCAACCTCACGACCAGAACACTGGCTCTGGAAAAAGGCACGATGTAGAAACAAACGGTTCAGATCAGCGATCTGAACCGTGTTTTATTCAGGAAAAGCAGGGAAGGTATTTGTGATATGATAGAAGAGCAAAAAGGAGAAAATGTAAAATGAGTAATTGCTTAGTAGCTCAGTCTGGCGGTCCGACTTCGGTCATCAACGCCACTGTAGCGGGTGTTGTCAAAGCAAATCAGCTGAATCCATACTATGACAAGGTATACGGTGGATTGAACGGGATCGAAGGGATCCTGAAGGAAAGATTCGTCGATCTGACAGATATGTCTGCAGAAGAGAATGACATCCTCAGACAGACTCCGGCAAGCGCATTGGGTTCCTGCCGTTACAAACTGAAGAGAGACAATGTCGCCGATTTCGAAAAACTGTTCGAGATCCTCGACAAGTACGATATCGAAACGATGTTCTATACGGGCGGTAACGACTCCATGGATACAGTCGCCGCTTTGAGTCAGTACGCAAGAGAACACAATATCGAAGGTCACAGATTCGTCGGTTGTCCGAAAACCGTCGACAACGACCTGATGCATACGGACCACTGTCCGGGATTTGCGTCTGCCGCAAAATTCATCTCTACGACAGCGCTGCACACCTGGCTGGATTACAACGTCTATACCAGACAGGAAGTCTTCATTCTGGAGACCATGGGCAGAGATGCCGGCTGGCTGGCCGCTTCTTCCTGCCTCTCTGGGATCGTTGACCTCGTCATCCTTCCGGAAGTTGCGTTCGAAAAGGAAGTCTTCCTGGCAGAAGTCAAACGTTGCATCGAAGAGAAGAACAAGTGCTACATCGTCGTATCTGAAGGCTGCAAGTATGCGGATGGGACTTATATCGCTGCCGGTGAGGCAAAGGGTGACGGCTTCGGACATGCGATCCTCGGCGGTGCCGGTGCTGCATTGAAGAATATGATCCTGGAATCCAAAACGGCAGAAAGATGCAAGGTCCAGGACCTCTCTACGGCACAGAGATGTTTCGCTACGACACAGTCCCTGGTCGATGTCACAGAATCCTTCCAGCTCGGTATGTCTGCACATATGCGTTCCACTGACGGTGAATTTACCGGCAAGATGGTCGGCGTCAGAAGAAAAGATACCGAAGAATACGATGTAGAATACTTTGCAGTCGATGCCGACAAGGTCGCCAACTTCGTAAAATCCTTCCCGGCAGAATGGATCCTGCCGAACTACAGAGGCATCAGCGAAGAAGCTTATGATTATCTGAGACCTCTGATCGTCGGTTCTCCGGTCGTGATCTACAACGACGGTGTCCCGGCTTATGTCAAGCCATACTACATGCGCTGATCAGTTACATCATTCTAAAGCGAAGAAGCGGTTTAAAACCGCTTCTTTTTTATGCAAGGGCTTACATTTCCTTATATGAACAGTATTAATGAAAATACTTTCATTGCTAAATGAAAATATTTATATAATATGAAAAAATATGCTGAATTTGCATTGACAGCGGAAAAACAGGTGTTAAACTGTAATCATAAATCAGCGGAAAGGAGATTTTTATGGAACACAGTACGATAAAACAAAAGATCTCTTTGGCAGTTGATGACCTCCTTATTATTATCGACCTTATCGTCCTGCGTATTTTACGCGGTATTATTATTGTCCAGACAAACTGATCGATCGATAATATAGGAGCCATAGAAACACTTTAGATGAGCTTGTATATTATCGCGGGGCTCATCTTTTATTTTGGTAGATACAGGGAACCTGTTCTATAGATGTATTGAAAGGAAGAAAGTTATGAAAAAGATTGTTACTATCCTATTGGCTGTCATGTGTCTGTTTACACTGGCCGCCTGCAACAACGGCGGCGGATCTTCCGAAGGCGGAGAATCCGGTACTGCAGAAAAAGCTTCTATCGTCGTCGGCGGTTCCGGCCCTCTGACGGGTGGCGCAGCTCTTTACGGTATGGCAGTTAACCGCGGTGCTCAGATCGCTGTTGACGAGATCAACGAAAAAGAAGGATACGAGTACTTCAAACTGGATTTCCAGGATGACGCACACGATGCCGAACAGGCTGTCAATGCCTTCTACAAACTGATGGATGACGGTATGCAGTTATCTTTACTCTGCACCACTTCTGCTCCGGCAGCTGCCGTTGCAGGTCTGACGCAGGATGAAGATATCTTCGCGATCACTCCGTCCGGATCCAGAGACGATATCCCGACTTACGGAAACAATATCTTCCAGATGTGCTTTACCGATTCCAACCAGGGAGCAGGTTCTGCTGACTATTTCGGAACATATTTCGCAGACAAGAAGATCGGTATCATCTACCAGTCTTCCGTCGATTACTCAAAAGGTATCTATCAGACATTCGCTGCTGAAGCGGAAAAGCTCGGTCTGAATGTCGTTGAGACTCAGGCATTTACGGATGAGAAAGACTTCTCCGTTCAGATCGCAAAGATGAAGGACGCCGGTGCGGAGGTCGTCTTCTTACCGATCTATTACGATGAGGCAAGCATGATCCTGACTCAGGCCGGTGACTATTCTCCGATCTGGTTCGGTGTCGACGGCATGGACGGTATCCTCGGAGTTGAAAACTTCGATACTTCCCTGGCAGAGGGCGTCTACCTTCTGACACCGTTTGCAGCAGACGCAACCGATGATCTGACTGTTTCTTTCGTCAAGAAGTACAACGACCTGTTCGGTGAAGTTCCGATGCAGTTTGCAGCCGATGCATACGATGCAGTCTACGTTCTTTACAACGCCTGCAAGGCCGGAAACGTTACAGCTGACATGTCCAATTCCGAGATCTCTGCGATCTTGAGAGAACAGGTCACTTCGATGACATTCAACGGTCTGACCGGTTCCAACATCACCTGGGATGCCAGCGGTGAAGTTTCCAAGCTGCCGATGGCTGTCGTTATCAAAGACGGCGCATACGCTTTGGCGCAATAATATTGTAAAATACTATCATAGGCTGTCTTTTGACAGCCTATGATCCCTTTGGAGAGAATATGAATCTGCTGAATTATCTGATAAACGGATTGAGTCTGGGAAGCGTATATGCGATCATTGCGATCGGCTATACGATGGTCTACGGCATCGCAAAGATGCTGAATTTTGCGCATGGCGATGTCATCATGATCGGAGCCTATGTGTCCTTTTTCATGCTGGTGAATTTCGGACTGGGCTTTATTCCGAGCCTTCTGATCGCTGTCGTGATATGTACGGTGCTCGGTATCGTGATCGAACGTCTGGCATACAAGCCTTTACGACAGGCGGATTCGCTTTCTGTTCTGATCACGGCGATCGGTGTATCCTATCTGCTGCAGAACAGTGCACAGCTGATGTGGGGGAGCGCAACGAAGATGTATCCGATCAATATCATCAGCGGATCCGTTTCCCTGTTCGGCGGCAAACTGTCGATCCCATACCTTACGATCGTAACGATCCTGGTATGTATCGTCGTGACCTTTGCTTTACAGTGGTTCGTAAACAATACGAGGACAGGTTCGGCGATGCGGGCTTGCAGCGAAGACAAGGATGCGGCGAGACTGATGGGCATCAACGTCGATACGACAATCTCGATCACCTTTGCGATCGGTTCCTGTTTTGCGGCCGTTGCGGCAGTATTGCTTTGCAGTGCCTATCCGGCAGTCTCTCCGACGCTTGGTTCCATGCCGGGCATCAAGGCCTTTACGGCAGCTGTCTTCGGCGGGATCGGTTCCATTCCGGGCGCATTCATCGGCGGACTTCTGCTTGGGATCATCGAGATCTTCTCGAGAGCGTACATTTCTACGCAGCTTTCCGATGCGATCGTATTCTCCGTGCTGATCATCGTGCTCCTGTTCAAACCGACGGGTATTCTGGGTAAGAAAGTTTCTGAGAAGGTATAAGAAGATGAATAAGGTCAAAGAATTCATTCAGTATCTGTTCAGTCCGAGGAAAAGATCGTGTACGGTCTCCTTTTTACTGACAGTCGTTCTGTATCTTGTCATGAGCGTCCTTATCGCAAACGGAAGCGTCTCATCTCTGATCAAGGGACTTCTGATCCCTTTGTGTTCCTATATCGTCGCAGCGCTTGCGCTGAACCTTACAGTCGGGATCCTGGGCGATCTGTCTTTGGGCCAGGCCGGTTTCATGTCGGTAGGGGCATTTACCGGAGCCGTCGTTTCCGCCGTCCTTCAGCAGCATCTGGATTCCAATCTGCTGATCCTGATCATTTCGATCCTTGCGGGAACCGTGATGGCTGCACTGTTCGGCGTCCTTGTGGGTGTTCCGGTCCTCAAACTGGAAGGGGACTATCTGGCGATCGTCACTCTGGCGTTCGGTCAGATCGTGAAGACCCTGATCTCCAACTTCTATGTCGGCATCGATTCAACCGGTCTGAAGATGAGCTTCATCGAAGACAGAACTCACCTTGAAGCGGGCGGGAAGATGATCATCAACGGTCCGAGCGGTCTTTCCGGAAATACCCGTATGTCGACCTTTGCGGTCGGTTTCGTACTGATCCTGATCACGCTGGTCGTGATCTACCATCTTCTGGAATCGCGCTATGGCAGGGCGATCCTGGCAACGAGAGACAACAAAGTCGTCGCTTTGACGGTCGGGATCAATACTTCCAAATACAAACTCATCACTTTCGTGATCTCAGCTGCCCTGACAGGTGCTGCGGGAGTCCTCTATGCGATGAACTTCTCATCGATCACTCCGGCGAAATTCGATTTCAATCTGTCGATCTTCATCCTGATCTATGTCGTATTGGGCGGACTGGGAAATATGACGGGAACGATCGTATCGACGATCGTACTGATGCTGCTGCCGGAACTGCTCAGAGAACTGAACGATTACCGCATGATCATCTATGCACTCATCCTGATCGCGATCATGCTGATCACAAACAACCGTTCTCTGCGTTCCCTCTATGAAAGACTGTTCCTTCGCAAGGAGAAAAGAAATGTCGAGAGTACTGACCTGTAAGAATCTTGGGATCGATTTCGGCGGACTGACGGCTGTCAACAATCTCAATATGGAGATCGATGAGAATGAGATCATCGGTCTGATCGGCCCAAACGGAGCCGGAAAGACGACGGTCTTCAATCTGCTGACAAAAGTCTATGTTCCGAGCAGAGGGAACATCCTTTTCTATGACCGCGATGTCACCGGCGATTCGACGATCCAGATGTCAAAATCCGGGATCGCCCGGACATTCCAGAACATCCGCCTGTTTGACAGACTTTCCGTGATCGACAATATCGTGATCGGTATGCATAACAAGCTGTCCTACTCGATGCTGGATGGGATCTTCAAGACGCCGAAGTATCGCAAACAGGAAAAAGAGGCTTATGCCAAGGCGGAAGACCTGCTGGAGATCTTCGATCTGAAGGCAGACAAGGATGTACTGGCTTCGAGCCTTCCGTATGGAAAACAGAGGAAACTCGAGATCCTGCGCGCATTGGCGACAGAGCCGAAACTGCTGCTTTTGGATGAACCGGCAGCGGGCATGAATCCTCAGGAGACCGAGGAACTGATGAATACGATCCGTCTCATCCGCGACCGTTTCCATATCGCGATCCTTCTGATCGAACACGATATGAACCTGGTCATGAATATCTGTGAGAGGATCTATGTGCTGAATTACGGGATGCTGCTGGCGAAGGGGACTCCGGATGAGATCCGGAACGACCCGAAAGTCATCAGTGCCTATCTGGGAGATTAGTATGCTGAAGGTCAATGATTTAGTCGTACGCTACGGAATGATTGAAGCGATCAAGGGGATCTCATTTGAGGTCAAGGACGGACAGATCGTCACTCTGATCGGTGCCAACGGTGCCGGAAAGACGACGACCATGCATACCATTTCCGGACTCCTTCAGCCTTATTCCGGTTCGATCTGGCTGGATGAGACCGAACTGTCCAAACTTCCTCCCCATAAGATCGTGAGGGAAGGGGTTGCACAGTGCCCGGAAAGAAGAAGAGTCTTCGCATCCCAGACTGTGGAAGAGAATCTGCTTCTGGGTGCCTATACCCGTAAAGATAAAAACGAGATACAGAAGGATCTTGAGAACGTCTACGGACTGTTCCCAAGGCTTCTGGAACGTAAGAAACAGCTCGCAGGAACTCTCTCCGGCGGGGAACAGCAGATGCTGGCGATGGGAAGAGCTCTCATGGCCAGACCGAAGATCATGCTTCTGGATGAACCGAGCATGGGACTTTCTCCGCTTCTGGTAAAAGAGATCTTCCATATCATAAAAGATATCAATTCTCAGGGCGTAACCGTCCTTTTGGTCGAACAAAATGCTAAAATGGCATTAGGGATCGCCGATATGGCCTATGTCCTGGAAACGGGAAAGATCGTCATGTCGGGAACAGGTGAAGAACTGCTTAACAGCGAAGATATCAAGAAAGCATATCTGGGAGGTTAATCATGTACGTAAAAGATAATATGGTGCCGAGTCCGATCACGATCCATCCGGAACAGTCTGTTTCCGAAGCGATCGATCTGATGTCGGAAAACAAATTGCATCGTCTTCCGGTCGTAGATCGGGACAATACCCTTGTCGGCCTCGTTACGGAAGGGATCATTGCATCGAACACTCCGAACAACGCGTCGACACTTTCGGTCTTTGAACTCAACTATCTGCTGAACAAGCTGACGATCAACGACATCATGGAGAAGAACGTCGTCACGATCGGAAAGGAAGCGCTCCTCGAAGAGGCGGCTACGATCCTGAGGAAATACGATATCGGCTGCCTGCCGGTCATCGATGAGAACAGGAAACTGGAAGGGATCATCACTCACAACGATATCTTTACGGCCTTTATCGATCTGCTGGGATACAATCATAACGGCATCCGCTATGTCATCAGCATCACCGAAGACAAGCCGGGCATCATGGAGGAAGTTGCTGGGATCCTGTCGAAAGAGAAGATCTCGATCTCCAATCTCGCCGTCTACAACAATTCCCGCGGCATCGAAGTCGTGGTGATGACTGACGGATACAACGACGTCAGTAAAAAGCTGAAGGAAGCCGGATTCAACGTGACCAGTGTGATCCGTCTCCATAAGGAATACTGAAAGTAAGAGCGATCTTACTTTTTTATTTGCGACAGAAGAGCTGTTTTCCTGTATAATGGACGGGTATGAAAAATTTGATCTTCTGTGATATCGACGGGACGATCCTCGACGGTTCCCGCAACATGTATGAAGTGTCGGAAAAGACCCGCTATGCGATCAGGGAACTGCGCAGAGACAACTACATCTTTATCGCCTCCGGCAGATGCATGGGATTATTGGACGAAGGCATCCGACAGATCGATCCCAGCGGTTATGTCCTGTGCAACGGGGCATATGCGGAATATGAACACGAACCGATCTATACGATGAGTTTCTCCAGGGAGACGGTTGAAAAGATCAAGGAAGTGACCGACAGACATGACGGTTTCTATATCCTGGAGACGCTGAATGAGATGTATATCGATTCTTTCGAATCGAAGGCCTTCAATACCTTCATGCACGGATGGGGCGTCGCCCTGCACGGATTCCAGGAGATCAGAGACAGGGACGAAGATTTCCATATCGCGATGATCGGCTTTGCCCGTAACGACCTGGAAGAAACGATCCGCGAAGAACTGAAGGGATATGCGGATGTCGCTGCGCATAATGCCGGCTATTCCTTCGATATCAACGTGAAAGATGTCAACAAGGGGACAGGGGTAAGGAAGGTCATGGAATACCTGAATGTCCCGTATGAGAATACCTACTGTTTCGGAGATGGCATCAACGATCTGGAGATGCTTCAGAGCGTCGCACATCCGGTCATCATGAAGAATGCGCATCCCGATATCCGCAAGTACGGATTCGAAGAGACGGGGGATGTCCTCGAAGACGGCTTTTACAGCTATTTGCTGGCGAATCAGTTGATTAAACCTCTTTGACTTTGCTAAAATAAGATGAAAGAAAAGGAGCTTTTAATATGGGAATTGGTGAGAAGATCAGAGATTTCATAGCACCGGTCGACGAAGACGACGAACAGGAACAGCTGGAGCTGGACCAGGACGAAGCGAGTGCTGTGTCACCTTACGAAAAAGGTACTTTACAGAGTTCTTCAACGATCACGGCGAATACCAATATCGTATTGTTTGAACCTAGAAACTTCGATGAAGCCGAAGAGATCGGCAATCATATCAAGAACAAGAGAGCCTGCTGTGTCAACCTGCACAGGATGCCTTCGGAATACCGCCAGAGGATCATTGATTTTCTGTCCGGTGTCGTCTACGGTGTAGACGGTTCGATCAAGAAGGTCGGAGAGAACGTCATTCTCTGTTCACCAAAGAATCTTCAGGTCGGTGGCGACATCAATCTGAACTCCGACGAATATTAAGCTAAGATTAAGACATGTCCGTATCGTGGGTGTCATAGAGAGTCAATGGATGGTGGAAATTGATGCACAGCGGTTCGGGAATCACTTATGAGCTCTGACAACGAAATTGTCAGCGTATCCCGCGTTAAGGGCTTAAGTAAGAAATGAAGGTGGTACCTCGCCATATGGCGACCTTTGGTAACACCTTTTTATATTAAAGGAGAGGATTATATGGATTATAAAGACACACTGCACATGCCTAAGACAGACTTCGAGATGCGAGGCAATCTTCCGAACAAGGAACCTCAGATCCTGAAGAACTGGGAAGAGGACGATCATTATCACAAGATCCTGGAAAAGAACAGGGATCATAAACCTTTCGTACTGCATGACGGTCCTCCTTATGCCAACGGGAACCTGCATGCCGGAACTGCGATGAACCGTATCATCAAGGATATCATCGTCCGTTCTAAAGGAATGTTAGGCTACTACACGCCGTTTTTCCCGGGCTGGGATACACACGGTCTTCCGATCGAGAATGCGATCCAGAAGCTCGGAGTGAACCGCAAGGAAGTCTCTGCGAGAGAGTTCCGGGAAAAGTGCGAGGAATATGCGCACCAGCAGATCGCCCAGCAGATGGCTACGGAAAAGCGTCTGGGACAGGTCGCTGACTATGAACATCCGTATATCACTCTCAACAAGGAATTCGAAGGAAGACAGATCCGCGCTTTTGCCAAGATGGCACTCGACGGAATGATCTTCCAGGGACTCAAACCGATCTACTGGTCTCCGTACCAGGAGACGGCGATCGCCGATTCCGAGATCGTCTACTTCGACCGCAAGGATCCGACCGTATTCGTCACCTTCGATGTCAAGGACGGCAAAGGGATCCTCGACGGAGATGAGAAGTTCGTGATCTGGACGACGACACCTTGGACCCTCCCGGCAAACGTCGCGATCACTCTGCATCCGGATCTGACCTATGCGCTGGTCGAAACGGAAAAGGGAAAACTGATCATGCTGGAAAACCTCGTTCCTTCTCTGATGGAGAAGTTCGAGATCGCGGAATACAAGACGCTGCGTACCTTCAAAGGCAAAGAACTGGAAGGGATCGTATGTAAACATGTCCTGTATCCGGAACAGAGAGAATCCGTGATCTGCCTGGCAGACTATGTCACTGACGAAGACGGTACCGGATGTGTCCATACAGCCGGCGGTCACGGTCTGGATGACTTCTATACGACACAGAGATACGGACTTCCGACGGTCTGTCCGGTCGACGAAAAGGGCTGCATGACCGCAGAAGCCGGAGACTGGCTCGAGGGACAGTTCGTCTTCGATGCGAACAAGACGATCACGGTCCGACTGGAAGAGACAGCTCATCTGCTCAAACTGGAATGGGTCACGCACTCCTATCCGCATGACGACAGACTGAAGAAACCGGTCATCTTCCGTGCGACGACACAGTGGTTCGCTTCGATCGAAAAGATCAAGCCGCAGCTTCTGGAAGCGATCAAGGGCGTTCGCTGGATCAACTCCTTCGGTGAGCTCCGTCTCACCAATATGGTCAAAGACCGGAAAGACTGGTGTATCTCCCGTCAGAGGCTCTGGGGCGTACCGATCCCTATCATCTATAACGAAGACGGCAGTCCGATCATCGATGCGGATGTCTTCGAACATATCGCACAGCTCTTTGATAAGCACGGTTCCAATATCTGGTTCGAATCCGAGGCGAAAGACCTGCTTCCGGAAGGCTACACCAATCCGGCTTCTCCGAACGGACGTTTCACCAAGGAAACGGATATCATGGATGTCTGGTTCGATTCCGGTTCTTCCTGGAACGAACTGATCGCCAGAGGCGATTCCTATCCGTGCGATATGTATTTCGAGGGATCCGATCAGTACCGCGGATGGTTCAACTCTTCCCTGATCGTATCCGTCGCCACCAACGGCGTCGCACCGTATAAGTCTGTCCTTTCTCACGGCTACGTCTGTGACTCCAAGGGTGAAGCGATGCACAAGTCCGTCGGCAACGTCGTCAATCCGCTCGATATCATCAAGCAGTACGGTGCCGATATCCTGAGACTGTGGGCGGCTTCCGAAGACTTCAAGGCAGATATGCGTATCGGCGATTCCAACCTGAAACAGGTATCCGATCAGTACCGCAAGATCCGCAATACCTTCCGTTTCATGCTGGGAAATCTGAATCCGGAAGACTTCACGGAAAAGGATCTCGTATCCTATGAAGATCTGGAACCGGTCGACAGATACATGATGATCGCCCTCAACGATATGGCCAGAAAGGTCAAGGATGCTTACGACAACTACGATTTCGTCCTGGCGACTTCGACCATGACCAACTTCATGACCAATGAACTGTCCAGCTACTACTGCGACTTCGCGAAGGATATCCTGTATTGCGACCGTCTCGATTCTCCGAGAAGAAGGAAGATCCAGACCGTCCTCTACCATGCAGTCGACTACCTGGTAAGACTCTGGTCTCCGGTCCTGGCATTCACCAGTGAAGAAGTCTGGAAGCACTTCGGAAAGAAGGATGCGGTCAGTGTACACTACGTCCATTTCCCTGAGACGCAGAACTTTGAAGACGAAGACGTCATCCGCAGCAACTTCGCAAGACTTCATGCGATCCGTACCGATATCTTCAAGGCAAGAGAAGAAGCGATCAACGCCAAGACGATCGAGAAACCGATGCAGGCACACGCTCTGCTTCATGTGAGTGAAGAAGACAGGAAACTGCTGACGGAGGCCTTCGGCGACAAGATCAATCAGTGGCTGATCATCGCAAAAGTATCCTTCGTTGAAGAAGAACTTCCGAAGTATGACACTGTGGAAGTGAAGATCGAGATGGCGAAGGGCCATGTCTGTCCGAGATGCTGGAACATCGTCGAAGAAGAAAACGAAGACGGTCTCTGTGACAGATGCGCGGAAGCATTGAAATAAGATATGATAAGAGAGTAGAAATACTCTCTTTTTTATGACAGAAGACAGGATCGAAGAACTGCTGGAGAGGCCATACTGGCTGATCGACATCGTTTCTAAACGCATTCCGGCGGATAAAAGCGAGGAATATGCGCTTTTACAGGAATATTGCGAAAAACACGGAGAAGATATCCGTGAGCGTTTTGTGTTCTTCCTTCTGAAACTGAACTGTTACCACGATCTGAAGATCTCAAGGGACTTCGGAGAGATGTTTTCTCCGTTTGACTGTGAACCGGTCAAAACAGTCCCGTCCGAGATCTATCTGTATATCGATGATACGAGTCTTCTGACCTATGATACGGAAGATACCTATATGACTCTCTATGATCCGAAGGATGAACTGCTGGAAGATGTCAGAACATTGGCGGCATCTGTCGGACTGTTTGTATGGAAAGGCTGAGATATGACGAAAGTAACTTTGAAAAAGGGTGAAGGAAGGACGATCCATTCCGGAGGACTCTGGGTCTTCGACAATGAGATCGACCGGATCGACGGGGAATACGTGAACGGAGATATCGTGGAAGTCGTCTCCTTTAAAGATGACTTTCTCGGATACGGCTATCTGAACGACCGATCAAAGATCCGCATCCGCCTTATTACCCGAAACAAAGATGATGTGATCGATGAAAGCTTTTTTGAGAAACGCTTTTATGATGCCTGGAACTATCGGAAAAAGACGGTAGAGACCGACTGCTGCCGTATCGTCTTCTCGGAAGCAGACCGTCTCCCGGGTCTCATCGTCGACAAGTTCGAAGATGTCCTGGTCTTTGAAGTGGACACTCTGGGGATGGACGTACGCAAGAAGATCCTTGTGGATACCTTACTGAAAGTACTGAAGGAAGACGGAGTGCAGATCCGCGGTGTCTATGAACGCAGCGATGCCAGAGTGAGGACTCTGGAAGGTCTGGAGCGGATCAAGGGCTTCTTAAGTGAACCGTTCGATACGGTCGTCGAAGTGAAAGAGAACGGGGTAAAGCTGAAGGTAGACGTCGATCAGGGACAGAAGACCGGATACTTCCTGGATCAGAAATACAATCATCTGTCGATCCGCCGCTTCTGCAGGGATGCGAAAGTTCTGGACTGCTGCACGCATACGGGCGGATTCGCCCTGAGTGCAGCTACGGTGGCGAAACACGTGACCGGGATCGATGCCTCTCAGCTGGCGATCGATCAGGCAAAGGAAAACAGTGAACTCAACGGGTTCACCAATACCGAATTCATCGTTGCGGATGTCTTTGAATATCTGGATCAGCAGGAAGAAAAAGGGGAGAAGTACGATGTGATCATCCTGGATCCTCCCGCTTTCACCAAATCCAGGGATTCCGTCCGCAATGCCTCCAAGGGCTACCGCCGCATCAATCAGACGGCGATGAAGCTGTTAAGACCGGGAGGTTTCCTGGTGACCTGTTCCTGCAGTGAATACATCCCCCGTGACCTGTTTTTACAGATCATCCTGGGAAGTGCCAACGATGCGCATAAGCGCCTCAGGCTGGTGGAAAACAGAGCACAGTCACCGGATCATCCGATCATCCTGGGACACAATGTATCAGATTATCTGAAGTGTGTGATCGTACAGGTCAATGACCGTTAAAAAAGATGCCTCAGGCATCTTTTAATCTACCAGTCGGACCTCGCGGATCCCTTCCACTTCATCCAGCAGCAGGGCTTCCACGCCTTCTTTCAGGGTGTAGTCGAGGGCCATGCATCCGACGCAGGCACCGTGTACACTGACATATACGATATCGTCTTCCAGACGGACGAACTGGACATCGCCGCCGTCGTTCTGGATATATGGTCTGACCTTTTCGATCGTCTTTTTGATCTGTTCAATCTTCTCTTCTCTGTCCATAATTCTTTATCTCCACATAAAATATAACACCACACTGATGAAAATTCCCAGTAAAACGCCTGCGACCAGTTCGAGTTTCGTGTGTCCGAGGACTTCCTTGAACTTCTCGTCATAGATCGGATCCTTCATTTCGATGAGATATTTGAGGTCTTCGACGAGCTGTTTGGTCAGGGAGATGTTTCTCCCGGAGTAGTAGCGGACGTTCACGGAGTCGAACAGGACGATGGCCATGATGGCGAAGGTGATCGCGAAGAAGGTGGAATCGAATCCCTCCTTGAGACCGGTCGACAGACATAAGGCCACGACACTGGAGGAATGGGAACTGGGGTATCCTCCGGATGCGATCAGATAGGAAAGACGGAATTCTCCGGTCTTCACCAGCATGATGAAGGGTTTGACTGCCTGAGCGATGATCAGAGCGACCAGGAAGGCCGTCAGCGGGTAGTAATTCATTGACATACGCCCTTATTATAACATGCTATAATAGGGAAGTATGAGTACGATAGACGATTATAAAGTCGGTATGACAGTGTACGGAAAGATCACCGGGATCAAACCTTACGGGGCATTCGTGAAGTTTGATGACGGCGTTTCCGGTCTCATCCATATCTCAGAGATCTCGAACGGCTTTGTTCGGAATATCGACAGTTTCATCAAGCAGGACGAATACGTCATGGCCAAGGTGATCGATATCGATAAGGAACATAAGCAGCTGAGGCTCTCCTTCAAGGCGCTGTCCTCCAATACGAGGCGCTATACCAAGAGGGTGAAATTTCAGGGGATGCCTGAGAGTATCAAGGGATTCGGGACTATCCGTGACAACATGTCAAAATGGATCAAAGGAGAGTATGATGATTAAACTGGATCTGAAAGATGCGAAACTGAATGAAGACCTTTCCTTATGGCAGGAGAAGGTCAGCAAGGCTCACAGAGACCTGCACGAGAAGACGGGAGTCGGTAACGACTTCGTCGGATGGGTCAAGTGGCCTTTAGATTACGATAAGAGCGAATTTGAGCGCATCCTGCAGCTGAAAAAGCGCATGGAAGGCAAATATGACACCGTACTGGTTTGCGGCATAGGAGGCTCCTATCTGGGCGCCAGAGCGGCGATCGAGATGATCAAGGGACTCTATCCGGATGACGGGATCGAAGTGATCTTTGTGGGCAATACCTTCTCGCACACCTATATCTCACAGGTACTGGAACACATCCGCAATAAAGAAGTTGTCCTCAACGTCATATCCAAATCCGGTACGACGACCGAGACTTCCGTTTCCTTCCGTATCTTCAAGCACTTCATGGAAGAAAAATACGGTGCAGAAGCGAAAGACAGGATCTACGCGACGACCGATAAGGCCAGAGGCACATTAAAAGAGCTGGCTGACAAGGAAGGATATGAACAGTTCGTCATTCCTGACGATATCGGTGGAAGATATTCCGTCTTCACTGCTGTCGGTCTGCTTCCGCTGGCACTGGCCAACGTCGATATCGAAGCCCTGATGAAGGGTTCTGCCGATGCGTACCGTGAGCTGAACACGGATTCTCTGGAAGAGAACCCGGCTTACCGTTATGCGGTCGCCCGCCGTATCCTGGACAAACAGGGCTATACTGCGGAATACTTCGTGACCTACCACCTGCAGCTGACGATGATCGCTGAATGGTGGAAACAGCTCTTCGGCGAATCCGAAGGAAAAGACGGAAAGGGTATCCTGCCGACCAGCGCCTGCTTCACGACAGACCTTCACTCCCTGGGCCAGTTCATCCAGGAAGGAAAGAAGACGGAATTCGAGACGATCCTCTATATCGATGAGATGGAGAAGGATCTCGTCTTCCCGGAAGACAGGGACGATCTCGACCATATGAACTATCTCGCCGGAAAGAAACTGTCCTGGGTATCACAGATGGCCTTTGAAGGCACACTGAGCGCTCACAGCGAAGACGGCGGAAATCCGAACATCGTCATCCATCTGAAGGACAACAGTGCCTACAGCTTCGGATACATGATCTATTTCTTCTTCCTGGCCTGCGGTATGACCTGTTACCTCTTAGACATCAACCCGTTCAACCAGCCGGGTGTCGAAGTCTACAAGAAGAAGATGTTCAAACTGCTGGGAAAACCGGAATAAAAAAACAAGACCTCAGTCGATCGGTTGAGGTCTTTTTCTTACCAGAGATATGGGATCAGATGGTATCTGACCTTCTTTTTGTATTCCGTATATCCTTTCAGTTCCTTCTCCAGGAATTCTTCTTCGTTGAGGATCCGTTTGACGATGATCGGGATGTATCCCAGCATGATCACAGAGGAGATCGGGGAGTTCAGGATCAGCGGCATACTGAGGAACAGGAACAGCGTCACCGCATACATCGGATGTCTGACGATCCCGTAGAGACCGGTATCGACGACCTTCTGATCCTCTTTCACTTCGATCGTCCGGGACAGATAGGAGTTCTCCCTGAGGACTTCTGCAAACAGGAGATAGGACAGCAGGAACAGGACGCATCCTGCCATGACGGTCCCGTTTGGGAACTCCATCCATCCGAAACGGTGATTCAGTCCCGCAAGGATGAATGCCGTCAGAAACATGAGACCGCTGCAGCGGATGACGTCCTTCTGTTCGGATTGCTTCTCCTTGGCATTCAGTCTGCTTTTCAGAAGATCGGGAGCCTTCAGATACATCACAATCCCCGCCAGGAACATCGGTACGAACAGCACGATCATGAAGATCTGTCCGTTCCTCCAGCTGAGAGTTCCTGCCGGCAGGAAAAGCAGGCAGCCCACGAGGAGAATGCCTGCAATGAATTTGATCAGGGCGTCTTTCAATAATTGTCTTTTCATCCTTACAGTTTCATTCTATCAGATCTCGGGATAAAAAAGAGATCAGTGACCTGATCTTCTAAAAATCCATATCGTTTTCTTTGAACCGTCTCATCATCTCGTTGGTGAGACTGTAGTTCTTCGGCTGCAGTATGATATCTTCTCTTTTGACCCATTCCGCATATTTCAGTTCATTGGTGTCGAGGGTGATCGTGCTGTCTCCGTCGACCTCGCAGTAGAATCCCGCCAGGATATCGGCGGCGATCCCCCAGGGCTGGGAGCGGTAGTATCGGATATTCTTTACCTTCAGTCCGACTTCTTCCATGACTTCTCTCTGTACGGTCTCTTCCAGTGTCTCGCCGAATTCCGTGAATCCTGCGACCAGAGCATTGTGTCCGAAGCCTTTCCGATAGCGCGTCAGGATGATCCTGTCGCCGTCCGTCACACCGACGATGACGGCCGGATTGATCCGCGGATAGACCAGGTTCCCGCAGTGCGGACATCTCATCGCCCGTTCTTTCTTATCGTGTTCCATCGGCTTTCCGCAGCTTCCGCAGAACTGATTGCGGCTGTACCACTTCCAGAGATGGTAGGCACTGTAGAAGGAGAAGATCGAGACGTTGTCTTTCAGCAACAGACCGCTGAGACCTCTCACCGGAAAATAGGAGAAGAAGTCATCCTGATCCAAAGGATCTTTCGAAAGAAAGAAGCGGACCGTATCGATCGAAAACAGATAGATCAGATCTTCGGATCCCGTCTGAGAGACCTTCGGCAGACAGAGATCTTTTTCTTCTTCATCATAGTGACAGAGGACGTCGTCCTTCCGGAAACAGAAAACGCGGTCGTTTTTCCGCGGTCTGAGATGACGGTAGGTGTTCCGGAAATGCAGAGGCTGAATGTCCTGGATCATGGCTTCATTATAATATACACATAAGAAAACAATTGTTTATTATTAGGAATCACCGTCTTTCAAGCGAATCATGGGTAGGAGGTAAAAGATGAAAAAGAAAGTCATTTGGATCGTTCCTGCCCTGTGCATCCTGGCGTCGGGGGTCTTTGCGTACGTGATGAAGGAGAGGTATACGGACCGTTATGTGAAGGTCTGTGTCGCATCTCATCAGCTGGTTCAGAGGACACGGATCGGGGAAGAGGACCTTGAGGAAATGAGTGTTCCGAAAAGCATCCTGAACTCGGACATCCTTTCCGAGAAGGAGGATCTGATCGGAAAATACGTGAAACTGTCCTGTCAGATCCCGAAGGGTTCCTTCTTCTATAAAGGCGCTTTGGACAGTGAGATCCCGGATCTGGCAGGAACGCTTCTGATGAAGGATCAGGTCAGTTACGACATCTACGTAAACGAGGTCAGGATCAATACCGGTTCTTTACAGCGTGGGATGTATACGGATATCTATCTGACGGTGGATGACCGCCAGAAGCCTTTGAGCGATGTCCTGATCCGCAACTGTCGCATCATCGGGGTGTATGACGGAAGCGGAAAACAGATCCTGCCGTATGACCGGGAGAGCCGTACACAGATCCTGTCGGTCGCTCTGGAGAAAGGGGATGTGACGGTCCTGAATACCGCCTTGCATATGGGGGAGATCACGGTCCTGCCCGCATCGGATCCCTATCAGAACGGAACGCGCAGCGAGCTCAATCGCGAGTGCGAAGTGTATCCCTTCCCGGAATGATGGTATGATGGTCCTATGAAACGTCTGATACGTCTGATCGCACTTCTGGCATGGATGGGGCTGATCTTCTTTCTGTCTGCCCAGCCTGCCGCAGAATCTGCGGAGACATCCAATACGGCCGCCTTGCTTCTGTACGAGGTCCTGCATCTCCTGTTCGGGGAAAGCGCTCCTTCGGTCACGGAATTCATGACGAGGCTCGCCCAGCCGATCCGCAAGCTCGCTCATTTCACGGAATTCATGATCCTGGGGATCCTGCTCTATGTGAACTTCAATGAGAAAAGAAGACCTTTTCTGTACGCTTCGATCGCTTCCGTATCCTATGCGACTTTCGATGAGATCCACCAGTATTTCGTACCGAACCGCTGCTGTTCTCTTTGGGATATCCTGATCGACAGTTCCGGAGCTCTGTTCGGTGTCTTTCTCTGTCATCTTGTCTATACGAAATGGAAAAGAAGAAACTGATCCTTCTGTGTATCCTTTTGTGCGGCTGCGACAGGCAGCGCAGCTATGCGTGTATCAGAGATCTGGGAAAGGATCAGATCCGTGTGGATCTTACGGCGAAAGGGGATGTCTTGCTTTCGTTACATATCATCGAGCGTTACGGACTTCCTTACGATCTCCTGCCGGATGAGAAACGTCTGGAAGGATTGGACGATCAACTGGAGGAAGGCTGTTTTTATGAAGGGAACGATCTGATCTGTGAGTGTACGGTCACGCCTGAAAGGACCTACAGTCTGGAAAAGAGTCTGGAACGGCTGAAGGATGAAAACTATGTCTGCGAGTGAGATCCTCCTGCCAAGGGAGAAGGCTCTGGAATACGGGATCGGTTCTCTTGCGAACGATGAACTGCTGGCACTGATCCTGAAGTCCGCATACCGGGAAAAGAACGTCCTTGAACTGGCACAGGAGATCATCGACCATGCCAACGGCTTTCACAATCTTCCTTCCATGACCTATGAGGAACTGATCCAGATCAAGGGGATCAAACAGGCCAAGGCCCTGGAGATCATGGCTGTCCTGGAATTCTCAAAACGTCTGGTGAAGATCGAAAAGATCTCCGAAGCCGATCTCAACGCTCCCGCAAAGGTCGTAGACTGGCTCAGGACGCATCTTGGCTATTCCACCGAAGAAGAGTTCATTGCCGTCTTTCTCAACGGCAGAGGCGGCGTATTGCGCTTTGAGAAGCTGTATCAGGGGAATCGGAACAGTTCCAGCGTCGGCGTCGATACGATCATGCGCAAAGCCATCCTGTATAAAGCCTCCTATCTTCTGGTAGCCCACAACCATCCGAGCGACCGTGCGGAACCTTCCGATGCGGACATCGATCTCACCGGAAAACTGTATCAGAGCGCACGGATGCTGGGGATCCCTTTACTGGATCACATCATCATCGGCAAGACCTCTTACTTCAGTTTTCGCAATCAGAGTATGTTAAAATGAGGATATGAGAAAGATTCTGCTGTTTTTGTTGTGTCTGGTGCTGTGCTCATGTGCTACACCGAACAATGATGTCTCATCCCTGGATGAGGTCTTTCTTACCGAAAGTGAAGTCATCACCGTTCGTCACAACAACTACACGGACTATGTCGATTACTACCTTCCGGGAGATACCTCGGAACTGAGTTCCCGTGAGCTTTCCCATGTCTTCCAGTACAATCATTCGCGGATCATCATGGACGTCAATATCTCAGGGATCATCAACCGGCGCTACTACCCGGATGTGAAGCTCTCCGAAGAGGGCTTCTTCGACAGTGAAAAGCTCATCTATTCCCGCAATTCCGTATTCCTGAGCAACAGTAACCGCAATGAAGAGTTCCTGTTCCGGGTCTATGACTACGATCGGGAATATCTGATCTGTCTGATCACGCGTGAACTCATCTTATACGGCTACGCCGATGCGGAAGACCTGATCCCGGTGAGCTCCCGGATGCTTCTGATGGCGAGATCCGCTCTGGTACGTTCGGAAGGGATCATCTCTGCCTATTCTTCGAAGGAAGTGATCGATTATGAGAAGCAGCAGGTCAATCTGTTTGAGACGATCATGCCGGTAAACGGACAGATCAACGATTTTCTGATCGGAGAGAATATACCGACCGATGAGGATTGAGGTCCTCTTCCTTGAGGAATGTTGTAGAATTTTATTAGTGAGGTGGCTATGAAAGACATTAAGAAAAGATTCATCGATATCCTGTTTGAGACAGATGATGACGACGAAGAAGAAGTCGTTCCCGTCGTCGAACCGGTCAGGGAACCGGTAAAGAAAGAACCGGTCAAAACAGAGGAAGCGTCCTATAACGCAAAGGATGTCCTGTACCGCAAATCGGATAAATCGGCTTTTATCGATCTCGAAGAGACGATCAAGACCGTAAAGCAGAGCAAGCCTGCGGAAGAAGAATATGAACTGTCCTCACAGATCTCGCCGATCTTCGGCCTGATCAAGGAGAACAAGCAGACGACGATCCGGAAACCGGAACCTGATCAGAATGAGACTCTGATCAATAAACCGGACGATTCTCACCTGGAGATCATCACATCTCCGATCTACGGATACGGTTCCAAGGACGACCATGACATCAAGTCGCTGGGTATCGACAACGGATATGCGGATGACGAAGAGGAACTGCACCGTCTCCTCGACGGAGATACATCGAGTTCCTATGTCCGTCTTTCCAGCCCGGAAACGGAAGAGATCGAATATCCTGACGAACCGGAAGAAGAAAACGACGATATCACTCTTTTCGATCTTTACGGAGAGGATAAATAATGTATTACTTTATCGGCATCAAAGGGACGGGAATGGCTTCCCTGGCGATCATGCTGCACGACCTCGGATATGAGGTATGCGGTTCCGACCAGGAGAAACATTTCTTTACGGAAGATGAACTGGTGAAGCGGGGGATCCAAATCTATCCTTTTAATGAGGATAACATCAAGGAATCCTATACAGTGATTATCGGCAATGCCTTCCTGGAAGACTTCCCGGAAGTCGTACGTGCCAGAAAACTGTGCAAGTGCTACCGTTACCACGAGTTCCTCGGAGAACTGATGAAGGACTATCGGACCGTGACCGTCTCCGGTTCCCATGGAAAGACCACCACTACCACTTTGGCCAAGACGGTCCTCAGTCACTTCGCCAAGACCGGTTATCTGATCGGTGACGGAGAAGGGTATCTGGATCGGGATTGCGAATATCTCTGTGTCGAAGCGGATGAGTTCCGCCGTCATTTTCTTTCCTATCATCCGGAATATGCCATCATCAACAACATCGAGATCGACCACGTCGATTACTTCAAAGACGAACAGGATTACTTCGATTCCTATCAGGAATTCGTACATAACGTCAGGGAAGTCGTCTTCTACTACGGAGACGATGAATGGTGCCGGAAACTGCAGTTCACGACGCCGGCGTTCTCTTTTGGCCTCACGAAAGGAAACGACTACTATGCGGACAACGTCGTGACAGACAGCACATCCTCCTCCTTCGATCTGATGTTCAGAGGAGAGAAACTGCATCATTACGACATCCCGTTCGTCGGCGATCATCTTCTGATCGACATCCTGGGAGTCCTCTCCCTGTCATATTATCTGCATCTCGATCAGGATAAGGTCGAAGAGGCCCTTCATACCTACAAGGGACCGAAACGCCGCTATGTGATCGAAGAATACAAGGATACGATCTTCATAGACGACTATGCCCATCATCCGACGGAAGTGAAGGTGACGATCGAAGCTTCCAGAAGACGTTACCCCGACCGGAAGATCGTTGCGATCTTCAAACCGCATCGGGCATCAAGAGTCAAGTACTTCGCCGAGCAGTTCAGAGATGCGCTCTTGCTGGCGGACGAGATCTATCTTCTGGATTTCACATCCATCGACGACAAGCAGGACGGAACGGATATCGACATCAGCTATCTGGCGGAACGGACTCCGGGAAGCCATATCCTGAGCGAAGATGAGGAAGGGGCGAAGCTCCTGGCGCAGTACCGCGGCGCATGTCTGGTCTTCATGTCCAGCAAGGATATCTACAATATCGCACAGAAGGTCAAGGAATATCTTTGACCTTTTTATTTGTAAAGGCATACAGATTATTGAAAATATTTTCATAATTGTTTAGAATAGAGACAAGGAAGGTGAAGATTATGGACGCTTTTATCATGGCTTTGAAAAACCTCTGCAGTGATCTGCTGCCGACACTCGGCGCCGTCTGTCTGGTCTGCCTCATCATCCTGCTGATCAAGCTCATCAAGATGATCGGTAATGTCGACAGCACCCTGTTAAAGACACATACGACGATCGACCTGGTCGATCAGTCGATCGAGAAGGTCCAGGCTCCGCTCGACACGGTCGCGAAAGTCTCCGGTACGGTAGACAAGGCACATGACGCGACGGTCTCAGCGGTAAAGGATGCCAGGGAGTTCGTCGTGAAGAATGCCGGTGACATCA
>CADCRE010000023.1 GCA_902803785.1 uncultured Erysipelotrichaceae bacterium
AACTGCCATGGATCAGATGTGCGGCTGCCGACAGATTGGCTTTAAGATCCTCATTCGCATCACACAATGCGATGACGTTCTCTCTTCCGCAGTATCCGTATTTGCGGATCAGACGGTCGTTTTCCGCATCTTCTCCGAACTTTTCCACGCCCGGAGCCAGAACGATCAGATCGCCTCCGTCATCGATCGCCATCCTCGTACGGTAGATCGCTTTATTCCCAAGCCAGGTACTCTTGAATTCCTCGGCATTGAGATAGACGACTACTTTTTTGAACGGTCTGTCTACCAGGATCAGATTCTTCTTCTGAGCCAGTTCTACGGCCTTCTCGAAGAAAGAACGTTCCCTTCCGATAAAAAGTCCGTGCGTCTGAATGACTCCTCCCGGAGCCGTTGTGACCGTCAGGATGAACTTCAGAGGAACATTCCTCAGATAATGATCCAGAGCGTAATCGAATACCTTTCTGACCGGTGAATGATCTTTTCCCATGATGCGTTCCATTCCGTAGAATGCGCCCAGCATATGAGAAGAATTAATCATTGAACTGCCGCCGCAGCCGACGAAGATATTCTTGGACTGATTGGCCATTCCGACGACTTCATGCGGGACGACCTGTCCGATCGATATGACCAGATCATAGCCTTCCAGGATCCTTTTATTGACTTCCACATCGATCTTTTCGTTCATCAGACCTTCGGATACTTCATTCACGTATTCCGCAGGAACTTCACCGATCTTGACGATGTCGTTGCGCCAGTCGTGTTCGATGAAACGTTCGATCGGAATGTCACCGTACATATCTTCGATCTCTCTTTCAGTCATCGGGACATGCGTTCCGAGGGCTTCCAGAACATCGACTTCACACCCTTCCAGTGTGTGACAGATCGTATTGGCGATCAGTCCCGCATTGGAATGGTAGCGGGTATAGTCCGGGACCAGCAGCAGGATCTTCTTCCCGCTGCCGATCTCTTCTTTCAAGGAATCCCTGATCGCTTCGATCAGTTCTTCCTTCGGGATAGGATTCTCTTTTTCATAGAGACAGAGATCTTTCATGTATTAGACCTCGTAAGTCGTAGAAGCGGTGTCGCCGCCTTCTCCGGTCCAGTTGGTATGGAAGAATTCTCCTCTCGGATGATCGGTACGTTCATAGGTATGTGCACCGAAGTAGTCTCTCTGCGCCTGAAGCAGGTTCGCCGGGAGACGGTCGCACCTGTAGCCATCGTAGTAGTTGAGAGCTGCAGTCATCGCCGGAACAGGGATCCCTGCCAGCATCGCCGATGCGCAGACTCTTCTCCAGCTGTCCTGTGCTTCTTCCACAGCGGTGCGGAAGTAGTCATCCAGAAGCAGGTTGCGGATGTTCGGATCCTTTTCGAAAGCTTTCTTGATGTCGCCGAGGAAGATACTGCGGATGATGCATCCGCCTCTCCACATCAGGGCGATATCGCCGTAGTTCAGGTTCCATCCGTAGGTCTTCGCTGCCGTTGCCATCAGGGCGTAACCCTGGGCGTAAGAGACGATCTTGGATGCGAACAGCGCATTCAGAAGATCGTTGATGAACGCTTCCTTATCTCCCGTAAAGGTCACTTTCGGTCCTTTGAGGATCTTGCTGGCCTCGACACGTTCCTCTTTGATCGCAGACAGGCATCTCGCATAGACGGCCTGAGTGATCAGAGTCAAAGGTACACCTTCATCCAATGAAGAGATGGAGGTCCACTTTCCTGTTCCCTTCTGTCCTGCGGTATCCAGGATGTGGTCGACCAATGCGGAACCGTCCTCATCCTTGTATGCCAGGATATCTCTGGTGATCTCGATCAGATAGCTGTTGAGTTTGCCTTCATTCCATTTTGCGAAGACATCGTGCATCTCTTCCGCACTCATGCCCAGATAATCCTTCATGATCTGATAGACTTCACAGATCAGTTCCATATCGCCGTATTCGATGCCGTTATGGACCATCTTGACGAAATGTCCTGCACCTTCTTCTCCGACCCATTCACAGCACGGAGATCCGTCTTCCACCTTGGCACAGATTGCCTGGAAGATCGGCTTGACCAGAGGCCATGCGGCAGGAGAACCGCCCGGCATCATGCTTGGACCGTGTAAAGCACCTTCTTCACCGCCGGAAACACCGGTTCCGATATAAAGAAGTCCCTTGGATTCCACATATCTGGTACGTCTCGTCGTATCCGGGAAATGGCTGTTGCCACCGTCGATGATGACATCGCCTTCTTCCAGTAACGGGATCAGCTGTTCGATGAAATCGTCGACCGGTTTTCCGGCCTTCACCATCAGCATCACCTTTCTCGGTTTTTCTAATGAATCCACCAGTTCCTGCAGGGAATGCGTCCCGACGATATTCTTTCCGGCAGCTCTTCCGTTCACGAAACGGTCGACTTTTTCAACCGTTCTGTTGAAAACACTGACCGTAAAGCCCTTGCTTTCCATGTTCATGACCAGGTTCTCGCCCATGACGGCCAGACCGATCAGACCGATATCGCTTTTTTTCATATTCTTTCTCCTATCGCTTTACGCGTGCGTTTCCTTTATATACACTCCAGACCTGATCCTCATCGCTCGGTGAGGCATAGTCTTCCAGCATCGTCGTAGCCATGGCACCGGTCGCCCATCCGAAATGCATGGCATCTTCCATCTTCCACTGTTTCAGGATACCGTACAGCAGACCGCCGACGAATCCGTCACCGCCGCCGATCCGATCGAGTACCTGGATATGTCTCGGTTCTTCGACATACCATTTCTCATCCGCATACATGATGGAGCCCCACATGTGTTCGTTGGCGTTCAATACTTCTCTGAGTGTCGTCGCATAGACCTGCGCATCCGGGAACTGTTTCTTCACTTCTTCGATCATCTTTTTGAAGCCTTCGATCTTGGAAGAAAGATCTTTTCCTCCCGCTTCCGGACCCTTGACGCCTAATGCGAGCTGGAAATCTTCTTCATTACCGATCAGGACATCCGCCATGGATGCGATCTCCCGGAAACTGTTTCTGAGCTGTTTTTCTCTTCCCTTCCAGAAACTTGCGCGATAGTTCAGGTCAAAGGAGATACAGGTCCCGTTTGCCTTCGCATATCTTGCGACTTCCAGACATGTCTTGGTGGTCGTTTCGGACATGGCTGCGATCAGACCGGAAAGATGCAGGATCCTTACACCGTCCTTCTTGAAGATCTTCTCCAGATCGAAATCTTCCGGGGAGATCGTCCTTCCGACTTCTCCGGCTCTGTCATTCTGGACTCTCGGTCCGCGAAGACCGTATCCGCTGTCCGCAATATTGAACTGGTGACGGTAACCCCATGGGTTATCCTGTTCCACTTCGATCCCGGTATATTCGATGTTGCGACGGCGAAGATCGCCTTTGATGAACTTGGCGATCGCATTGTCTTTGACGAAACGCGTCATGACCAGTGTTTTCAATCCGAGGAACGAAGAAACGTTCAGAACGTTGCTTTCGGCACTCGTCGACTGCATGAAATAGTTGTGGCTGATCTCGACCGGCTGTCTGTCGACAGGTGTGATGCGCACACCCATGCTGGTGACGGTCGCAAGATCATACTTTGCTTTCTTCTTCAGTTTCATCCTCATTCTTCCTTTCTTTCACAGCCTTTCCCTTTATCGTATCATCATATACCTTTTTCAGAAGTATAACGAAGAGG
>CADCRE010000024.1 GCA_902803785.1 uncultured Erysipelotrichaceae bacterium
ATATTACTGGCCCTCCTTTCCTAAACTGAGCGTTCCGTCATCGGCGATCTCGATCGCCCTTCCCCAGGCACTCAATGCCGCATCTTCTGCATTATGTGTCTGGATCGCATCGACTTCTACATCGATACAGAACTGACATCCGTCATAGATGTATTCCGTCGTAATGATCGTATATCCCGATGTTTCATCATATGCGGTCGTCTCCTGTTTCACGTAGTTCTTGATGTCTTTATCCAAAGTCATCGCATCCGCGAAATCACTTGACAGTTCTCCGCCTTTCAGAGCTTTCGATCCCTTCAGCGGTTTCGTATAGTACAGGACCGTACGTTCCTTTGTGGAATAGCTCTCATCGACGATCCATCCGTTGTCTCCTGTTAAGAGGTTCAGATCGATCAGATCCGGATCCATGGCCGGAGCTTTCTTTCCGTTCCGGTCGATCCAGTACTTGTAGATCGTGACTCTCACATATTCATCGATCTGTCCGCTGTTTCTGACCGACAGCCTCTCCGGATAAGTCACTCCGTAACGGATCGTATCCAATGTACTGAACAGAGAAGTCTCACCGTTCACATACCAGTCTCTGCTGGCGCTGTCATAGCTTCTCCAGGCTCTCGGTTCACTGTTTTCATTCAGTGTGACACCGATATCGTACATCTCGAATTTGGAATCGTAGATGCCCGAGGTGATCAGAGCCGCTCTGGTCGCCCCGAAGGCCGAGAACAGGAAGGTCCCGGCCATCAGGATGAAGGCAGCGATGACGATCTTATGTTTCATATTCTTCATCAGTTGCCACCTCCTGTCCATCCCGCATCCCAGTCTTTCACATATCCTCCGTTGCCGTCGGATATGGCAGGAATGTATTCATAGACAACGACGACATTGAACTGTTCGTTCTCGATATCCGTCTTGTCGATCTCGATATCCATGACTGCGGATTCTCCCGCATTCAGTACCGTGTAATACTCGTACCAGCCATCGCTTTCGGTCCACTGACCTTCTGTATATTTGTAGGTCAGCAGATCCATGATCTCTTCGGATGCGTAAGCTCTGACTCTGACGTAGATCGGATCGGAATCCGCATCGGCAGTCATTACGACATGTTTATTGCCGCTGATGTCCTCTTCCTTGAATCTCACGACCTCCTTCAGCTTGATCGGCTTGGTCCCCTTGACTCTCGCATAGGTCGTAAAGTATGCCATTGCGGAAGGGACCGAGATCAGGCAAACGGCGATGATCATGAATAGGATGAGTATATTTCTGTTTCTATCTTTCATGATCATTCACCTCCTTCCTTAAGATCATTCTCCCAGGTCCAGGTACCTCCGTCCTCCTTGGTGAAGGTATTCTGGGCACCGTAGCCTCGTTTCTTCTTTCTGTCGTATGTGTTCTTGAACTTCACTTTCCGTTCCTTCGCCAGTTCTACCGTGAACTGTGCATCTCCGGATACCGTGTAACCGGCACCTGCGTAGATCTCTGTCACAGTGACCGTTGCGCCTTCCGGCAGATTCTCGATCTTTATCTTCTGAGAACCCAGTCCGGTGAAGGTCATCGAGTGAACGTTCGCATAGACCACTCCATCATCGACCTTCGCAACGACATCAAAGACGAAGGTGACCGGTGAACCTGTTTCCCAGGAATCCAGTTCCTTCTCGATCTCCAGATCCACAAACTTCTTGTTGATGAACTCGATCCGGTCTACCTCTTCATACTTACCGTCTTCTTTCGGCTTCCGATAAGTCACCTTCGATCTTAAGATGGTACCTTCTTCCATAAAGATCTCGACAACAGCTTCATACTGCGTCGTGTCATATTCGACACCTTTCGCATCACCGATGATCTCATGTACATAATAGGTATATGTACCGACATCCTCTTCACCGAAATTCAGCGGATCGAAGGTGATCGTACTGGTAGTAACAGAATGTTCGTCATCGGATCTGTCATCCACGGTCTTTCTCTGGATCGCATCTCCGTTTTCATCCTGCAGTTCGAAGTAGAACTCGTCACCTTCCCGGATCTCTCCGTTCTCTATCGTCTTATATGCCTGCAACTGAACAGAGATCTCCTGAGGGATGTATTCATACCTGTTGGTAAAGACAACTTCTGCCGTCTGTGCCGATCCGATCGTTCCTTCGGAATTTACAGTGTCGATCAATGTCCAGTATTGCGGAACATCGATCTCACTGACGCTGTATTTCGTTCCGGCCGGAAGTTCGTCAAATACGACAGTTTCTCCTCCGGCGATCGTGATAGGAACACCGGCATAGTAAATAGAATAATCCATCTCCATTTCCGTAACTTCGACGAACCATCCGTATCCCTGTTCATGGCCCTCAGCCCAGGCATATGCTTCAAATTTCGGATAATCGTAGTCAAATTCAAACGTCTTGACCTCTCCCGGTCCGGCATAGAAACTGCGTCCGGCAATACTAACCGTGATATCATCGCCACAGGTGACCTTGATATGGGTGTACATCGAACTCAGTTCATACTCCGTTCCTCCCGATTCACCTTCCTGAATGTCGCCTGTTCGTGTTCCGTCATCAGTAAAGTTTGAGGAATGGAAGACATGTTTCTCTCCCATCACCATAGTGGAATAAGAAAGTGTGCTGATCGGATCTGTACCATCCGGAGTTTCAAAGTTGACCTGGAAACTGAATTGGTCATTGACATCTCCGTTATCGACAACATCCTTCTGTATCTTCAGTTTTCCCGGCTGCAGTTTATTTGTGAATACGATATCCTCCGCTGTTCTTCCGTTCTTATAGTAAATGGCCTCTGTCTCCAGTTTTCCTGTCTCGGCGTTCCTGGTGACAGTGACTTCCACTCTGTATGATGTTGTATCATACTTAATGCCCGGTTCATCCGAAATGACTTCATGAACGTTGTAACTGAACGTCTTTCCGATATCGTCTTCTGTATATGGGATAAGACCGAATTCTACGAGCGCATAGCCATACCATGGATTCCTGATCGGATTCCCGTCTTCATCCAGGATCTCGTATCCTTCGTCATCCAGGAGATACTCATTCATATCCGGTTCACCGTTCGTACCGGTACAGATGACTCCGTCATCCTTGCTTTCGACGATAAAGGTAAACTGGCCTTCTTCAACTTCGGCTCCCTGGAGCATCTTGTATGCGTACAGTCTGAGACCCGTTTCCTCCGGCTCTCTGATGTTTTCGTTAACAGCTGTTACCGTCACGGTCTGGTTAGATGCGATCGAACCGCTGCCGTTATCGATACTGACAAACTGCCACCCATCAGGAATATCGATCTCCTCTACGGTATATGTCGTCCCGTCAGGCAGACCCGGAATAACGATCGTTTCCCCTGCCTTGCAGGTGACATAGATGACACCGGAAGTCACGGAAGCCGGTTCATTCTCGTTCGACTTCCACTGAGCGTACAGTGTAATGACTTCATTGTGTACCGTTGTGAGGTATCTCACAGTCTGCCCGTCTGCATAAGATGTACCGCTGCCGTCAGGCTCCGTATTCCATCCAATGAAGATCGAACCGGTCTTCAGGAATTCGTTCATGGTCAGCTGTTGAGACGATGCCATGAATACATTCAGATCCCGCATCTGTCCGGAAGTCGCACCGTTTCCGTCAAATCTGATGATATACTTAGCCAGATCGTAGTAATACGACACCACTTTCGTTTCTCCGTGGGCGATCGTGATCGTCTGCGGTTCCGGAATGATATATTCCTGATATTCCTTCACTCTTGGTGTAACAGTGGCAACGATAGTCTCCAGTTCCTCTTCAGAACCGTATACATTCACCCAGCATCTTTCCGTTTCTCTAATCGAATATCCGGAAAGATCTCCTCTCATCACGTAATGGTTGACCGTATATGTACGTGTTTCACCTCTTTCCCATACCGCATAGAGGATGATCAAATTGCCCAATTCCGAATCGATGTCTGAATAGGAATAGGTCTTTCCCGCTTCAAACTGAGCCGTCTCGGCATCTGCTTCCTCACTCCATCCGACCAATGCATATCCCGGACGCGTTACTGTCGTACCGTCCGGCATCGTGATCTGCTGGCCCAGCGAGGTCACAGTGACACCGTTGGTATTTATGTATCCTCCGTTACCGGAATACATGATAAACGAGCTGTCTTCCCTGACTTCTCTGACCCAGGAACCGTTCATCGAGGCTCCGTCATAGTTGTCCCTTAGATATTCCGGAGAATACGGACCGTCTGTTTTGTCTTTCTTGATCCAGTTGCCGGTCCAGACCCCCCAGGCGTTTCCAGGAAGGAGCGCACTTTCGTTGAAAGAGAATCCTTCTCCGAGAACGACCTCATACAGACGTGAATCATTCAGGAACATATTTCCGACATCCGTTCCTTCACTTACGACAAAATTCGAGAGATCAAGGAAAACCAGTCTCATACATGCCTGGAACATCCGATTCATATTCGTGACCTGATCCGTCTTGAATTTGCTGACATCGATAGAACCGAGATTCCAGCATCCTGAGAACATAGCACCGAGGTCCGTTGCACTTTCCGTCGTCAGCTTATCCATCTTGATCGACTGGAGCGACTGAGATTCGCTGAACATCGAATAGAACGTTGTAACGTTGGACGTAACGAAGTTGCTGATATCAAGATTCCTCAATGCCGTACTGGCGAACATTTTGGACATGTTCGTTACTTTGCTGGTGTCGAAGCTGCTGACATTCAGATTTATAACTCCGCATTCACTGAACATTTCAGACATGTTCGTAACGTTTGAAGTGTCGAAATTGCTCAAGTCCAGATTCCTCAATACCTTGCATCTCTTAAACAGTTCGCTCATATCTGTGACTTTTGAAGTGCTCAGATTGCTGATATCCAATGTAGCAAGATGTTCACATGCAAAGAACATATGCGTCATATCTGTCAGATTCGGTGACCGGAATCCGCTCAGATCCAGGCCCTGAAGAGCATAACAGTTCAAGAACATTTCATGCATGCTCGTGACATCTCTCGCTACGGTTCCGCTGAGATCGATAGTCTGCACGCGTGCAAGGTTCATAAACATCTCTCTCATGTTCTGCACTTTTGAAAGATCCATATTGCTCATATCGATCGAGATCATATAAGTACAGTTTTCGAACATGGAAGCTGTCGTAGTGACCGAAGACATATCAAGGGATGTCAGGTCGATCGACGTCAGAGAGCTGCAATTCGCAAACGTCGAATCCATGTTTGTTGTAACCGAGGTATCGAAACCATTGAGGTCGACAGACGCGAGCTTTGAACATGCGTTGAACCAAAGACGCATCGAGACAGGCTTGATTGCCTGACCATCAGCCACTTTTACAGAGGTGATGCTTCCCCTGTCGGCATACCAAGGAATGTCGTTAGTCATGTAAGGCTGTGCCGTTTCATCCACGGTGTAGATCTTCCCGGTATGAGTTACTCCCCGAATGTCGGTAATGCTTCCATCTCCCGGACCCGTTTCGCTCCTCAGGAAAATCAGTTCTCCATCGTCTGTCAAAACGGCATATGCATTTCCTTCCAGCATATCATCTGTTGCGTGGAATGTATTGTTTGTTTCTTTTGCAGGCTGATTGATCCCCGCCCGGATGTTAAATGATGTCGGATCGCTCCTTAAAGGCAGCACTTCGACCTTTCCACCGGATGAAACATTCTCCTCTTCTGCCATTATTTTGACATTATTCAAAACAGTCTCAACTGCCTTCTGCGCCCTTCCGACGATCGTATCAGAATCCACATACCAGTAGATCTTTTCACCCTCACCCAGAGGCATGCCATAGGCGTTCGTTAAAGTGACTCTGAACGTGAATTCATCATCCTTATTGGAATCATCGACTCCTTCACCGACCTTTGTGATCCTCAGGATACCCGGTTTTTTCCTGTTGACGAAAGACACTTCGTCATCATCATATTCCACTTTCGCAGAAAGGACGCCGTTGCTGTCTTCTGTCACAGTAACGGTAACAGTCTCCTCGTGCGTATCGTATTCGACTGTATCGTTACCGGTGTATACCTCCCTGATCGTATAAGTATGGACGCCGATTTCTGCCTTGCTGTACTGTATCGGGTCAAACAGAATGAAACCGCCGGAAACATTCCATTTCAACTGAAGTTGCTTTCCGTCTTCATCTAACAATTCGAAGAAGAATTCATGGTCTTCCGCAACCCTGTTATCCAGCATCTTTGTTCCGTAGAACCTTGCCAGTGCAACATCCGGCTGATACTTATTGGTGAAGGCTGCAGTTGCGTATGTCAACGGCTCGATAAAGCCGGAAACGTTCTCTTCTGCAACCAGGATCCAGCCATCCGGTGTGTCTTCAACGACCAGATAGCTCATTCCGGCAGGCAGATCGTCGATCACGGCCATCTCACCGCCATGAAGGACGATCGTGATCCATCCGTCTTCTACAGATGCAGAAGCGGATGTGCTGTTCGTAAGATCCGACACATCGGCGACATCATAATCGACGGAATCGCCACTGAAATCCGTCAGCTTCACGCGGAATACGAATTCCTGATCCGGATCGTAGTCTTCCGAATCTTCCGATATATATTTGACGACCTTGAGTCCGCCGTCTGTCAGAGTATTGATGAATTCCGGCAGTTCACCTTCCTTGTTCACGATCTCCGTTCCGATGACATTGCCTTCATCATCCAGGATCTCTTTCTCTTCCGTCGGATAAACCACTTTCACAATATTCCCGTCTTCGTCAACGGTCACATTCACGGCAACAAACGTATAGGATACCTTCAGCCTTCCGTTGCTGTAATCACCGACCGTGACCTTGTACGCAAAGTATCCGCTATTATAACGGACAGATCCGTCATCTCCCTTGACTTCACGGACCAGATAGAAGTAATCTTTGCCGATATCGGTCTGATCATACTTGATCTTGTCAAAGGTGATCGTACCCGTGGTCGAACCGCCCTTGTTTTTCTTGGTATCCAGAACTTCTGAGCCGTCTTCGTTCAAAAGCTCAAACGTAAATTCATCGTCTTCCAGGATCCGACCGTTCAGTGTCTTCCAGGCGATCAGTTCCACTTCTCCTTCTGCTTCATATTCATTCACGAAAACGATCTCTTCGATCTGTTCATCGTTGAGATAATAAGTCGGAGTCGCTGTCAAAGTTCCGTCGCCGTTATCCGTTACGGAAACTTTTACCGTATATACCGTATCATCATAGACATAGCCATCCTTATCCATGATGTATTCCTTCATCGTATAGGTGAATGTCTTTCCTGCGTCTTCCGCATAGTAACGAAGAGCACCGAATCTGACATCAGCCCACGAATATTCTATCGTTCCGTCTTCTCTGTAAGTTATCTGCGGTTCCTGGTTGGAAGCGGTCTTGATCGGAATGGTATCATCGTTCTCATCATAAAGATAGAACATGAACTGATGTTCCTTCATAGAATGATTGTTCAGCCGCTTATTTGCAGGAAGATTGATCCTTCCTTCTGCGGAATAGGTGTTATTCAGCAGTACATCGTTTTCCGTATTCGGCTTGATCGTTCCCGTAATATTGTCGGAAGAAGTAAGGGCGAATCCCGCCAGCTCTTCTTCTCTGACCTCGTATTCTACACCTTCATCGATCTCTTTCATGTGGACGGTCTGACCGTGTCCGATCGTCACGGAATCGCCGTAACAGACCGTTCCCGTCGTACCTGTCGGTGTTCCCGTTTCATCCAGGATCTCATAATCAAAGGAACCCATTACCGGAATGCTTCCGTCATCGGTCGTGAAATAGAATGTAAGTGTGAACTGCTTGTTTCTGGCTGTATCGGAGATCACATCATAATTGGCGATCAGCTTCTTAACATAGAGATCACCGTATGGATGGTAGACATTTCTGATATTGGTGCCATCGTACTCCTGCACATAGGAGGATACGGTCTGCGTTACGGTCTCTTTCACCGTATACACGATCTCTTTTCCGTCTTTATACTTGTACAGATCATCGAAACTGTAATACCAGTCACCGTTGCTGTCAGCCGTTACAGTAATGCTCTTGCCTGTCTTCACTCCGTCTGCGTAAAGTTCAACATAGATCCGAGAAGGCCTTTCAAGTTCGTTGTCACCTTCCCAGGTCTTCTCTCCGTCTACCGAGACCTTTTCCGGTATATGTCTATTGATCAGACGGTATGAACTTTCAGAATCTCTGATGACAGACCAGTTATATCCTTCTGCCGGTTCTTCAGTAAAGCGATAATTGATTACCTTCCCGGTTTCATCGGTATATGTAAGCCGGTCAAATGTCACTTCCCAGATCAGTTCTCCGTCTTCCCCTTCGATCGGAAGCGTCGCTGATCTTCCCGTATCGACATTATTCGCAAGCAGATGGATGACGATCGAATCCGGACGGATCCCGTCTCTGTCGTCTTCATCGTTCCAGATCTTTGTTACCTTGATCTCATACGGTTCCATTCCGACCTTGGTATAATCCTGATGAATGAACCAAAGCCTGTTACCGCCTTCCGGATTCTCCATGTCATAGGAGTAGAACAGAGAGTAGGCGTTGTTATACGCATGCGCATCCTCGGCGATATAGTCCTGTGCTTCCTCACCGGAAGGAGCCTTCATATTGATGTAGATAACTGCCGTTTCCATCGGTTCCAGAACGAACTTGCTGCCATCCTGTTTTACACGCGCATCGACTGCGACAGCTTTCACATCTTCCAGTGTGTATCCCGCCGCATAGAATTCAGACTCTTCCAGCCAAACATTTCTGTTGCTCAATACAGTATTTATCGAATGTGCTTCTGTCGGATCAGATTCATCTGCCAGCTGCAGATTGCTGATCCAGCTGTAGTAAACGACCGGGGCACAGCCTTTTTCTTCCAGTTCACTGACATCGACGTTCTTCAGCGTCCCGTTCCATCTCGGCGCGTCTATATCGATCGGATCATTGCCTTCTCCCGAATAGAAATTCTCCAGCGAATCAAAGAAGATGATCTCTTCCGTACGGGTCGTATCCGAAGAAGTGATACGCAGACGGTAGGTATAGTCCCCTCCGACATATACCGTACGGGCATTGCTTTCATCCCCATAGTAGACACCGGTCGAATATACTCCTTCATGGTTTACGTCAACTTCTTTCCTCAAAGACGTCTGAGCATAATCGTTTTTATCCAGTTTGTTATAGACACCCGCATATACGAAACTGTTGGAATCGGAATTCGGATCCAGATCTGTCATCCAACTCTTTTCACGTTCGCTCGCAAAAGCTTCCGGAGTAGAGACATTATTGTGAGGATCCGCATTCGGATCATCCGGTTCACCGCGGTAATCATCGATCGTACCTAAAGGATCGCTGCTTTCAAATGCGATCACATTGTGCAGATAATCTCCGAAATCGTCATAGGATGCAAATGAATATGTCGCATCAAAAGAGATCGTCGGAACATCCTGATAGTAATACACATCACCGACACGATAGCGCTCCGGTACCGGAGTCAGATCGACTTCCACTGCCAGCAAGTAACGGTCGGAATTATTATAGTTCTCATAGATCTGGATATCTTTGACCGCATCGCCGCTCCTTACAGTGATCGTTGAAATATCCGGAACGACACCTTTCGGCAGGAGATCGTACCAATAACCGTGTGTTGCGGTCGTCAGTCTTCCGTCTCTGATCGCCTCATAAAAAGTCGCAGTACTGTTGATGAAAGTCTGGATCTCTACTCTGGAATCATAATGTATCGTGAACTCTTCGTTGGAATAATCAACGTCGGTCTGAGCGGAAGTTCCTTCCTTGTACGGATAGACTGCAGTATCGGTGGTATAGCCGGTCGCTTTATTATATCCGTCTTTATATGGCGATTCTTCGTTCGGGAAGAATACGATATCGCTCCACAGGTCCAGTTCAGGATCATACGGAGTATTGACACCCCAAGCTTCCGCCAGCATGGTCACGTTGTTATAGAACTGCAGTTCCGGTGTATTCGTCTTTTCAAATTCTGCGTTGATGATCGATCTGACCGTATCGCTGCTCTTAACGCGGATCAAAGGTCTGACATCATAATCCAATGCCGCATTGTTGAATGTGACAGTAGTGCGCCAGTTCTCGATCCTGCTTCTCTCTTCTTCCGTAAAGTTTACGGTCGCGTTCGTCTGCGTCGTACCGTCAGCTTTGGTGATGATCAAACGTCCGGTCTTCCAGCTCGCTGTCGCATAATATTCCCAATTTCCGTCGATCAAAACTTCCAGATCGATATCCGGCCAATTCTCTTTATTGTAATCTCTGCTGTATAAGAACGTTCCATCCGCATAGTTGTTTGCCTGCCAGCTTCCGTCCGGATTGATGTTATTAGGAATACCGGTATATACTTTCGGATCATCCAGGAATTCGACAGAAACATATTCATAATCGGTCAACGGGATCAGTTTTTCCGCAAATCTGCCAATACTCATGCCATCATCAGCCGTTGTCATACGGACCGGTCTCTGGAAATAGTTTCCGATGATCCTTGACCAAGGGATCTCTTCCGTTCCCGGATCGACGATCTGCCATGTCCACGGCATGATATAACCGATCGAATTTACGGTATAGGAGAAATCAAAATCATCTCCATCCTGCAGGACATTCAATGCACCGCCATAGACTTCATAGTATCCGTCATTCCAAAGATGATGATCGCTGTATGTGTCGATCCTTCTGGCGTGATGAGTCCTGTTTTCTGCGTCTTTGCCGTCATTACCGTTCTTAAAGACATTGAAATGTCCAATCGGTTCGATCCATTTCGGATCGTGATATCTCCAGGTCTTTGTTGCGATAGCTGTCTGATCCGTTATAAGCTGCGGATCATTTCCGGAAGCCGGGTCGACCTCCGTAACGGTAAATGTCACGCTGTTCGTAAATGTATAATCAACATCCGGCAGGAATTGACTTGCCGGGTATGCGGTAGAAAAATAATAGTACTTCGTTTTTCCGTCGGTATAAGATGGATTGTATGTATTCGTCTGAGCGAGTCCGATCCCGTCGTTGGCTCCGATCACGAATCCGCTGTATTCACCGTCTACAAAATCCCGGGTCTGCAGATCATAAAGTGTATTGGCACTGATATTACCCCAGACATACCAATCGACCTTGATATACCAGTCTTCTCCTTCGATCCTCAGTTCCTCAGGGATATCTGACGCAGGCACTCTGTTCACTTCGCTATATGCGCTCTTCTTTGCGTCTGTAACTTTCGCTTCGGTATCAAACTGCGCATAGAGATCATCAGAATACAGCCCAAGAACGTTTCCGGCGTGATTTACAAGCTCGATAGAAGCTGTATACGGTCCATATTCCTTCATATCGATCAGGGTATGAGGTACGAGTTCAATAAAACTGATATCAAAGAAACCTTTTGTTGCCGCATCCATTTTGCGGGTATTCGTCAGGATATAGTAACCATCGACAAGTTGCCAATTCCACTCCTTTTTGGTAGAAGGCCACTCATCGTATGGAATGGATACTTCTCCTAAAACCTCACCGTTTCTTCCGTTAAACAGAGTCGCCGGAAGCTTGATCCTGACTGTTTCAGGTTCATAATCAAAAGAACCGGAAAGTGAATACCTGACAGTCAAACGGACCATCTGAGTCTCATCTTTTTCCGGTTTGATGTATAAAAGTGCAGGGTCGTTATTATCGACTGTATCTTCTGTTTTCCAGCTGATAGAAAAACCTTCGATATCCGTACCGTCACCGGAACGCGGATGAAGAGGGTCTTCTTTGCTTCTGAGCTGAGGAGCAGCAAACAGTTCATTTGCAGCCTCCAAAGCTTCTTCTTCGTTCAGTTCCGAATTTTCTTCGATCGCAGTTGCACTCAATTCCAAAGACATCGCAGCCGGACCCTGGATACTTAACGCATGAAGTTCGTTCTTTTCGTCTGTGATCAGTTCGACAGAAGTCTCACCTTCACCATCTTTGACGACAGGATCGTCCGGATCATCCGGAAGATCACCGTTTTCTCCTTCTGTCGGAGTTCCCGTCGTTCCCTCGTTCGTTGCAGGAACAACTTCTCCTTCTGTCACAGTCGGATCGCCCTCTTCCGCAAAAGAGACAGTTTCCCCTGTCCCTGTGTTTTCCGTTGATCCGTTTTCGTTTGCCTGAGTCGTACCCTCTTCTATGACAGCGACATCATTATCTTCGGCATAGACTCTGGTGACCGGTACCTGCTGTGTCAGCATCAGCAAAACCAGCAAGACGGTCGTTAACTTCTTAGTGAACTCTTTCATACCCTGTACTCCCAACAGCGTGTAGAGTTTTCCTATCTGCAGAAAAAAATCGATTATATATATCAGTTCTCGCGTACACGCGCGTAAATTATAACATGTTACATACGTTTTTTGCACAAATACAATATTATTTGTGCAGTTTTGTATTTGTTTTATCTGCTATGATGAGATTTTAGTAAAGAGAATATGAAAGACACTGAAAACCAGATCCGACTCCGGATCCGAAAAGCCTTCCTAAGTCTCACCAAAGAGAAGGCGATCGACCGGATACGTATAAATGAACTCGTCAAGGTCGCCGGCTGCAGCAGGCGCTCTTTTTACAATAACTATCCTGACATCTATCAGCTGGAGAAAGAGATCCGCATGGGTTTCTATACCGGTCTCTACAACGTATGTGCCGCAAGCCAGGGAGAGTTCGACAAAGGTCTGACCGAATACCTGTATCAGAATGCGGATGTCATGATGGCCTTTTCCCGTCCCGAGACTTTACGGGAATTCGTCAGCGATTCGACCGAGGAATATATGAGGATCTTTTCGCAGAACTACAGTTCTTCCTTCACTAACATCAACTACAATCAGAAACGGGTCGCGTTCATCTATCATTTCTGTGGATTCCTCGCGGTCCTGCAGGCCTATGAAGGAAGGCTCGATGAGATCACCTTCCCCCTCCCTGCAGAACCCGTTTCCCTGCCGGAGCCTTCCGCGCAGGATGCAGTTCCGCAGAAAGATCCCGTATATTCCGCGGGAAGATAAAGTCACGATATCCGAAGGTCCGCAGATTTCCTTCGATATCCCATATCACCCATCCTTAAAAAGGAAGACAAAGACCTCCGTGCGGATCCACGGAGGTTTTGCCTTTTTAAGGTGAATTATTTAAAATAAGAATCTATGAAAAAGGTATTGACCGTTCTGCTGTCCCTGCTGCTTCTGACTTCGTGTGCTTCTCTCGCCGATACGGTAAAGGATGTCTTAAGTGGGATCGCAGAAAATCGGAAAAATGTGGAACGAAAAAACGATGTCGTCATCAATAACCTGGATGGGACCTACTTTTCTTTCATCTATGATGACGAGGAATTCCTCGTTCGCTACGACGAAGACAACTGGCGCATCTACGATTCCTACAAGATCACCGATTCCGATGACATCTACGCCATCGTCGAAGCCCTCAACGAGATCCATCCGATCCATTCCAAAGATTATACAGGATACCGCAGTGTCGAAGATATGAGAGACGAATGGCTCATGCACAACCTGGCCTACCGCATCCTGAAAGACGATCCCGTCTATCGGGAACGGGCAAAGAACGTCGACCTCGATCCCGAAGACGAAGGACTCTCTCTTCAGGAATTCCTGAAACGAAAATGAAGGACCTTTACAGGTCCTTCTCGTATAATACGTCGATGGTGAAGGCTCTTGCGTCTTCTTCCGTATCGAACAGGGCAATAAACATGTAATCGGCCATCGCACCGGACAGAGCTTCTTCCACTCTTCCTTCCTGCATCAGATGGCTCGCATACTTCTGTCTCACCTCGTCCATGGACAGGCGGTACTGTCTTTCATCTCTTCTCGAAGCGAAGATACAGACTTTCTGATAATCGCATTTCTTTTCGCTATGATCGAAGGCGATCATATCCGCCCAGATCTTGTATACATCGGTACCGTTGGCCCAGTTCATCATCGTCGGCGAGATGCCTCCGCTCGGACGCATATTGACTTCCAAAGCGACGATATCGCCCTTCTTTCCCAGATACTGGTCCTTGCTGAGACGGAAGAACTCCAGATGGACCATACGGCTCTTTACGCCGAAGGCCTTTACGACCGCTCTGCCCGCCTTGCGGATCTCTTCCGGAAGGATGCTCCTCTCATAGAAAGCGGAATTCCCGTTGAGGCTGACCGCTTCCATCAGATCGCAGATCGTCACATTGCCGTTCTCGAACATCGGTTCTCCCTTGGAATCGATGATCCCGTCATAGGTCTGAACTTCACCCGTGATGAATTCCTCCATGATATAGGTGACATCCATCCTGTGTTCCAGGAAGAAGACCAGGTCTTCGTCATTTTTTAATTTATGTGTATCAGAAGCACCGACACCGTTGTCCGGCTTCACGATCACCGGATAGCCCACTTCATCGATGAAGCTCTTGCATCCCTCGAAATTGTCGACCATGTGATAACGGGCGACCGGGATACCGGCCTTGATATAGTTTTCCTTCATCCGGGACTTGAACTTGACCAGGTCCATGTCTTCCGGCTGGAAGCCGCTGGTGATATGGAATTCCTGACGCAGTTTCGCATCTCTTTCCAGCCAGTATTCGTTGTTCGACTCGAGCCAGTCGATCTTTCCGTAACGGAACGTGAAGTAGGCGACTGCCCGGAAGACTTCTTCATAGTTTTCCAGAGAAGAGACCTTGTAGTACTCGTTCATCGAACCCTTCAGATCATCGGTAAGGGAATCGTAGTCCGCATCGCCGATCCCCAGTACGGTCACGCCGTTGAGCTTCAGCTGATGACAGAAGTTCCAGTGATTCTCCGGAAAATTCGGAGAGATATAGATAAAGTTCATATTCTATTCTCCTTCCAACAGATACGGTAAGAAATAAGGGACCTGTTTATACCACCAGGGCCAGTCGTGATTCACGTCATATCCCCAGTAATCCACCCAGATGCGGATGCCCAGTTCCCGGAATCTTTGATCCAGATACCAGGTGCTCCAGGGCTCTTCCCAGGCTCCCTGTCCGACACAGACGACCGCCTTGTTGCGGTTGTAGCGTTCGATGAACGGATGGGACGGATCCATGTTGGCCATATAGTCGGTGATGGAATTCTGATAGACCACCTCATCCATGTAGTCCCCCAGGAAGAAGGACGCATTGTAGACTCCGGACAAGGCCAGACAGCGGTCGAAGAGATCCGGAAAACGCAGATAGAGGTTCAGCGCATGGGTCGCTCCCATGGAACAGCCGAAGGTCATGATGCCCGGATAGCCGGACCAGCCGTTCTTTTCGTTCACGTATTCCCGAATGAACGGAACGGCTTCCCTGGTGATGTAGTTGATCCACTGTTCATGGTGACGGATGCGGTGATACGGGTCCCCGTTTTTATCGCTCCAGGTCTCCGCATCGATCGTATCGATCGCAAAGACGATGCACTTGCCGTCTTCGATCCACGGCGCGAAGGTATCGGTCATGTGGAAGTTCTCGAAGTCGTAGAAGTGTCCGTCCTGACACGGAATGAACAGGATGGGTCTGCCATGGTGTCCGTAGACCTTGATCGGCATGTTCCGGTCCAGTTCATGGCTGTAGTAATCGTAGTAATTGGTCTCCATATCTTCCCTTTCTATAAGCGGTAGAACAGCGTCTCCATGAAGAACGGGACCGCTTTTTCCCAGCTGGCTTCGTTATGATCCCCTTTCGGTACGATACGGCTGTCCAGCAGTACCTTTTTCCTGATCAGAGCGGACGTCACTTCCCCATAGACCTCTCTGGTATTCCGATAGCGGATCTCGTTCTCGCCATAGTCCATATACAGTACCGTATTCTTCCGATACTTCGTGTTTTCGATCATATCCATGACCTTCTCCGGCGCAAAGATGAGCGACGGAGACAGTGCGGCACCTCTTGAGAAGACATCGTTGTATTCACTCATGGCATACAGCGTCATCAGACCGCCCATGGAACTTCCTGAAATGAAGGTATAGCGCCTTTGCGGCAGGGTCGGATAATTGTCGTCGATATAAGGTTTCAGTTCGTTCACATAGAAATCCATCGTGATCTTTCCTCTGCCTTTGATCTTCCCCCACTCCGGATCAGAGAAATCGAAGGGGCTGTATTCCGACAGTCTTCCTCCGTAGCGGTATTTCTCAGGATGGTGATTGCATTCGACCCCGACCACGATCAAAGGGACATCGTTATAATCCAGATAATCTTTCAGTCCCCAGCTCTTGCCGTAGGTCGCTTCCTCATCATCGAAGAGATTGTGTCCGTCGAACATATACAGGACCGGAAACCTTCCTTCCTGATCGGGCACATACACATAGATCTTTCTCTTCTCTCTTCCCGTCAACTGCGGGATATCCGTCTTGAATACTTCCAGCATCTTCTTCCTCTCGATTCACTTATGTTATATTATTTCATAAAACTGTATCTATTTTCATATGATTGAAAAATAATTTTCTTCTTTATCGCTTAGAATGGTTACAGAAGGTAACATCTATGAAACATATCCTGTCTGTCATTCTTCGCATATTCCTGTTCCTGCTGCTGGCAGCAGTCCTCGAACTCAATCACAATACAATCATTGGCTGGATCCTTTTCCTGATCCTGAGCGGACTCTGGATCTTTCTTACGGAAAGATATCACCATGGCTTCCTCCTGTTCCTGGGATATCTGGTCTGTTTTGCCCTGGTCCTGTTTCTGAGCTGGCCGCCGGTCAGAAACGTTCCGGCCGTCACCTGTAAGGATCCTGAAAAGACAGAAGTCATTACGATAAAGGACGGAGACCTCCGCGGCGTCAAGACCGAAGACGGAGCAGTCGAGATCTTCGCAGGCATCCCCTACGCCAAACCTCCGGTCGGCGAACTGCGCTGGAAGGAACCGCAGGATCCCGAACCCTGGGAAGGCATCCTGGAAGCCGATCACTTCGCTCCCATGAGTATGCAGGAAGTGAACCTTCCGATCTACGATTCCCTGGCACAGATCATCGGCTACCACGATTACAGGATCTCTCTGAAAGACAACTACCGCCCTCCCGTCAGTGAAGACAGCCTCTATCTGAACATCTGGAGACCGGCTGATCTCACCGAAAACGTACCTGTTTTGGTCTTCATCCACGGCGGATCCCTCAAATCGGGACAGGCCTGGTACGAAGACTACAGCGGCGAAGGACTTGCGCGCAAAGGCATCATCGTCGTGAACCTGTCCTACCGCCTCGGTGTCTTCGGTTTCTATGCAGATGAGGAATTGAAAAACGAATCTCCGAATCATACCACAGGCAACTACGGCCTCCTGGATATGATCAAGGCACTGGAATGGATCCGCGAAAACATCGCGGCCTTCGGCGGCGATCCCGATCAGGTCACCCTCGCCGGTGAATCTGCGGGAAGCGCATCCGTATCCGCATTATGTACCTCCCCACTCGCAAAAGGCCTCTTCCGCTATGCGATCCTGGAAAGTTCTACCGTCGCTTCCAAAGAACCGCCTCATTCCTACCGCAGCTATGAAGAAGCCATCTCTTCCGGAACCCAGCTGAAGGAAAGATATCAGGTCTCTTCCGTATCGCAGCTGAGGGAATTGAAAGCGGAAGACCTCGTCAAAGAAGCCGAGACTCAGCACCATATCACCGTCGACGGCTATGTCCTGACTGAGGATCCCTATATCTCCTATCAGAAAGGAGTTCACAATGAAACGGCCATCCTGCACGGATACAACTCCAAAGAGAGCGGTCCCTTCATCCTGTTCTCCCACGCGAATATGAAAGACTATGAAGAACGCATCCGCCGTTTCTTCCGTGAATATGCGGATGAAGTCCTGAAGATCTATCCCGCCAAGACAGATGAAGAAGCCGATGCCTTCTGGTCGGAGATCTACGGTGCGATCTACTTCAGTTATCCGCACTACTGTCTGGACCGTCTGGCTGTCGATACTTCCATTCCTGTCTATGAGTACTTCTTCTCAAAAGAAAACGGAAGGCTCGGTCCGTGGCACTCCGGCGAGGAGGTCTACGCCTACCATAACCTTCCGAACGGATCGAAACTCTATGAAGAAAACGACTACCGGCTTTCCGAAGCCATGTCCGACTACTGGGTCAATTTCGTAAAGACCGGCGATCCCAATGGGACCGGCTTACCGAACTGGCCGCAGAACCTCAACGGTTCGACTCTGATGGAACTGGGAGAAGACATTCAGATCACGGAAGAACGTTCCCTGAAACTGTACGAAGTCCTCGACAGGATGTACGGCTGGGGTGAATAGATACGAAAGGCTCCGACGGAGCCTTTTCTTTATATCAATGTCTTCAGATCGGTATAGGTGTAGCCTTCGAAGCTGTCCGCCACGTTCCTGCAGGTCAGCCTGCCGTCATAGGTATTGACCGCACTGATGAGGACTTCATTCTCCAGGCAGGCCTTCTCTAGACCTTTCTCGGCGATCTCAAGTCCGTAGCGCAGAGTCGCATTGGTTAAAGCGATCGTAGATGTCCGCGGAACGGCTCCCGGCATATTGCCGACACAGTAGTGGACGATCCCGTCCACGGTATAGATCGGATCGTCATGGGTCGTCACATGAGATGTCTCTCCGCATCCGCCCTGATCGATCGCCACATCGACGAATACCGCACCCGGACGCATCTGTTTCAGATATTCTTTTTTAAACAGTTTCGGAGCGGACTTGCCCGGGATCAGGACTGAACCGACCACCAGATCCGCATCCTTTACCGCCTTGGCGATATTGGCTTCATTGGATACCAGCGTCTGTATCCTCGAACCGTAGATCCTGTCAAGTTCCTCCAGCCGTTTGATACTGATATCCAGGATCGTGACATCGGCACCCATCCCCACCGCGATGCGGCAGGCGTTGGCTCCGACCGTTCCTCCGCCGAGGATCACGACCCGTCCTTTCGGCGTTCCCGGAACACCGGAGAGAAGGATCCCCTCTCCTCCGTACTTCTTTTCCAGATATTTCGCGCCTTCCTGGATCGACAGCCTTCCCGCGATCTCGGACATCGGTACCAGCAGCGGCAAAGATCCGTCTCTTTCTTTCAGTGTCTCATAGGCAACGCCCTTGACCTTTCCTTTTAACAGGGCATCCATCTGTTCCTTGTCGGCCGCCAGATGCAGGTAGGTATACAGGATCAGTCCCTCATGGAAGAAACCGTATTCTTCTTCCAGAGGCTCCTTGACCTTCACCATCATGTCTGCCTTCTGCCATGTTTCTTCTGCACTGTCCAGCAGGACCGCACCGGCCTCTTCATACTCTCTGTCGGAAAAACCCGATCCGAGACCTGCACCTTTCTCCACGTACACGGTATGACCTCGAGTCACATATGCCTTGACGTTATCCGGGGTCAATCCAACACGAAATTCGTTGTTCTTGATCTCTTTCGCACAAGCAATATTCATATTATTTTCCGCCTTTTCTGCTTATATTTTAACAGAAAAAGTTATCCTCATCTACTCCCGGATCAGTCTTACGATCATCGCATCCTCCAGGATAAATTCGATCACAGCCTTCTGTTCCTCCGAGATCTTTTCACAGAGTCTTCCCGCAGAACAGGTCCCTCTGGCGACCGTACAGACGGAGTTTGCGACGTATCCGCACTTGATCCTGTTTGTATCATGTACGGAGATCGCCTCATCGTCATAGGGGTTGTTTCGGTCCCTTTTCAGGATGACTTCCTGTCCGATACGGAAACAGGAAGGCCCTCCGTAATCCTCCAGATGGTTCACCGTTGCATAGAGTTCTTTCTTCATAACCGCTTACCTCGTTTCTACACCATGATGATAATCTCTGCTCTGTACAAAAAAGCGCATCCTCCCTGTTATAATGAAGACGAGAGTGAGGAAAACCGTATGGCAGAAAAGAAATACAGTACATTGATCCTTTTG
>CADCRE010000025.1 GCA_902803785.1 uncultured Erysipelotrichaceae bacterium
GAAGGATGAGATCAACGGGATCCTGAACACATTGAATGAATTTCACCGTCCTTTCATCCTGATCGGGGATCGGCCGCTTTCTAACGGTTCTGTCAGAGATTTCCTCCATTATGATGATCGGGAGGATATCCTCTATCTGTTCCGGAAATTGATGAAAGGGGAAGAGGATATCACCCTGGTGATACGCGATATCCAGGCCTTTCTTTCCTACGATGAGACTCATCTGGACCGGCTGTGCCGTCTGATGAAAAGGAGCAGGGATATCCGCTGCAACGTGATCTGTCTATGTCGTGATGCGAGGATCAGCTACCGCCTTCTGAACAGTTTCGGGAAACGGATCCTGATCGGGTCTGTGACCGCTGAGGAGCGAAACATCTTCTTTTCCGCGGTGAGCCGCTACAAGGGAGACAGCTTCTTTCTCAAGGAAGAACCGATCCCGTTCGTACCGGTAAAGACGGAACGGTTTCAAAAAGGGAAACAGGTCCTTTCATCTTTCCTCGATCATATCCCGGAAGAGATCTCTCCCTGCAGGACAGAGAAGGGATGTCTGCTTGGATATGCGGAAGAAGAAAGGACTGCACTCTACAGGAGAGGGAAACTGCTGGTATGTTCCTTCGATGAGACATTATTAAAGCCTTATCGGGAGTATTCCGACTGTTTTGAGGTCCGCCTCTATGACCGCGATCTTTTGAAGAAGACACATGAAGCGATCCTTTGGATCGGACCGGGGATCTTTCTTCAGCGTCTTTTCATCGTGACGGAGAAGAACGATCTGAGCTCCGGTCAGGGGATCTTCCTGTATCAGGGAGAACAGATCCGATTGAGGTGCCTCCATGCATAGGATCCTGATCCGTTTCCGCATCGTCTGTACCGGGGAGATCCTGGAAGTCTCTTTCGATGAACGCCTGAGCTTCTTTCAGAATATGGGACTGCTGAACCGTATCCTGGATCCGAAGATCCCTGATTTTCGAATCTACGATCCCTATAAAAAAATATTCCTGGATCGGAATATTCCTTTGAAAGAGTTTCGTATCGAGACCTTCCGCTTCTTTCTCCTGTTTTACTGATCGGGAAGAGTCTGAGTCCTGAGTGTATAGAAGACGATCTCCGCATCCGCGTTCAGACGCGCGTCCGTATCGATCCGTCCGACACCGTTGGTGATATCCAGTGTCTTTCCGTTGCGGGTGATCTTTCCGCTGAAATACTTCCGGCATCCTTCCGGTCTGCCGAAGAGGTCGATGATCGGAAGATCGATCTGTCCGCCGCGGGAATGTCCGGAAAGGAAGTAGGAGAATTCATGTTCGCCCAGATCGTCGAACAGATCCGGACAGTGGGAAAGGACGATATTGTAATGAGCGGTCCCGGTCCCGGAGAAGGCAGTTACGATATCCGGCTGTCCCTCGACGAGAGGGGAGATACCGATCAGAGAGATCGCACTGTTGCGGTCGATACTGATCTGCTGGGAACGGTTGTCCAGGACCTTGAATCCCGCATTCGTATAGACGTAGTCAGCCTTATCCCTGGATCTGAGGTCGTCATCCCCATAGACCGCATATTTTCCATAGCGGGCCTGTAATGACTTCAGGGAGTTCATCAGATAATCCAGATCTTCCTGAGAGATCTCATTGACGATCGAAGGATCCAGAAGGTCTCCGCCAAACAGGATGAGATCGGGATGAAAGGAACGGATCTCTTCGACGGTCTTGTCGAGGAAATCGCGGTCGATGAAACGGCCGTAATCCAGATCGGAAAAAAAGGCGATCAGCAGACCGTCCGTATCGGCATCGATCTTCTCGGAAGAAAGGACTTCTTCCCTCAATGTGAGCTGTCTGGTATTGATCAGCGTTGCGTTTACCCATACTGTTCCGATCAGACAGAGGGCAGCCAGCAGACCGATCAGGATCTTCTTCAGCATACCTTTATTATAGCTTATCGAAATCACATAATTTTACATATTTAAAACATAATATCCGGATATAGCGTCTGTTACTATTTAGGTGCAAGGTGGTGAGGCCTTGCCGATACTAGCCCCCGAAATTAGTTGTATCGAAATATTTATCCCCTTAAATAAACATGAGAAAAGCCCCGTCGATCATAGGGGCTTTTCTCATGGTAGAATGGATTTATGAGAAAAAAACGTCGTCTCAGAAAACCTCTGATCTTTATCCTTATTCTGCTTGTGTTCGCCGTCATCGGATCCGGTGTCTTTCTTTATATTTCAATGAAGAACGATCAGACGACACCGTACTATCTCGCAGGGGAAGAGAAGACAGTGACTGTCTTCGATAAGGAAGGGAATACGATCGAGATCCCGCGAGGTACCCTGGTCGAGATCCGCAATTCGAAGGCAAAGATCGATGAGATCGAATACTGCCGTTTCGACTATGAAGGAAAAGAATACTATATCCCTGAAGAGGAATTATGTGAAGACCGCCGTTACTGTGTCAGAGAGACGGAAGTCTATGCGCTGAGAGACCACGTTCTGACGGCTGCCTTTGATGACTTCCATATCACCGGCTGGGTAAAGAAGAAAGACCTCCTGCAGATCAGTTCCTATCATGAACTGCTGGAAGACGGGACCGTTGACTTCTACGAGATCGGCGGGCAGGGATTTATCTCTGCGGAATACGTCGCCCAGGAATACTACGAGACTGCCTATGACGCATCGATCTACAGTGACGTCTTTTCCGGGATGGCCGGAAGTGCCACGATGATCGATTACTATCCGAAACAGATCCCGTCCTTTGCGGAAAATGTGATGCCGGATCAGGTCAATGCGCTCTATATCAATGCGGAAGCCATCATCGATGCGGAGGAATACATCCGGATCGCAAAGATGACGCCTGGGATCAACGCCTTCGTCGTCGACATCAAGGACTGTTATGTCGATACACAGCTTGCCTATCATTCACCGGTAGGAATGGAATATGCGCCTTCTACGGAAAACATCCCGAATTCCTTCGAGACCTACAGAGACAATGTGAAGAAACTGAAGGATGCCGGATACTATCTGATCGGCAGGATCACCGCATTCAAGGACGATGCGTTTGCCTGCGACAATCCGGAAGAATCTCTGTCTGAAAACGGTCAGCCATATACCTACGGCTATGTTCGCTGGCCGAGCGTCTTCTCCCGCCGGATGTGGGAATACGATATGGCTCTGGCCATGGAAGCGGTCGATGAATTCGGATTCAACGAGATCCAGTTCGACTACATCCGTTTCCCGGAGGATGCGGATGAGACCATCGATCTGCGCAATACCTACGATGAGACCAGGGCTCAGGGCGTGACGAACTTCCTGCGCTATGCGACGGAATTCCTGCACCGCAAGGGAGTCTATGTCTCCGCCGATGTCTTCGGAGAGACCAGCGGTACGGAAGCGGACGAGTTCTCCTGCTTTGTAGCCTACTACGGTCAGTTCTGGCCGGCAGTATCCAATGCGGTCGACGTGATCAGTTCCATGCCTTATCCGGATCACTTCGGATCCTACTACTACGACATCGCCGAACCGTGGAACGAACCGGGAAGGCTGATGTATTCCTGGGGCAGGGCGACCTCCTATGCGCAAGCCAATACCTACGACCCCGCAAAATGCAGGACCTGGATCATGGCTCAGAATTCCGATGTCTATGATGTCGTCTACGGACCGGACTTTGTCGCCGACCAGATCAAAGGACTCAGAGATGCAGGCGTCTGTGACGGCTATATGACCTGGAATGCCGCATCCAGTTTCAACAAATACGCACAGTACGCAGACGTGCTCGACTGATCATTTCCGGATGATAACAGTCACCGGAGAATCGAGTCGATCCTGATGATATGTTTCAAGAACAGGGATCCTGTTCTTTTTTATATAGTCATTGAGAAGGTAGTATTCATCCTTTCCTCCGGGATGTCCGAGATAGAAGGTGATGACGATATAACCGTTCTCTTCCAGAAGAGACCATGCCTCCTGAAAGGCTTTCAGTGTCTCGTCCGCTTTCGTGACCGTAGGATCGTCGCTGTGGGGCAGGAAACCGAGATTGAACAGAAACAGTCTGACCGGTCCTTCGATATACCTGCGGATATTTGCGTGGGAATCACGGATCATGATCACATTGTCCGTATCTTTTAAACGTTTCTTGCTTTTAAGGATGGCCTCTTCCGAGATGTCGAAGGCGTAGACTTTCTTCGCCAGAGAAGAAAGAAAAAGGGCATCGTTTCCGCCGCCTAGGGTCATGTCGACGACGGTATCTTCCCTGTGTATCAGAGAGCGGATGTATTTATGGACGAAGGTATTATTGTTCATAGTATTTTCCCTGCCAGGTATCCAGCTGACGCATCCTCTTGTCGATATCGTTCAGGATGGTGGTCTTGTTCAAAAGCCAACGGGGTTCGATCAGGTCTTCCGCGACCGGATCTCCGGTCAGACGTTCGATGACAATCTCAGGCGGAAGCAGTTCCAGCTGTTTCACGATGAGATCGATGTATTCTTCCCGGCTGATCAGAGAATAATGTTCCTGTTCATGCATGGCTGCAAGCGCAGTATTTGAGATGATGTGAAGCATGTGGATCTTGATCGCATGAAAAGGCAGATGACTGATATCTTTGACTGTTTTTAACATACCTTCTTTTGTTTCGAACGGAAGTCCGTCCATGATGTGGATACAGACCTTGATCCCTGTCTTTTCCAGACGGTATAACGCATCCTTCAGATCCCTGAAGTCATACCGACGGTTGAGGATCCTTCCGACTTCATCGTTCGATGTCTGCAGGCCCAGTTCGAGCCAGATCGGTTTGATCGAAGTCAGAGAGTTCAGATAATCAACGACATCTTCCGAGAGGCAGTCGCATCTGGTGGCGATGGCGATCTCGACGACATCATCCCGATCCAGAAACGGTTCCAGCATTCCCTTTATCTTCTCCAGAGGACCGTAGGTATTGGAGAAAGACTGGAAATAGGGGATATACAGGGAATCCGGCCATTTGCGTTCCATGACCTTCCGGTTCTCTTCGAACTGTTTCAGAAGATCTTCTTTCGGTGCGACATTGGTATCGCCGCTCCCTTTTCCGGAACAGAAGATACATCCGCCGAAAGCCTTGGAACCGTCCCGGTTGGGACAGGTAAAACCGCCGTCTAAAATGACCTTGGATACCTTGCGGTGATAACGGGTCTTCAGATAGTAATTGAATGTATGATATCTCTTCTCGTTAAAGGAATAAGGAAACGGATTGTCCATGTCTCTATTATATAAGAAAAGACGGATCACTCCGTCTTGTCTGTCATATCATGCGATGTCTTTTTTCGACTCTACCGATTGCGGGAATCTGTCGGCGATCCTTAAGAAGATCAATCCGAGGAAGAAGAAGATGCACAGCATCGCTACCGCGAGGTTGATGCTTCCGATCGAGAAAGACTTGCCAAAAAGATTAAGTGCCATTTTTCCGGTTTGCGGATCGCCTTTGGCAGTAACAACACCGATAACCAAAGAGCCTAAGACTGAAGCACCTTTGGAGAAGATATCGTACAAGCCGAAGTATTCGCCGGAGTTCTCATCCGGAATGATTCGGGAGTAATAGCTCCTGGCAAGCGACTGGATCGAACCCTGGA
>CADCRE010000026.1 GCA_902803785.1 uncultured Erysipelotrichaceae bacterium
GGCCAGAGTACCGTAACAGATGAGCGGGATATTATTCTCCAGACAGTAGGCCTGCAGTCCTTTTTCAACTCTGCGGTCGAAGAAGGAATACTGTGCCTGACAGGTCGTGATCTCAATCCCCGCATCTACCAGCATCTTCAGATGTTCCGTATCGAAGTTGGTCACGGAGACATGGCGGATCAGACCTTCTTCCTTCAACTGCTGCAGGTAGGAAGCTGTCTTTATCATTCCGTCGACTTCATAATCCCACCAGTGAAACTGTACGACGTCCAGCTGTTTCCTGTTCAGCCTCTCCAGGCTGCGTTCGATGATACTGCGGGTAAACCCGTAATCGACATTGGAAAGATATTCCAGATCCGGTACATATTTGGTGTGGATCTGAATGTCTTCTTCTTTGAAAGAAGGATCTTTCTTCAGTTCACTGATGAAGGAACCGATGAATTCTTCTGCTCCGGTATAGATATCGGCACAGTCAAAGGTAGTGAATCCTTTCTCCTTCAGCTGATAGAAAGCCTTCTTGATATCGTCAAAATCCAATGGACCGTTCAGACTGTGACCTAAAGAGAGCTGCCAGCAACCGTTCAGGATCCTGGAGATCTGATAGGAATCGGGGAATGTATATTTTTCTGCCTGCATGTCTATCTCTTCTCCAAAGGTACGACCGTCACTTCATGATGAGAAAAGACCCGTTTCCCGGTCCTGGTGATGCGGAACCTCGCACCGCAGTTCGGATCGGGGCAGGCGATCTCGCTGTCCGTAGACATCCAGTCGTTCTCATCGGTGATGCGCTGTTTGGCCGGAAGCAGGGGAAGCAGGGCAGCCAGCGCATACATGGAGAATGAGTTATTCTCCGGAAAGACGATGTTTTCCCCCTGAACAAGAAAGTAATCCCCGACATGATGGGAGCAGACAAAAGGCCTGTCTCCCTGGATCACTTCCACTTTCAGATCATACAATTCAAATCTGTCATCCATATCGATTCCTCTTTTTTAAAGGTACATCTGCTTAACAGATATTATATTCCATTCCGCCTCATAATGTCGCTGTTATGCACAGATAATCAGCGGAAAGTAGTATCATTGGATAGAAGGCAGAAAGAACCGCGAAGCGGATGTTCCGGCAAAAGCTCTGAGAATGAAAATGACGGTCCTGCGGAAGCGGACAAAGAAGCCAAGACTGTAACAGAGGAAACGGTGAAGGAGTCTGAAGAATCATGAACAATAAACATACGGATAAAACACCGGTCGATATGGACCGTCTGAATGAACTGATCGATCTGGTAAAGAATACCGGAAAGATCAAGTGGGGCGGGGGAAACGTCATCGATAAGACCGAAGACGGAAAAGAGATCATACAATGGCCGTATCCGATCTATCCGGAGGGGCTGTTCGAATTGCTGTATGGGTTATTTGAAACAGACAAGGATTATATTGAGAATTATGAAAAGCTGGGAGATCCTATCGATTACGGCAGTTTGTCTGAAGAGGAGTCAATAACCGTTATCACTCATTATCTGAGGGGAGAAAGGTTCTGCGACGGTCTGATCGCCGGAGCACTGGAAGACGGCACTCTGCTTAAAGTATTGGAGAGGATAAAAGAGATAAACAGTTAAGATCTGCTGAAGCAATGTTCATGATGGATTTTGCTCAGAAAACGTACAAGTTGAGGAACACCATTCATGGAGTGGTGTTTTTCTTTATGAGCGATCCCGTATGAACTCTTATGTATTCAGGTTTCTTCGACCTTTGCCGGAGAACAGACAGGGATCTTTCTATCTGCTTACCGTCTTCTTCTATGCGAATTCTTCGCAAAGGCTTCATGAGTGGTTTGTTTCCACAGACCTGTATAAGAATAATCTGGAGTCTTACGTGAAGAAAGAAGGCATGACCATAGATACCAAGATCAAGATCATTACGATGGTGACTTTACTGATGGGTTTTGGGATCTTCATGATGTCAAGAAAGAAGATCTGGATCCCTTGTATCATCCTGACAACGGTCTGGGTCTGTCATATCGTTTATTTCGTTTTTATCGTCAAGACGATCGAAAGAAAAGCTTGAAAAAGAACCGTGCGGTCTCATATCGGGACCGTTTTTCAACTTGATTCAGCTGCTGTGCCGGTGCCTGTGATTTCGGACATTTCAGATTCGTTTTTCTGCCATATACTTCGATCGGGATCCGTATTTCTTTCATGCAGTATAAAGGATTCAGAAATGCATTCTTTACACTCAAGACGATATGTTTTTTATATAATGGTTCTATAGAATTCTATACATAATACAGACAAGGAGACTCAAAGAATGTCAGCAAGAACAGAGAGTATTTGTGGTTGGATGCTGAGGTTGTCTTTATGCGTGTTCATGATCCTGAGTCTGTTTGGATGCAGACAGCAGGA
>CADCRE010000027.1 GCA_902803785.1 uncultured Erysipelotrichaceae bacterium
ATGGTGGAGGCTAACGGGCTCGAACCGCTGACCCTCTGCTTGTAAGGCAGATGCTCTCCCAACTGAGCTAAGCCTCCGATTTAACGCTTAATAATAGTAACATACCATCACATTTTTAGTCAATTAGGTTTAAAATAGAAATATGTACAGAAATTCATATGTCAGTGTCGATCTCGATCGAATCAAATACAACGCAGAATATTTCGCAAAGAAGACCGGAAAGAAAGTGATCGGTGTCATCAAGGCCAACGGATACGGTGTCCTGGATTATATGGAAGTATCCGCATTGAAGGAAGCCGGGATCGGTTTCTTTGCGGTATCCAGTCTCGATGAAGCCCTCCATCTTCGCAGATATGTCAAAGATGAGATCCTGATCCTGGGCTATGTCCCTTCCGATGCGATGGATGTCATAAAAGAGAACGATCTCAGCATCGTTACGGTGAGCCGGGAATATGTGGAGATGACGGATCTGAAAGATGTGAAGGTCCATCTGAAACTGAATACCGGAATGAACCGGATCGGTGTCCGTACCGATGAAGCTGCGCAGATCCTGGAACTTCTGAAAGAAAAAGGCGCATCCATCCAGGGCGTCATGTCTCACTTCTCCAGTGCGGATGAAGATGAAGAATATTCAAAGGAACAGTATCAGCTCTTCCGGGACTGCGTGAAAAACCTGAATTACGATTTCCCATATGTCCATATGTCCGCAACGGACGCATCTCTCATCATCGACGATGATATCTGTACCCATTGCCGGATCGGGCTGGGATTATTGGGTTACAGTTCCTATGAAACTGAACTGCTTCCATCGATCGGCCTATATTCGAAAGTCATCATGTGCAAGCAGCTTCAGAAAGGCGATACGGTATCCTATGGAAGACACTACACCAGTGACGGAACGGGATATATCCTGACGATCCCTTTGGGATATGCGGACGGATTCTTCCGCAAGAATACCGGAAAGAAAGTCTACGTTGAAAATGAATACGGTACGATCGTCGGCAGTATCTGTATGGATCAGCTGATGATCCTGACGGACCATCCGCACGAAGTCGGAAGCACCGTCGAACTCTTCGGTCCGCACATCGATATCACAGAAAGAGCTTCCGATCTTTCCACGATCACCTATGAGCTCCTGACTTCCCTCTCGGAACGTCTCACCAGAGTCTATCTGAGAGACGGAAAGGAGATCAGCCGGATCGATCCGCGCTTTCAGTAAAATGACCACGGAAACGTGGTTTTTTTCTTGCGGGAAAAATTCCCGCATTTTTTATTTAGGAATTCTGACATTCTCCGCGAATAAAGAAGTGAAGGAGAAAAGTCATGGAAAAGGAAATTACAGATCTCATGTATCTCATCATCGGTATCCTCGCCCTTCTGATCAGTATCATACTGGCCATTCTGGTCGAGAGACCGCAGCTGATCCAAACGATGAAGCATCATCGCAACAAAGAAGAACTGATCCCGGTATCTTCGGATACCGTTGTCATATCTGCAGAGGGTGAAGCCCAATGAAACATACATACAAGGTATTTCTCACTCTACTCATTATCCTACTGTCTCTATTCACCCTCTGCAGGGATATGGAATTCATTCAGGCGGAAGAAGAAACGGAAGAGGTCCCCGAAGCGGAAGAAGCTCCGCAATACAGCGCTTCCTTCCGTTTTACTCTGGCGGACGGAAACGGTACGGAAGAACTTCCTGAAGAAGTCATGGCTGTCCTTCCGGGAACGGTCGAAGGACTGAAAGACGGTGACAGGATCGATGCGCCGATCCTGTCCGATATCCAGATCGGAAACTTTACCTTTCTGGGATGGGAACCGCCTTATGCGGTCATTCACGGAAGTGATGCCATCTTTTCCGGGATCTGGAAATATGAAGGGTCGTCTGCGAAACTGAAGGCACCTTCTCTGAAGGCCTCTTCGGAACTGTATTCAGGATTCGGTTCTCTGGCCTGGGGACTGAAGGAAGGGACCTATATCGGCACCTACAACTTCCTTCTGGGAGGAAGACAGGCCTACTGCATCGAGATCGAGAAGTCCGTTCCGGCTGCCGGATCCCGCTATGTCTATGCCGGACAGGATTCATCCAAGATCGCCCGCATCATCGGCAAAGGCACGGCAAACGGAATGTCTCCGGGAGCCATCCAGGCGACGGTCTGGAACTACGTCGCAAACGACAAATCCCGAGCCTGGGTCACGACCGGAGAAAGTGTGGACTATGACGATGCGCGTTATTCAGGCGGAAGCTGTACGATCGATATCTACGTACCCGACGGGAACTATCAGAAGTTTGCGTTACTGAAAGGATGCGATACTCCGCTTCAGGAGACCAAGCCGGGTACGATCCGGATCGTAAAGAAAGCTCCGGATATGGGCTTCTCCTATCTGAATGTATTGCCTTATTCTCTGGAAGGAGCAGTCTACGGGATCTACTCCGATCAGAAGTGTACAGATCTGAAAGTGAAGCTCACGACAAAGAGTGACGGTACGACCGACAAGGCGACGGTCGAACCCGGGACCTGGTATGTGAGGGAGATCTCTCCGAGTCCGGGCTTTTCCGTCGATCCTCAGACATATACCGCAAAAGTCACGGAAGCGACAGATGTCACGGTCACTTCCATCGAGGCCATCGACCATGGAACATTATCGCTTAAAAAGAAAGCCGATGAAAGTCACAGAGACTACCCTTCCCTGTATCCAAACTATTACACATTGGAGGGAGCGGTGTACGGGATCTATACCGACTCTTCCTGCAAGACACCCATCAAAAAGATGACGACCGACAGGAATGGCAACACCGAAAAAGTGATCCTCCCGGCAGGACAGTATTATGTGAAAGAGATCTCCGCATCCAAAGGATTCCGACTCGATGAGACTGTCTATCCTGTAAAGATATCTTTAGGAAAGGATGTTACAGTCACTTCGACTGAGGTCGCAAAGACCGGTAAGATCCGCATCCTGAAACAGGCAGAAAAAAGTGATATTCCGCTTTCAAATGAATTCTATTCCCTGGAAGGTGCTGTATATGGGGTCTATTCCGATCCCGACTGTACAGATCAGATCAGAGATCTGACCACCAGGGCGGACGGAAAAACGGAAGAAGCCGTCCTTCCGGGCGGGAGATACTATGTGAAGGAGATCTCCGCATCCAAAGGATTCCGGATCGATGAAACGGTCCATACGGTCGATCTCGTACTGGATAAGACGACAGACGTCACTTCTTTGGAGAAGCCGAAGACCGGTTCTGCCTATCTGGTCAAGAAAGGAAAAGATCCTTCCTGTCTGGAACGCTGTCCGAACAACTATTCCCTGGAAGGAGCGGTCTACGGGATCTATCTCGACGAAAACTGTGAAAAGAAAATAGGAACGTTTACGACCGGGACAGACGGGACAAGTGAGACCATCGAACTTCCTGCGGGCCAATACTTCGTGAAGGAGATCTCCGCCAGTATGGGACACAAACATGATGAGACTGTCCATCCGCTTCTCGTGGAGATCGAAAAGACGGCAGTCATCGAATCGACGGAAGAACCGATCCGCAAGGTCTTCAATGCAGTATTGATCAAACAGAACGGAAAGGATGAAAGTGACATTCAATATCTCGAAGAAGCAGAATTCACATTATCCTATTATGATCTGAAGGAAACGGATCTCGAAGGCTCTTCCCCATTACATACCTGGACCTTCTCCCCGAAGATCGAAGACGGAAAGGCAGTCATCCGTTTCGATCAGGACCACCTGATCTGTGTGGAATGTGTCGCCTGTGACGAAGAAGGAAGACTGATCCTGCCGTTAGGAGTATTCGCGATCGAAGAGACGAAGGCTCCGCAGATGTATCTGAAAGATGGATCCGTATATGTCGGGAAAATCACGGAAGACGGGATCAAGTGGGAAGACAGCGGACAGATCGTTTCAGAGACCGATGAAGAAGGAATGGCTGTATGGATCCAGAAAGAAGAGAAAGTCATCCTGAAGACGACAGCGATCTTCGAAGAGAACGGGACTGACCGCTATGTCGCCGACGGCATCGTCCATATCGTTGATACGGTCGAATATGACTGTTTAAAGCCGGGGAAGGAATACCTTCTCAAGACGAAACTGATCCGCAAGAAGGACCGTAAGGTGATGGCAGAAGAAGAGACGAAATGGATCCCGGAAAAAGAAAACGGGACGGTCGATGTCCCGATGAAGTGTGAACTGGAAGAAGGCGGAGATCTGGTCGTCTTTGAATACCTCTATGAGGATGATATACTTTTGAGTTTTCATGAAGATCTTGAAGATGAAGGTCAGACCGTCCATGCGGAAGATCTGTATAAGGCTTCCATGGTCCTGTATAAAGTCGGAGGAAGCAAAGATATCCTTCTCAACGGAGCGATCTTCCGGGTGACAGGAAACAGGACGCGCAGAGACGGGACACAAATCGAGACCGACTACGGAAGACACGTTTCCGGAGGGATCTGGTACGAACAGGAAGAACCGTTCATCTTCGAACTTTCAGATAACGAAAAGATGAAAGATATCAAGGAGTATTCCTCAAGTATCCATCCGATCTTTGCGTGTCACCATATCTGTATCACCGGTCTGAAAGACGGGACCTGGTATGGAAGGATCAAAGGACAGAAGGAAGTCAGGAGATACGAGATCGCTCAGGGAATGATCCTGATCGAAGATGTACCGGAAGACAGTATCCTGACTTATATCGAAGAGATCGCACCGAAAGGCTACTATCTGGCTCCTGACCCTTATACCGTTGAGGTAGGTCACGATACTTCACTGACCCGGATCGAAAACTACCGAACGAACCACGCTCTGATCCTCCCGAAGACCGGAGTAGACTAAAGGCATCTTTCGATGCCTTTGTCATTTATCTGCTTGCGATGTATTCGTCGACCGCATCCTGCAGGATGTTGAACGGAAGCGGTCCGTTCTTCAATAATGTCTCATGATAGGAAACGTAATCGAAACGGTCACCCAGTGCATTCTTTGCGTAGTTTTCCAGTGTCATGAAGTTGGAAGAACCCAGACCGTAGGAACAGTAGACGCCAGGCATCTCGATAACGATATCCCGATACTGATCGGCAGCCTCTACATCGAAGGAGAACAGCTGTGATTCGTTATTGAAGTATTTCACGATATCCGCAGCCTTCCAGCCGAAGCAGTTCACACCGACATCAATGATCGAGAAGACCGGGAAATAAGCGGAATTGTCGATATAGAAAGCCGTTGCGACATAATCGTCGTCGACTCCGGAGTAACGCAGCGCATAGCGATGCGCATTCTCAGCCCAGCCTTCCGTATAGCCGATGAAACCGATCACGGAACGGAAGTTGTGCGGATTGGTTCTCTGATAGAAGACATGCTGGTAGAGATGGCCCGGGAAGCCTTCATGTGCCAGCGTACCGTAGGCGGAATAGCCGGAATCGATATGGTTCGGATTGATGCGGATGATGTTCTGATTCGGATTGTCGACCGGTGCAGACCAGTAGTAGGCGACCGCGGAAGCCGGAGCTGTATCCGGATCCAGAACATCGACATCGTAGTCTACATCACCCAGTTCAGGATAATATCCGCCCAGATTGTTTCTTAAGAATTCAAGAGTATCCTTCTCGTTCAATGCGAAACTTTCCGGAGTTCCTGTTTGAGCCGCCATGTATTTCGCGATCGAATCCGGATTATCGAGGATGGAGACATATTCCGCTTCCAGAGTATCCAGATTGTCTTTCAGTTCCTGCCATACTTCTTCGATCGGCTTGTTGCTGCTGCCCATCAGCATGTAAGTCAGTTCCGCATAATCCTTGTCCAGGTTGCATAACGCATAGTCGTCCATATTTGTCTTGCCGCGGTACTGTTCGAGTTCATCCTTTACCTTGGAGAAGGCAGGAAGGACCTCGTTGAGGACGATCTCCTTATTTCTGGCGCTGTATTCTTCCTTCTGCTGTGCACTCAGGAAATCCAGGGAAGCCAGACGCTCATCAAAGGTCGTGATAAAGGCGTTGTCTTCCGTCTTCTTGACGACATCGGCACAGGTCTCCTGGGTCCAGTCGATCCAGACATCGAGGAGTCCGTAACCGTCTTTCGCCTGCTCGGCGGTATATTCGAGCGCATCGTCGAAATAACGATCGAGATCTGCCAGACAGGTCAGGTAGTCTTCCACGGATTCTTCATCATAGAAAGTGAAATCCGTGAAATTGGAAACGATGTTCTCCGGGAGGCAGGAACCGGATGAGAACAGGAAGTTATACTGATAGAATGCCGCATCCGCGAGAGTTTCATACAGAGAGTATTCCAAAGCCTCATAGTCATACTGCTGACGGTAGGAGAGCTTGTCATAATCGAAACTCTGCAGTTCCTTGAGCTGATCTTCAAAGTATTTGAAGTTTTCTTCGTCAAAACCGTATTTCAGTTCTCCAAGATCGACCGGTGGCTTTTCCAGTCCCAGTTTCTTGTAGTCGGTCACACTGAAATGCAGGGTCATGTAGTCCCCTTCCATTCCTTCTTTGAAGACCTTATCCAGGAAAGCTTCAAAATCCGGATCGTCTGCTGTGGCGACATCCGTACCGGTCTGGTTTGCTGACTCGGTTTCAGTGAAGACAGGAACTTTCAGCTCCTGACCGACTTCGATCAGATCGGCATTCTGAATACCGTTAGCCTTGGTGAGAAAATCGACTGTAGTGTCGTATTTCTGTGCGATCTCAAAAAGAGTATCCCCTTTGACGACCTGATATGCAGAGTATTCTCCGTTAAAGTCTTCATAGGTGACATATACAGGTATCTTCAGTTCCTGACCGACTTCGATCCTGTCGATATCGTCGATCTCGTTGGTCAAAGCGAGATCATAAACGGAAACGCTTCTGGAACCCGCGATGGATCCCAATGTATCACCGCTGACGACGTGATAGATCTCAAACGTCTTTCCGCAGCCGTTTTCGGTCGGAGTAACAGAAACGGTGTCCGTACTGTATTGTTCCTGTTTCTTTTCTCTGGTCTCGAAAGTCTTCAGCTTGTTCAGATATTCGGCCGAAGCCTTCTTTGCCTCGTTGCTGCTGCCTTTGCTGCAGGATACCAGCATAAGCAGAGTCATAAGTATTACAAGCAGTTTTTTCATAAAATGATACCTCGTCAATATTATAATATAGTTGTATGTTAACCGCGAATATGCCTTTGCGCAAAATGCTGGATTTCCGTCCGACCGATGAAGACATGGCGATGCTCGATCTCGACGTCGTCGTTTACTGCAAGGTCACTGCCGTTTCGATGACAAAGGAAGAAAACTACGATTTCATCCGTTTCCTTTTCTCCGATGAAGACATCTCCTACTACTTCAAGGATGCGCAGAAGACGATCTTCTATGACTTCGACGGGACCAGGATCCACAGCGAAAAGTTCATCACGGTATTTGAACTGTATTCCAAATACAACTACGAGAATACTTCACAGTACCTCTTCGATCTGATGCATTTCTATTCCCATGAAGCGGATGTACTGATCGATCTGTATACACACGATTCGAAAGCCTATCGCCTGTCCAATCTGGACGGGATCGTCAAACTCGAACAGATGTATAAGGAAAATGCAGCTTAGCTGCATTTTTTAACTGTATTCTTCCTTTTTCTTTTTCCGGATCGAAGGATGGGAAGCCAGGATCTTCTTGACTCCGTGCGGATGAGAGAAAGCGATCTGCAAGACTCCGTTTTCCGAACCGATCACGATCCCCTCTCCGTAGATCTTGTGGATCACGGTATCGCCGTTGCGGTACTGATCATCTTTCGGTTTTTCTTTTCTGCGGTCCTGAATGACGATGTCTTCATCAAAGATCGCCGAACGGAACGGAGTCGGGCGTTCATCCACATGATCGATGTATCTCGAGTCGATCTCGCTGATGAAGCGGGACTGCAGTTTCGCGGACTGCAGGACGAAGGAGAAACTGTTGGATTCTGTCAGATAGAGCAGTTTCCTGGCTCTGGTATAGGCCACATAAGCCAGTCTCCTCTCTTCTTCGAGACCCTTCTGTCCTTCTGCCATCGTCCTCTCCGAAGGGAAGATCCCTTCCGACAGACCGACGACGAAGACCACATCGAATTCCAGCCCCTTTGCGGAATGGATCGTACACAGGTTGACCGCATCTCCGACATCTTCGGAAGCTCTGTCAGTATAAAGAGAGATCATCTGCAGGTATTCATCGAGTGAGGAATCCGGATAGTCTACGGAGTACTGTTTGATATCATCCAGAAGGGATTTGACGTTCTCCAGACGTTCGGTCTCATTCTCTTTTTCCAGCATCGTCCGATATCCGGAATCATCCAGTACTTCCTGAAGCAGGATCTCAAGGTCCAGGGTCTTCATATCTTCACGCCATTTTTCTACCATACGTACAAAGCCGTCGAAGACGTCTCTGTTTTTCGGATAGAGTCCCCTCTTGATCACATCATACATGGAGATACCCTGTTCGTTGGCGATGGACTGGATACCGTCCAGCGTCTTGGGACCGATGCCTCTTCGCGGGGAGTTGATGATACGGATGAAAGCCAGATCGTCAGCTCTCGTGATCATGCGCAGATAGGACAGGATGTCCTTGACTTCCATACGTTCATAGAAGCGAAGTCCGCCGTAGATCACATAATTGATGCGGTTCTCGATCAGTACTTTTTCTACCTCTCGGGAGAGATAGTTGGCACGGTATAGAACAGCCATATCCTTGTAGTTGTATCCGTCTCCGTGAAGCTTGATGATCTGATTGACCACGTAGTTGGCTTCCGCTGTTTCGGAGGCACAGGTCTTGTGGATGATCTTGGATCCGTCTCCGTTGCGGGAGAAGAGTTCCTTGTCTACTCTCGCCTTGTTGTTGCGGATGACTGAGTTGGCTCCGGAAAGGATGTTGTTGGTAGAACGGTAGTTCTGGTTCAGGATGATCGTCTTGGTATCCTTGAAGTCCTTCTCCATGTTGACGATGATGTTGACATCGGCACCTCTCCAGGTGAAGATCGTCTGATCGGGATCGCCGACCACATAGAGATTGTCGTGGACGGTCGCCAGCTGACGGATCAGGAAATACTGTTCCTTGTCGACGTCCTGGAACTCATCCACATGGATGTAATGGAACTTTCTGGACCACTTCTCCAGGATATTCGGATATAAGCGGAACAGTCTGGTCGTAAACAGGATCAGATCGTCGAAATCCAGGGCGTAAAGCTGTTTCAGTCTCCTGTCATAGTAATCGTAGACTTTCGCCTTGTTTACGAGCCTGGTCTCGCCATAGGTGAATTCCATGGCTTTTTCCGGAGAGACGTTCATGTATTTGTTGTCGGCGATATAATCGAGGACAGTACCGTAAGGATATTCCTTCTTGTCGATGCCGACTTCTTTATATGCTTCCTTGAGGATCTGCCTCTGATCGTCCGCATCGACGACCGTGAAATTCTTCGGATAATTCAGTGCTCCGATGTCTTCGGAAAGGATGCGCATGCATAGAGAATGGATCGTCGAGATCCAGCATCCCGTCCCTTCGTCTTTCAGCATGTCGTTGATCCTGTTCTTCATCTCCCTTGCGGCCTTGTTGGTAAAGGTGATGGCCAGGATATGATAGGGTTTTACCCCTTTCTGTTCGATCAGGTAGGCGATCCGCATCGTCAAAACGCGGGTCTTTCCTGAACCCGCGCCGGCGATGATCCTGAGATGCGGTGAATCGTCCGTCACCGCCATCTTCTGTCTTTCATTTAAATCGGAATATTTGATCATATCAGTATTTCTGGGACTTGGCCAGATAGTAGTTCTTGTAGTTGACGTCTCCGGTGATGTCTTTGACCACCTTCACATAGTCCGGAAGTTTCACTTCCGTCTCGTCTGCCGTGGATTCCGTCGACAGGATGCCCTTGGTCTCATCGAAATTGAAGACATCCAGTTTGAAGAAGGATCCGTTGTTGATGAAGGCATAGCGCATCTTGTCGGTCACGTTGAGACTGTGATCGATCTTGTGATAATAGTCCTTGTACTGACGTTCGGTCAGGACGCGATCGACCTTGACACGTTCGTTGGTCTTGAGATAGTTGGCTTCGGAATAGGAATACAGGATGTCGTTTCCTCTTTCCCTTCTGCGGATACGGCGTTCGGTCCCGTTATCGGAAGTGAGATAGTGCTGAACGATATGGGAGGTGGAATAGTTCGCTTCCTTCTTCAGACGTTCCAGCAGTTCCTCATCCACTTCGATCAGGTACTTGTTGAACCTCTCGACCGGAGCGCTGGCTCCCAGATATTCGAAGACAGACTGGATAGCCTTGATCATCTTGACTTCGAAGTCGGTCTCGTTGCCGATGATGACCCGATTCGGATGATCCTTCCAGGCTTCCAGAGCCATGTCATCCATGAGACGGGCTTCTTCGATCGTCTCGTAACGGGCGACGTTGTTGGCCAGAGTGTAGGCTTCTTCCTTGCCTTTTGCACTGGTCACCAGATGGACCACCATATCATAGCGGTCATTGAGTTCTTCCGGTTTGAGATCGAAACCTTCCAGGATCTTGCGGAAGTCTTCCTCTCCCACATAGGCCATATCATCTAAAATACCGCGGTCGATAAAGATCAGGACCTTGTCTCCAGCGATCTCCTGCGCCGCCTGATAACAGAGTTCCTCTTTCTTCAGCTGCAGCCCTACGACATATTTCTGAAAGTCATACATCCCCATCGTAGCCGGAGAGATGCCTCCGGAGATCAGATCCGTCGCCGATTCATGGTCGATGATGACCCGATATCCTCTTTCCGCAAAGACCTGCTGGGCCCTTGAAGTGAAGGTCGTCTTGCCTGAGCAGGGACCTCCGGTAAATACGATGCGTTTAATTGTTTTCATACATCTTCCTCAGCTTTTCGTTCAGTTTGGTATAGATATGTTCGCGGAACCACTTCTCATTGGATCTGGCCACAGCCTCATCCAGAGGAAACCAGGCGACTCCGCTGTTCTCATCTTCCTTGATATGCAGGATCTGACTGTCATCCGCCTCTAACAGGTAGGTGACGTTCAGATGCAGGTGGCTCGGTACGTATTCTCCCTTTCGGATATGGGAATCCACCGTCAGGACTTCCAGGGAGAAGATCCTATCACTGAGCGGTCTCACATCATCGATCCCGGCTTCTTCCTTCACTTCTTTCAGGGCCACTTTCAGACAGTCCCGTTCCCCGTCACAGTGTCCTCCCAGCCAGGACCAGGAATCATAGATCCGGTGATAAGCCATCAGGACTTTCGTATGAGAAGGATCGACGACCCAGGCCGATGCGGTCATATGAGCGAGTTCATTTTTACGGTCGAAGGCATCGTCATATGTTTCCAGAAAACGGAGGATATTGATCCTGTCTTTTTCTTCCTGGATGTTGAAGGGCTGATAGGCCCGGATCTCTTCGATAAGATTCACATCATTATTTTACTACAAAGCATGCTAAAATTTAGGTATGATAAGCAGCGATCATCTGCAGGATTATATCTTACTCGACGCCGGAGACAGGGAAAAACTGGAAAGCTGGAAAGGCGTCATTTTATGTCGTCCCGATCCGATGGCGATCTGGCCGAAGACGAAGCCCGAACTCTGGGAAAGTGCGGATGCGGTCTATCACCGTTCCCGTTCCGGAGGCGGTTCCTGGGAATATAAAAAGAAGCTTCCCGAATCCTGGAACATCCAATATCGCGATCTGACCTTCAAGGTCTCTCCGACCGGTTTCAAGCATACCGGGATCTTCCCGGAACAGTGCGCCAACTGGGATTTCATCTACGATCACATTCAGGGGAAGAAAGGTCTTCGCATCCTCAACCTCTTCGCCTATACCGGCGCAGCTACCATGGCTGCCGCAAAGGCCGGAGCCGCAGAAGTCGTCCATCTGGATGCCTCCAAGGGGATCAATGAATGGGCCAAGGAAAACATGAAACTCTCCCATCTTCAGGATGCGACCATCCGCTATATCGTCGATGACGCACTGAAGTTCACTTCCAGAGAGATCCGCAGAGGCAGAAAATACGACGGCATCATCATGGATCCGCCGTCCTACGGAAGAGGTCCGGACAACGAACTGTTCCGTTTTGAAGACAAGATCAATCCGCTTTTGACCAACTGTATGGAACTGCTCAGTGACGATCCACTGTTCCTGATCGTCAATACCTACACGACCGGATATTCTCCGACCGTGATGTACAACCTCATGAAACATTACACCGAAGGACGTGGATTGAAGGGAAAGATCGAAGCCGATGAGATCGGCATTGCGATCCAAGATTCCCCTCTCTATCTGCCTTGCGGACAGACGACAAGGTGGTCCAGGTGAAGATCCTCTACGAAGACAACCACCTCCTGGTCGTCGAAAAACCGGTAAATGTACCGATGCAGGAAGACAGCTCCAAAGATCCGGATCTGCTCAGCCTGTGCAAGGAATATATCAAGGAAAAATATCAGAAACCGGGCAACGTCTACCTGGGTCTGGTCCACCGTCTGGACCGTCCGGTCGGCGGTGTCTGTGTTTTTGCGCGCACGTCAAAGGCGGCATCCCGTCTTTCCAAACAGATCCAGGAACACCGTTTTCACAAGGAATATCTGGCTGTCGTCGAAGATAACGGCCTGAAGGAAAAAGGTCATCTGGAAGACAGACTGCTCAAGGATCCTAAGACGAATACCGTCCGCGTCGATCCAAATGGCAAGACGGCAATACTGGACTACGAAGTCTTAAGGCGGAAAGACGGACTTGCGCTGGTGAGAGTCGATCTGAAGACGGGGCGTTCCCATCAGATCCGCGTCCAGTTTTCTTCCCGCAATCATCCTTTATGGGGAGACCAGCGCTACAATAAAAAGGCCCTTGCAGGCCAACAGATCGCCCTATGGTCTTACCGGCTCTCTTTCCGGCATCCGACCACAGACGAAGAACTCACTTTCATCAGTGAACCGAAGAACTACCCCTTCAATTGAGATTGTTTTCGATGCGGGCGATACACTCTTCTCCTAAGAAGATCTGTTTCGCTTTCTGATATCTCACAGTATCCAGTTCCGTACAGACACCGGTCACGGTGCCTTTTTCAATGAATACGGCAGTCGGATAGGTGGCGATCTCATAATCGACGAGGTCATCCGGGATACTCGCCAGCATCGAGATGACCGGACACTGATAATGCAGGCCGGAATTCTTCAGGGCAGAGGAAGAAGAACCTGATCCTTCATCGAGGATGACGATATATTCCGTTTCCGGATCCATAGCGATCAGTTCATCGATCAGGGAGACGCTTTCCGATACATCCCTGCCGTTGAGATATTCATAAAACAGGACCAGATCCTTATCCGCATATTCGGAATAGTCATCGATCTCGTTCAGATAGATGTTGGAATTCGTATTGCGGTAGATCTCGAAAGATACCTTCTTTCCCATCCGTTTCAGCGTCAGATCTTCGCTCTGATCGCCAAGTTCTTCAAGTTTTGTCTGATTCTCCTGAGACAGGGACTCCTTGACGTCATCTACGGTCCGGATCTGATCCGGAAGATAATTGCCCTGATCGTCGCAGAGTTCTTCTCTCTGGATCGGATGTTCAAAGCCGATGTCATCGATCTCAGCCCATCTTTCTTTCCCGAATTCTCCGATGACACTGAATGTCACCCTGCCGTCTTTGAATGTGATCAGAGTCGGATAGTTCTCGATCCTCAGGTCATAGCGGATATAGTCTTCCAGTTCGTCGTTATGAGGGATCGTGATGATGTCATCCCTCATCGTCAGTCCTTCTGCTTCATACAGTTCAGTGATCGCTGTGGCATCACCGACATTGAAATACTGTACGAAAAGGGTATCGGGATCAAAGGAGACTTCCGAGAGCTGATGAAGCATCTTCCTGCAATGGGAACACTTCACCGAAACGATATCGAAATAGACTTTCTCATATCCGTCCAAATTCACGGGTTCACCGTGGATATCGGATACGGTCTGTGAATAGATCTCTTTTTCCAGCATCGTAAACTGGAAATTGCGGAACTCCTTGCCTTCACCGGCTAAACGGATCCGCTCTGCGAGATCTTCATCGAGTTCGCCGAAGACGAAAAAGTCCTTCACAGGTTCGATGTATTCGATCTGATATTTATCCTCTCTGCTGCAGGAACACAGCAGAGTCAACAGACATATCAGTAAGATACGGAACTTCATTTTTTAAGAAGAGCCAGGATCTCGTCCTTGCGGGCTTCCGCATCGCTGTAGCCCAGTTCATAAAGGTCCACAAGGTCTTCTCTTTTTCCTCCCAGTCTCGTAACATTGGAAGTTCTGGACGGGAACAGATAGACTGCCTTTCCTTCCGCTTCAAGATCCTTGATCATATCGATCTGTTTGCGGTAGTTGAGATGACGGACGGCGTAGTCCTTCGAGATCTGCGGACATTGCGGATAGACCGCCTTCATCAGATCGACGATCGGCTTCTTGGCCGGTTTCCGGACATAGTCCGCCGGTTTGGTGGTAATGATCAGATGCCGGTCACAGCCGTCCCTGACGGACTGTTCGATCGGGATCATGTCGGTGATGCCGCCGTCGAGGATCTGTCTTCCGCCGTGATCGATGACCTTGCCGATGATCGGCAAGGAAGTCGACGCCTGAAGTTCGTAGAGATCGACGTTCTGGATCGGATAGTATCCCGTCTTTCCCTGTTTCAGGTCATAGAGACCGATATAGGCGTTGACCTTGCAGTCTTTCAAAGGTGTGATGTCGTAGTGATATTCTTCCGGCATGATGTGCTGAAAGAGAGTTTCATAATCCACGATCCTTCCGGAATGAAGGAAGGCTCTGATCCCGACGACTCTCTTATCGGCGATGCCGTCGACCGAAAAAGAAAAGAGATCTTCCTTGTTCTTCATCAGATAATTTGTCAGGTGGACTGCACCGGTCGAGATACCGTAGGCATTTTCGAACTCGATCTCATGATCCACCAGCCACGAAAGCGCTCCGGCAGTGTATGCACCGCGCATCCCTCCGCCTTCCAGCACCAGTGACGTCCTGTTTTTGCTCATAACCTAATTTTAAGACCTCGGTCCTCTTTTGTGCAATAATAATGGTATGAACAAAAAGAAATTCCAGATCTACCTCAATGCCCCGATCACCCTTGGCTTCGTCGCCATCTGCGTCATCGCTACGGGCTTGGATTATCTGACAAAAAGCGCTTCAACGATCCTGGTCTTTTCGACCTACGGATCTTCCTGGCTGTCTCCGATGACCTATGTCCGTCTGATCTGTCATGTCTTCGGCCACGGCGGACTGGACCATCTGGTCAACAATATGCTGTATATCCTTCTTTTAGGACCGATGCTCGAAGAGAAGTATCATGACCGCCTGGTCACCGTGATCCTGACGGTCGCTCTTGTCACCGGGATCATCCACAACATCATCCAGCCGGATGTGATGCTTTTAGGTGCCAGCGGCGTCGTCTTCGCCTTCATCCTTCTGGCTTCCATCACCGGCAAGGATTCCGGGATCCCGGTAACGCTGATCCTGGTCGCCGTCCTCTGGCTGGGAAAAGAGATCTACGCCGGATTCACTTCCGCAGACAATGTCTCGCAGATCACTCATATCATCGGCGGTCTCTCCGGAGCTATTCTGGGCATGCTGTTCAAGAAATAAAAAAGCCCATTACTTTCGATAATAGCGGTAATAGGCTTCATCTTTGGTCTCATCGATCTCGGCAGTTTCTTCATAAAGATAGAAACTGCTTTTTTGATACAGCTGCAGGAATTCGTCTTCCGTAAGGGAAAATCTCGTTCCATCATTGTAACAGTATACCTTCTCCTGTTTCAGGATGAAACGTTCCTTTCCGCTTCCCGTCAGGATCTCACCGTCCTTCAGATACAGAAGAGCCTCCGATATGTCTTTCATCTTTCTCATCAGTACCATTATAGTTATTTTCCGACAAAAAACATATAATGAAACTGTGAACGAGGAAGAAAAGAAGAAGAAAAAGAGACAGATCGAAAAAGGGATCGTTGCAGGGATCACTTCCGCATCCGTCCTTTTAGGCGGCACTTTCGATTCTCCTCAGGATCTGATCAACGAACAGCATGTCAAGCCGAAAGCGGTCATCGAACAGATCGGAAACATCGATGACGATCCGGAACAGGAAAAGCAGAAGAGCGTCTTCGAAGAGAAGCTCCGCGATCTGATCTACCGCATTCCGGTCAAGGTCAGGATGTTCCTATGCGTACCGTTATGGTTCCTGGGGACCTTTCTGATCTCACTGACCGACCTTCTGACCAATACTCTTTTAGCCCCGATCGGCCATATCATCCTGAATTTCGTCCTCCACGTCCTGCTTCTGCTGGCAGTGATCGGGATCTGTGTCAAGATCCTGTTCCCGGACATGCCCTGGTCGAAGATCTTCAACAAGCGGACTCTGCTTCTGACCATCTTAGGCAGTATCCTTCTGAGCCTGTGCGATATCTTTATGCCGATGGTATGGGAAGATTACCGGTTGTACCGCAATATCGCCAAGTTCGTCTTAGGTCTCACGGTCATCCTGATCATATTGAGACCCTTCCTGAAGAAGAAATGGAAAGAACGCTTTACCTACGAGATCGTATACGATGAGACATTCGCCCAATAGGCGAATGTTTTTATTTACATTCTATACTATGTGTTGTATAGTATTATATGTAAGGAGGTATATTATGGATATTCAGATGAAACGGGGTTCGCTGGACGTCTGCGTATTGGCTTCCCTGCTCAACGGTGACTCCTACGGATACAAAATCATCCAGTCACTTGGTGCCATCATAGACATCTCGGAATCGACCCTCTATCCGATCCTGAAACGTCTGGAAGGAAGCGAGTGCCTCACTTCCTATTCGGTCGAACACAACAGCCGTCTGAGGAAGTTCTACAGTATCACTTCAAAAGGAAGAGAACGGATCAGAGAATATCTCCTGGATTTCCGGGAACTGCAGAAAGTATACGAATTCATTGCCGGGGAGGTAAAAGGAAATGTTGAATGATTATCTTGCGAGACTGAAAAACGCTTTGCATAACGATATCGAAGAACGGGATGAGATCCTGAACTTCATGGAAGAAATGATCAATGACCGGATGGAGAACGGAGAAAGCCTGGAAGACATCCTGAGATCGCTGGGAGATCCGGAAACGGTAGCGGAAAGCTTTACCGGCAAAAGATCCGAAAGTCCGAAAGAGGAAGAAAAACGGGCTGATCAGCTCTCTCATTATGAATACCGGAATATCAGAAAGATCGACATCGATTCGATCAGCTGTTCCTATGAGATCTTCTCTTCCAATGATGACAGGTTCCTCATTGACATCGAAGCGGACAGCGATCCCGGGATCACGGTCACAAACAGGAACAGCATCCTGAAGATCGATCAGGATCCAATCGAAGGCAACTTCCGAAGCATGTTCCGCAACTGGTCCGTCTCCAGGAACTTCTTCAACCGCAAGGTCCTCGTAAAGATCGCTGTTCCTCAGGACAGCCGCTGCGATCTGCAGATCGATAACGTGAGCGGTACGATCCATATAAACGATGTCGTTCTGGGGAAAGCAGAGATCGAATGCGTCTCAGGCTCCGCAACTCTGACAGATGTCCATGCGCACGCATTGGACAGTGAGAACGTATCTGGATCCCTCGTCCTGCAGAACGTCACAGTCGACGAGAGAACGGAGATGGAGATGGTATCCGGTTCGATCCGCACATCAATGCTGAAGAGTCCGAAGATCTCTCTGGAGACTGTCTCGGGTTCAGTGGACCTGCAGATCGACGGAAAGAAAGAAGATTACGAGATCCGCATCGAGAAACTGTTCCAGGACGAACACATCCAAGGCAATGGAAACTGTCTGCTGAAGATCGAAAGCGTCAGCGGCGGCATCCGTTACGGATTCTCAGTATGAAAAGAAGGTCTTCCTCAAGGGAAGACCTTTATATGATCTCCAGATGTTCCAGGACACATTTGATCCCTAACAGGATCAGGATGATGCCTCCCAGAAGTGATGCCCTGTCTTTCAGCAGAGTTCCGATCTTCTTTCCTAAAAGATGACCAACCAAGCAGATCAGGAAAGTACAGACAAAGACGATGAAACAGCTCAGATACGGACTCAGTCCGATATCGTCCAGCACGACACAGGAACTTAATGCATCGATCGCTGTCGCGACAGATTCAAACAGTAATATCTTCAGAGTAAAGGGCTCTTCACTCTTTTCTACTTCCTCTTTATGAAGAGATTCCCGGATCATATTGATCCCGAGCCAGCCTAAAACGATCAGGACGACCCAATGGTCGAAGGCTTCGATATAGCGGATGATCGGAATAAAGATCCAGTATCCCAGTAAAGGCATGAATCCCTGGAAGAAACCAAACGAAAACGAGCTCAGAAACATATTCCTGCGCCCGTAGTTCTTATACTTCAGCCCATTGACGATGGAGACAGTCAGGGAATCCATCGCCAGGGCGATCCCCAGCAAAATCGCTTCAAGCATCTTTATTTCAGTCCGATCCGATAACGGAAGATATACTTACTCTTCTCTCCGAGAGAGTACAACATATGTTCATGAGGAACTTCCACCAGTTCCAGCAGTTCTCCGCCCAGTTTCTTCAGCGTCTTG
>CADCRE010000028.1 GCA_902803785.1 uncultured Erysipelotrichaceae bacterium
GGCCGATCTCTATCTGGAAGAGCTGATAAACAGGATCCTTCCGGAAACCAGAAGATCGATCGACAAGAAGATCTCATATACCGCACTGGCCGGTTATTCCCTGGCGGGCCTCTTCGCATTGTATGCGGCGACGAAGACGTCTGAATTCAAACGGATCGTATCCGCATCCGGATCATTGTGGTATCCGGGATTCTCAGACTATCTGATCGAGAAGGGGATCGATCCGAATATCGACCGCGTTTACCTTTCTTTAGGAAACAAAGAAGCCCTGACCAGACATGAGCTCATGAGTCAGGTGAAGGATCAGACGATGAAGATCTATGGCTATCTGAAAGATAGAGTGGATTGTGTCTATGAAGAGAACGAAGGGAATCATTTCAAAGATGAAACGCTTCGGGTCTGTAAGGGGATCGAGTATATCCTGAAATAGGAAACAAAGCTCCGCAAAAGCGGAGTTTTTATTTGCCTTCCTTTTATCGGAAAGGCTGTAGTTTAAACAAACAAATAGTGAAACATGTTACAGAAAATGATACATGTTAGTGAATAATGTAATCATATTTACTTGCCAGGGTGCCGTTTATACAATGGGCTTGTAGATAAAAAAATGCGCGCAATTCAATGGAAAGGAAACGAGATAGATGAAAAGATATTCTGTTGTGATCTGCGGAGGCGGAAGTACCTATACACCGGATATGTTGGAACTGTTGGTGATGATGCAGAAACCGTTCCCGTTGAAGAAAGTAGTCTTATACGATATCGACGAAGAAAGACAGAGGATCGTCGGTAACTTCGGTGAGGTCATGTTCCGGGAATATATGCCGGATGTTGAATTCAAATACACACTGGATAAAAAAGAAGCGTTTGAAGGGATCGATTTTGCCTTCGTACAGATCAGAGCCGGTGGCCTGGATCTGAGAAATTACGACGAGAAGATCCCATACAAATACGATCGCATCGGTCAGGAGACCTGCGGTGCCGGAGGCATGGCATATGGAATCCGCAGTGTCGTTCAGATGATCGAACTGGTCAAGGATATCCGCCGGTATGCACCGGATGCCTGGATCATCAACTACTCCAATCCGGCAGCGATCGTCGCGGAGGCATGCAAGATCGTCTTCCCGAACGATAAAAAACTGGTCAATATCTGTGATATGCCGACAGACGTGCTGGGCAGATATATCGGATACATCGGAAAGAAGAAGAGTGATGTCAATCCGATGTACTTCGGTCTGAATCACTACGGATGGTTCACCCATCTCTACGACAAACAGACCGGAGAAGATTTACTTCCGGAACTGCTGGAATATGTGCATACGCATTACGATGAGCTCCACAAGGAGAGAGAAGAAGCGATCAGAGGTCCGGAAGATCACTGGTCCATTACCTTCCTCGCTCATCTGGAGATGATGAAGGATTATCCGTTCTATCTGCCGAATTCCTACAACCTGTACTATCTCTATCCGGAGAAGATGAAGAGCCACTACTCACTGGAACACACCAGATATGACGAGGTCATCTCCGGAAGAGAAAAGAATGTATTCAACTACTGCCGTGAGATCACTGCTCTGGGTAAGATGAAGGGCACGAAATACGATATCACGGACCGTATCAGTCCGTATACGACAGTCGAAGGTGATCTGTCTTCGGAAACGATCTATTCAGATAACGATGTCCATGCGGCATATCTGGTAGAACTGGTATTATCTATCGTCAATAATGCGAACGCACAGGCGATGGTGATGGTCAAGAACGACGGTATCGTTCCGAACCTGGATCCGGGCATGATGGTCGAAGCGACGGTCCTGGTCGGCAAGGAAGGCCTGATCCCGTTATGTCACGGGGAAGTCCCGCAGTTCGCGAAGGGCTTATTGGAAAACCAGTACGCATGTGAACATACCCTGGTCGAAGCTATTCTGGAAAAGGACGATCAGAAACTGCTGCAGGCATTTGCGCAGAACCGGCTGGTCGGTGATACCGAAGTTGCGAAGAAGATCATCGCTGAATTCAAGGAAGTAAACGGTGCATATTGGCCGGACTTTAAATAATCATCTCAAGGGGAGGGAACAATGAACAAATTCTTAGAGAAAATGGAAGAGAAGATGCTTCCGATCGTAGAATGGGTACAGTCCAACAAGTATCTTTCTTCGATCCAGTATGGCATGTCCTGTATCATGCCACTGATGATGGTAGGTGCATTCTGCTGTGTCATTTCTGACTTTCCGCTCGATGCCTATCAGAACTTCATGCATGGGATCTTCGGAGATTTCTGGTACGACTGGAACTGGGGCTATGTCAATCCGGCTACCATGGGTCTCTGTGGCCTGGTTTCACTGATCACGACGACTTACGAACTCGCAAGACAGGATAAAGTCAACACGATCCCGGCAGTCGTCATCGCACTCGTCAGCTACTTCATGATCCTGGCGTTCACGGAAGACGGCGGCGGATATGCGTTCGCAGAATTCAGTTCTTCGAACCTGTTCCTGGCATTGATCGTTGCGATCGTCTCTGAAGCGATCTACAGCTTCTGTATCAAGAAGAACCTCACGATCAAGATGCCGAAGAGCGTTCCGGCTTTCGTCTCTCAGCAGTTTACGGCAGTCGTTCCGGCGATCATCAACGTATTCCTGTTCCTGATCATCCGTGTCATCGTTATGAATACACCGTTCGGAACAGTCTCCAATATGGTCTACACGATCCTGCAGGCTCCGCTGGCAAATCTCGGTACGACCTATGTCGGAACTCTGATCTTCACGATCCTGAACTCTCTGATCTGGATGTTCGGTATCCACGGAACGAACGTCATCTTCTCGGTATGTCTTCCGTTATGGCAGGCAGCGAGAGCGGCAAACATGGAAGTCTATATGGCAAACCCTGCCGCACTTCGTCCTTATATCGTAACTGACAGCTTCGGCGA
>CADCRE010000029.1 GCA_902803785.1 uncultured Erysipelotrichaceae bacterium
GACATCGCAGGAAAGACCTACTACAATACCGTAGATGATTACGGTCATGAGGATCATTCCAAGGTATGGTTCGGAAAGGACGGATCCTTTGTATTCAATGATTCCTATTCCGAAGGATATGAAGAACTCAACGGAAAATGGGAACTGAAGGAAAACGTCATCACATTGAATACAGACAACAATTCCAAGATCTTATTCGAAATACAGGATGAAGATACCTTGAAACTCAGGACATCCTTGAAAGGATCCAGATCGGACGATACCTTCTCCATCCATGAGACAAAGGGATCGGATGTGAAGACAGAAACGGATACGAAACCGGAGAAGGATCCTGTCCCGTTCACCTATACGGTCTACTACAATACGTCTCAGTCGTCCAAGGAAAAGTCCTATTGTGAACTGCACAGTGACAAGAGCTTTGCGTTCCTTGATAAGAACGACTTCGGGATCTCGGAGTATAACGGAACGTATACGCAGGAAGACGATCTCCTCACTTTGAAGTGTCCTGAAAAGACGATCGAATTCCTGATCAAGGATGCGACGAACCTCGTCTTACAGAATGATGTCGGTATCTCTGCGACCGGAGATCTGTTCTCAGCGGACTATGTCCCGCCGAAGGAGATCCCTTGTACGGCGCTGACATCTCTCTACAACAACTACTGGGCGACGGAAGGTGTCAGCGGCTATGATCTTCAGGTCAAGCCGACACCGCTGGATACGACGGACAAGATCACTTACAGCAGCGACGATGAAAAGGTCGTCAAAGTGGATGAGGTCGGACGCTGCACGGCAGTCGCTCCGGGTACCACGAAGATCCATATCAAGTGCGGCTCGATCGAAAGAGTCGTCGGTTTTGAGACAAAGGCGAAGAAGGTCGATGTGACCTCTGTCTCTGTCGACAAGGATACTTTGGTGATCCTTCTGAACAATACCGGAAAGATCACGGGAAAGGTCTTACCGGAGAATGCGACCGATCAGTCCGTATACTATAAATCGAATAATCCGGGGATCGCGAAGGTCGACAGCAACGGTAACGTGACCGGAGTCCAGCCGGGGATCACGGAGATCAGTGTCTATGCTTCCAACGGGAAAACGACCGTCTGCAAGGTCTGTGTCGAAGGAGAGACTGTCCTTTATCAGATGGAGAATAATGTATCGGTCAAGGCTGCCAGCGGAGAGAAGATCCCGTACAGGGCGACATGGATCATGTGTTATGACTTCTCCTATCACACCCAGGACGTGACGAATGAAGTCGAATTCCATACCGCCTATACATCCGCACTGGATATCGACGGACACGGAAACGTCTACGCGAAAGGTGCGATCTACGATACCGTCGACATTCCGATCTACTTTACCTTTTCTGACGGCAGTTCCTTCTACGTCAGGTCACAGGACTTCACCGTACATGTGGTGAAGTGATCCTGACTCTGCACTTCCTTATAAAGATACATTCAGTGTAAAATAGGAATGGGGAAGTGTACGGGATATAGCGCAGTTTGGTAGCGCGCTTGAATGGGGTTCAAGAGGTCTCGGGTTCGAATCCCGATATTCCGACCACTGTCAAAAAACGTCATCCTTACGGATGGCGTTTTCTAATATCATTCGAAACCGTTTGACAGAGCGATGTCTTTCTTTCTGATCAAGAGATAGATACAGACGGCGATCGCAAGATAGAAGGCCGTCAGGATCAGGGTCATCAGGATCGGAGGCAGGTTCAGGAGGACACCCAGCAGAGCGACGATCCCCATGTTCAGAAGGGTGTAGGCAATGCCCCAGAGGGTACGCAGATTGTTTTTGACGAGTCGGATCTCGGAGGTCCACTGCAGCTTCGGATGTCTTGCGTCGATCAGGATCAGTGATCCATGCAGGAGCGAAAAGCCAAGGTAGACCGGGAAGCTCATCAGGATCAGACCGATCGGAACACGGAACAGGACTGCGATCAGTGTCGCAGTGACGGCCCAGGAAAACAGACAGGCCAGGATATCCGGGACTGTTTTGTAGATCAGCTGTGTGTGGAAAGGGACCGGAATATACTTCATCAGATAGGCGTCATGTCCGTCCTTGGATACCGCGATCAGCGGGAGGAAGGAGTAGAAGCAGTTGAACATGAACGCGATCAGAAGCACGGTATAGACGATGCCTGCGAATCCCTGATCCTGATAGATCGGGACCAGGACAGGCAATGGATCGGTACCGGAAGATCGGAAACTGACGTAGAAGACGATGACGATGAAGATCGGAAGCAGAAGGGTCGGAAGGATCATCTGGACGAAGAAGGTCGGATTGCGCAGATAGGTCCTGATCTCTTTCATCACATAGGAGAAAGCGAGACCTTTGGATCGGAATGCCTTCTTTTCATCGATCTTCTTGTTGGAGACTCCGGAAGAGGATGACAGAGACTGCAGGACGCCTTTGAAGAAGAGTTTCTGACACAGGACGCATACCAGGAGGTAGACGGCGACAGAAATAAGGATCAGACCCAGAAGGGCGAGGAAGTTCTGTTCCAGCAGAGCCGATATCGCCATAGGCATGGTCGGGAAGGTGTGACGGAAGAGTTCCACCAGGCCGTTGGCCTGATTCATCATATTCATCGCATCTTCCTGAGAGGAGACGTTCGATCCCAGCATCGAAACAGTCAGCGAGAACAGGATCGATACAGTCATCGTGATCACCTGGACCATATTCTTGTTTCGCATGCCTTTGAAGAAAGCCATCAGGACCATGACGATGACGGATACGATCAGTAAAGGCAGGATCGGAAGTACGAGAAGGACCGGGATCAGAAAGAGATAGAAAAGGAAAGGCTGATGAGTCATGACGCCGAAGACACATAACGGGACCAGTCCGAAGATGAGTTCTTCCAGATATTCATAGGCCATCATCGTGTTGATCTTGGCGGACAGGATCTCGAAGGGAGTCAGCGGAAGGGACAGGATGACGGCGTTCTCTTTGGAGAAATAGTAGGTATTGATACAGGCGACGACCGTCGTGAACATCACGATCGATATGATCGCCATCAGGATGTAGCCGACAAAGGCGTTCTCCTGGGAGAAGGAGATCAGACCGTTGATGATCTCATAGGAAAGGAATCCCAGGGATCCGGCCAGATAGATCAGAAGGAATACATAAAGAAGACCTGACAGGACCTTGCGTTTCTTTCCGTTCTTGCGGGAAGAGGACGAGATCAGGAAGATCCTCGTGAGGTTGAAGATATTTTTAAGCATGTTCGGTGATCTCCAGGAACAACTGTTCCAAAGAGGCATCTTCACTGAAGGACTGTTTCATCTCGTCAAGCGTCCCGACAAACAGGAGTTTTCCCTTGTGGATGATGCCGACACGGTCACAGATCTTTTCTGCCACATCCAGTACGTGAGTGGAGAAGAAGACGCACTTTCCTTCATCCGCATGTCTGCGCATGCGTTCTTTCAGGTCAAAGGAAGATCTCGGATCGAGACCGGTCATCGGTTCATCGAGGATCCAGTTCTGCGGGTCGTGCAGGAGACATCCGCAGATGACGATCTTCTGGCGCATACCGTGGGAATAGGATTCGATGCGGCTGTCCAGGGCATCGGCGATCTCGAAGCGTTTCGTCAGTTCTTCTATCCTGGAACGTCTGTCTTCGACCTGATAGATGTCTGCCATGAAGTTGAGATATTCGATCCCTTTCAGGGCGAGGAACTGATCGGGATCGTCAGAGACATAGCCGAAGTGTTTCTTGGCTTCGATCGGGTCCTTTGTGATATCGATCCCATCCAGAAGGATCTGTCCTTCATCGATGTTCAGGATCCCCGTCAGCATCCGGATACTGGTGGATTTTCCGGCACCGTTAGGGCCGAGGAAACCGAAGATCTCGCCGTTATTGATCGTAAGAGTCAGGTCATCGACAGCTTTGGTACCTTTTTTATATGATTTGGAGACATTTTTGAATTCGATCATTTTATCATCCTCCGTATTGCTTTTGTCCCTTGATTATATCATTGTTGGAACGTGATATAAATGGGGCGGTATAATGGATACATGAAAACGATATACAGGAACTGCCGGCTTCTGGACGGCACAAAGGATATGACAGTCAGAGAGGATATGTGTATTGCGGTCGAGGATGGGAAGATCGTAAAGGTCGGAAAGGATCTGAAAGGTGACAGAGAGGTCGATCTGAACGGAAAGTATCTCATGCCCGGTCTGATCAATATGCATGTGCACATCCCCGCAAACGGTTTTCCGAAGGAGAAGGAGACCGACAACAAGAAACTGGTCAAGCTTGTGACCAAGACGAAGCTGACGCAGAAACTGGCGAAGAAACTGCTTTGCGATCCGAATATGAAGACGCAGCTGCTTTCAGGATGTACGACGATCCGTTCGGTCGGAGGTGTCGGACATATCGATACGATGATCCGTGATGAGATCGAAAAAGGAAAACTCGTCGGACCGCGTCTGATCGCCTGTGACTATGCGGTGACGATCCCGGGAGGACATATGGAAGGGACTGTCGCCGTCGGCGCTCACAATAAGGAAGAATTCATCTCCTATATACAGGACAATGCGAAGAACGGTGTCGACTGGATCAAGATCATGGTGACGGGAGGTGTCCTGGATGCCAAGGTCAAGGGAGAACCGGGAGAGATGAAGATGACTGCGGAACAGATCCGCATCTGTACCGAAGAAGCACACCGTCTCGGATTGAAGGTCTGTGCTCATGTGGAAAGTCCACAGGGTGTGGAGATCTCTCTGGAAAACGGCGTCGACTGTATCGAACACGGTTCCTATATGAACGAGGAAACGATCCGGATGTTTTTAGAGAAGGATGCGATCGAAGTATGTACGCTGTCTCCGGCCATTCCGCTGGCGAAGCTCGATCCGAAGTACACCAAGGCAACGGACATCACGATGTATAACTCCGAATACCTCCTGGAAGGAATGATCGACGGTGTGAAGAAGTGCCTGAAGAACGGCGTCAGAGTCGGACTGGGGACGGACACGGGATGTCCGTTCGTGACTCACTACGACATGTGGAGAGAATTGGAATACTTCCATAAACTGTGTGAAGTCGATCGGACTTATGCCTTATATACAGCGACTCTGAACAATGCGAAACTTCTGGGGATCGATAAAGAGACCGGTTCCATCGAAGAAGGAAAATCCGCTGACTTCATCGTATCGGAAAAGAATCCTCTGGACGGTTTCGACGCATTGAGAAAACTGGATCTCGTCGTCTTCCGGGGAAAGGAATACAAGGATCCGACCGTAAAGAAAAACGACATCTGTGAAAAGGAACTGGATCAGTATCTGAATACTCTGTAATAAAAGCCTCAAATGAGGCTTTTATCTTTCAATGGAATCCTGTATGAAATAGGAATTGATCTCTGTCTCTGTCACCATGACCGATTCCTGATGGAAGAAACTGCACAGATCTTTGGCGATCTCTTCGATCGTCGTTTTGTCGATATCGATCAGAGTCAGGACGAGGGTGTTCTCTTCGGTGTATTCGCCGTCCTCGTGGAAGTAGGAACCGCGGATCGTGGAAAGAGAGAAGGGAACGTGATAGGCGACACAGATGTTTTTCAGTATGGAGATGTAGCGGTCCGTTTCATAGAGCTGTTGACGGATCGTGGCGTCGTTGAGTCCGACGTAGATCTTCGTTTCTGTCATCGGGAAGAGGCCTGCCTTATGAGTTCTTCGAAGAGTCTTCGGTGACCTTCATTGAAGGTGAGCTCTTCCGGATGCCATTGCACGGCCACGAGCCATCTATCATTATCTGATTCGAAGGCTTCGATCACATGGTCGTTGACTGAGTAAGCAGAAACGATCAGTCCTTCTCCGAGTCTGTCTACTGCCTGGTGATGGAAGGAATTGACTCTGTTTTCTCCCTGTAGGATCCGGCTGAGACGGGCGTTCTCGACGATCTCGATCTCGTGGGTGAAGGATTCCCGGGTCTGTTCGATCAAGGAATGGACGTTCTTTCCGGCCGTCGGTAAGTCCATGATGAGGGTCCCGCCCATGGCGACGTTGATGACCTGGATCCCGCGGCAGATCCCCAGGATCGGCTTGTCGGAATGTTTCAGAAGATAGTCCAGAAGGAGAAGTTCCGTTTCATCCCGTTCCGGTGTGATATATTTTACGGTCCCGTCGTTCTCTGTTCCGTAACGTTTCGGATCGACATCGACCCCTCCGGAGAACAGGAAGCCATCCATCTTCTGTACAATGACAGGGATATCTTCTTCCTTCAGATCGTTGGGAATGATGACAGGTACGCCTCCGGCGTTGTTGATCGCGTCCGTGTAGGTCTTCCCGAGATCCTGGTAGATACGCGTATTGATCTCAGCGACGGTCCGTTCGGACAGGTTGCAGGTGATTCCGATGAGAGGTCTCATTCTATATCCTCCTTCATAGAAATATGATACGGTCTCTGATACTGATGATCAACATAGATGTCGATACTGAGATCCGTCAGGTCATAGATCGCAGACCAGCGGGTATTGCTTCGACCTTTGGTGCCTCCGCTTGGCTGTGAGACCAGTTTCAGGACTTCCAGGACCTCTTCCTTCTCCAGACGTCCTTCCCGATAGCGCAGGATCCCGTCGATCGCGTCATAGCGTTCTCTTCCGACCTGTAATATGCCGTTTGGATCGCAGAGGAAGAAGTTGGTGACTCTGTCTGCGTCGATCACATGCATCTCATCGTCTTTGTATTCGACGACAGCCGATCTGCCGCTCGGGTCTGCGAGGAAGAAGTGGTAATCGAAACCTTCTCTGGTGGAGACCATGTCTCTGCTGCGGAAGATCTCGATCGCTTCCTCTACGTTTCCCGCCTTGTCCAGAACGTCACGGATCGCCAGTGTCGTGATGCTTTTCTTCTTTCCGGTATCCTGGTGTGTGGTACAGCCCATCAGCTGCAGGACACAGATCGCCAGGCCTTTTTCGTTCATTCCTTCGACCGGAAGATAGGGAGCGGCGATGCACAGACTGTTGTCGTGCTTACCGTCGTTCAGATCTCCCTTCTGATAACCGAACCAGCCCATATCGGCCATGGAGAGGGATGGGATGGAATCCTTCTGTGCTGCAGAACGCATCAGCAACGCTGTCATCTCGTGTTTGATGTCGTAGTTGCGGCCGAGGAGGATGTGGCCGTTCGAGTCGTGGGCGAGGAAGGCGCTGCAGCCAAGTCCGGGCATCAGAGACTGCGGGATCGGATTGAGGTCCATCAGTTTTGTGACCGCACCGATCAGGGCGATCGGATCGGCGATGTCGAACTTCAGCATGTCGTCCAGTCTGTAGTCACAGGTATAGTTCAATGAATAGAGCGTGCCGTCACCGAAGACATCTTCGACGGTTTTCAGTATCTGTTTCTGTGCTTCGTTTTTGATCAGTAATAATGAATTCATATCAGCTCCTTAGAACGGTCCGTAATGGATCGCAACGCAGATCAGCAGTGTCACGACGACGAATAACACGATCCTTCCGATCAGTTTCCCGGTCCATCTGTACCATTGAGCGAACGAGATATTGATGATGCCGGAGATGATCAGAAGCATGGTGGAAGTCGGATAGAAGGCGTTGGCGAATCCGTCTCCGTAGAGATAGGCCTGAACGACGGTCTGCGAGGTGATCCCGATCAGGTTTCCTAAAGGGATCAGCAGAGGCAGGATCAGGAAGGCTTTTGCGGATGCGCTGCCGACGACGAATTCCATCAGCATCGTGATCAGCAGGATGATGAAGATCGCAAAGAAAGGACTGGTCCCTTCGATGGTGCTGTAGAAGTAATATAACAGGGTATCCATGATCTGGCCGTCGATGATGATCTGACGGATGCCGACGATCAGGATGAGTACGAGGACAGCAGGTGCCGTGATCTTCATTCCCTGAATCATTCCCTTGAGGACATCCTTGAGACTGACCCGTCCGGAGATCAGTGCACCGCCGATGGCTCCTGCCATCAGGAACAGAAGCATCACAGGCATCGCGATCGCAGACAGCGCCTTTACAAACAGAGAAGCGACCGAGTAAAGGAAGACTGCGAGGACGCAGCCGACGAACCAGAGGGTCGCTTTACGTACTTTCCGGTCACCGAGGATCTCTTCATCCAGTTCGGAAGGAAAGAGATGACGGATCATTCCGTCTGTGGAGTAAGTGATCGACTTTGTCGGATCGGCTTCGATCTTTCTGATATAGGACATCAGGAACGTCACATACAGCAGATACATGAAGACGAAGAAGATCAGTCTGAGCCAAAGTCCTGAGTTGAGCGGAAGTCCGGCGATGGACTGAGGGATACCGACAGTGAACGGGTTGATCAGAGAAACGGAGAATCCCAGAGCGATCGGCAGATAGGAAAGACCGATACCGACGAGGGAATCCCAGCCGACCGCAAAGGAGATGCCCAGCGTGATCGGAATGAAGATACCGCTTTGATCATAGAACGACAGTGTCGCTCCGATCAGCATCATCGTGAAGGTCAGGATATAGACCAGAGTGTATTTGCGGTCACCGAACTTCTTGATGATGGCGGAGACGAGATAGATGACGACTTTCGCCTGATCCAGGACGACCATGATGCCGCCCATGAACAGCAGGGAAAGCAGGATCATCAGTGTAGTCGATCCGGACAGCAGGGCCCGAAACGGAGCGGTGAACCAGGATAGGATCGACTTTGGGGATCCTTCCAGATAATGGAACGAATTTTCGACGATGACGGTATGTCCGTCGATCGTCTGACGGTCGAATACGCCCTGCGGAACGATCCTGGTGGCGATCCCGGCCAGAAGGACCATCGCCAGAAGGACGGCGATACGGATCAGGACGGCCTTGCGGTTCATCCTGACATCTTTGATGGAAAGCTTTTCTTCACTCATAAGACACCTCCGGATAGATGATATATACGTTTTTAATGATTCAATTGTAAGAAAAACGAAAGGGAAATTCAACGGAGACGATGGGCCGCTTCGTCAGAAATAGAGAAGTATAAAAAGATATAGTATAATTTGTATATGCTGAAAAAGCATCGATCCCTGAGTGACCGCATCTTCTGTTTCGAAAGCTGAGAAAAAACAGAAGGACAGCGCACTGATCCCGTATATGATCCGGAAATACAGGATCTCTCAGGAAGAAGCACAGACACCTGTGTCCTGAACGCACCTTCAGGACATCGTGAATTCAACGGGACAGGAAGACGATCAGACACTATCCTTCGAGTGTCGTTCCGTTTCAGATCTATCTGAACGCCCTGATCTCTCCTGCGGACCCGCATCTCTGTTTCTTTTTCAGCGGTCATGTCCTATCTGTCCGGAATGTTTTTCCGGCACTGTCTGCCGTTCCGTAGAGAACGAGTTTATGAATAATGAAATATGGTAAAGTAAAATGTTTTTTTCAAAAATACCCGCGTATCTGATCGACAGCGAGAATGTCGGTTCCACCTGGGTCAGTCTTTTGAACAAGGATGAGAAATTTGAACTGTTCATCTGTGTGACCGAGAACGCCAAGAGTCTGAATTTCACTCTGCTGAAGGAACTGACGGACGAGCATCGATACAAGATCAACATCATCGAATGCAAGCCGGGGAAGAACTCCCTGGACTTCTATCTCTCTTCCTATCTCGGATACCTGATCGGAAAAGGAAAGCACTCCTCCTATACCGTCGTATCTCAGGACACCGGTTATGACGGCGTCATCGAGTACTGGCAAAGCGTCGGCATCGACGTCAAGAGGATCAACACCAAGCCGGAAAAGGTGAAGAAGACTCCTTCGACGGCCCGGACGAGAAAGAGACCTGAGACAAAAGCGGAGACAAGGGAAAAGAATCCGAATTCCGAGATCCGCATCATCAAGAAAGACGAATCCAAGGAACAGAACGTTCCGAAGAAGAGACAGGCTTCCCCAAAGAAGAAGGAAGAGAAGCCGAAGAACGAAGCCGGTCAGAAGCTCCTGTATGAACTTCTGAAGGAACTGCCGGAAAACGAGATCAAAGAGGTGCAGAAGTATCTCGATAAGGTGCCCGCAGAAAAACGCAGTGAGAAGAACTATATCTATCGCGGACTGGTCCGGAAGTTCCGCAGTGAGAAAGGCCTGGAGATCTATACGCTGATCAAGAAGGATCTGGACAGATACTATCAGGTCGAAAAAGCACAGGCTTAGGAAGGATGAGACAGCTATGAGGCTGTCTTTTCTGTTTCCGATTAAAAATCTTTCAACCGAAAGATAAAATAGGATAAACTGAAATCGGAATGAAACACAAGATCATATACGTCCTCTGTCTCCTGTTCCTGGTCTGTCTCTTTGACTGCAGAGAAAAAGAGAAGACTTCTTTTCGAAGTATCAGTCAGGAAGAGGCGATGCGGATGATGGAGGAAGAAGAGTGTACGGTCGTCGATGTCAGGACTCCTTCTGAATATGCGGAAGGACATATCCCGAATGCGGTCAACCTCCCGGTAGAGACGATCGAAGAGATGGCACCGAAGGAACTTGCGGATAAGGAGCGGCTGCTTCTGCTTTACTGCCGTACCGGTGTCCGTTCGAAACAGGCGGCCGGTATCCTGACGGAACTCGGCTATACGAACGTCTGTGAATTCGGAGGGATCGCAGACTGGAAAGGAGATATCGTGACAGATTTTCATTATACGGACGAACCGGAATGCAACCTGATCGTTGAAGTCAACGGAACACAGTTGAGTGCCGTGATCGCAAAAAACGAAGCAGGAGAAGAATTGAAGAGAAAACTGACGGAAGAAAAAGAGATCGAAGTCCGTCTGTCCGAATACGGAAGCTTTGAGAAGGTCGGACCTTTGCCATGGTCGCTTCCGACGGAGGACGAAAGGATCACATCTGAAGTCGGAGATATCTTCCTGTATCAGGGTGATCAGATCACGATCTTCTACGGTCAGAACACCTGGAGCTATACGCGTCTGGGACACATCCTGGGGATGACACAGAACGAACTGAAAGAGATCTTCGGAGCGGGAGACGTTACCGTCAAACTGTTCCTGGACTGGCTGGATTATTAAAAAACACATTAAAGAAAAGCCTTCGAGAGAAGGTTTTTATGTTGCGCATATTCCGACCGGGTATGCATCTGTATGTAGGAAGGATAATATGTCATAATAAAGATAAGGAAAGAGGATAAATAATATGTTTGTATTCTGGGGAGACGGTTCTCAGGACGCGAAGGATCTGGTAGATGCGATCATCGTCCGGAGTACCGATAATTTCAATTGGACTTTCATCTTTATTCTTGCGGTCGTCTTTTATGTGTATTGGACGGAAGTCAAGAATAAGGACTATAAGGCCGTGGTAGCGGGATTTTCCCTGTACGGTGTGCACTGGCTCTATGAGATAGGCAATGCGGTCATCGGACATTTTACGGGATATCCCCTCTGGTCTGTCAGCAATCAGTCGACGACGTTTATCCTGCTGATCGGGGTGTGCTGGGAATTGTCGATGATGTTTTCTCTGGCAGGCATCATTTCCTACAAGATGCTTCCGAAGAAACCGGATAAAAAACAGAAGCTGCAGGGTGCCCTGGCTATGGCGGCGCTGTTTGCGCTGTTTGAATCCTTCCTGGCAGGGACATCGAACCATTCTTTCATCTGGGTCTATCGCTGGTGGGGAGTGCTTCCGGTGTTCATCACGACATATATCCCGTTCTTCCTGGCCTGTAACTTTGTGCCGTTCTGGGAGAAGAAGAAACAGATGGATTTCCTGAAGATCGTCTGGGGTCTGGTCGCGCTGTGTCTGGTGACTCTGATCCCGTTGGGGATCATCTGAGAAAGGAACGATATGAAAAAGAATCAGAGATCATTTATCTTGTTGATCATGGGTCTTTTTCTGTGCCTGTGTGCCTGTACCAAACCCAAAGAGGAAGATACAGCCTATGACATCGCAGGAAAGACCTACTACAATACCGTAGATGATTACGGTCATGAGGATCATTCCAAGGTATGGTTCGGAAAGGACGGATCC
>CADCRE010000030.1 GCA_902803785.1 uncultured Erysipelotrichaceae bacterium
AGACTGAAGCCTTTTTTCTTCTTTTCAGTCATTGTCCTTGCCTCTTCTGATCCTCTTGATCATCTTCTTCAGGAAACCGGTCGCTTCACCGATCTTTCCCAGTCCGAGTCCTTCTTCACTCTTCTTGATCTCAGCCACGTTCCCGTCGACGATATGTCTCTTGCGGCTCTTTGGTCTCTCGCTCATGTTACTCCTCCACTTCTTCGAATACTTCTTTATCTGCCAGGGCATCCAGATAAGCCAGCGCGGTATCGCAGACCTTCGGATACTCTTCATCATCCTTCGTCATCCCCGGGAATTCGTTGACCCTTAAACGGACCGTATTCAGTTCTTCATTCTCCAATACGGCTTCAAAGAAGATATCCACACCTTCTCCTTCCTTATAAGGTTCTTCGGTGACCGACATCTCCGTGACTGCATCCAGCGGAATGATGTCCGGGTTCTCTTTCTTCATATCCTTTCTCTTGGATAAGACGAATTCCTTCTTTTCATCGTCGATATAGAGAGAATATTTCCCCTCCACACATCTGTCCTTCTTGAACTTCGCCAGTTTCTCGAGGTTCTCCTCCCGGTATTTCAGATGTTTCTTCATTTCTTCGACCGTTCTGTTTCTATAGTCTTCTTCGCTCAGCCAGGACGATGCCAGCTTGACGCAGTTGCGGCACATCACCCCGTCTTTCAGTTGCCGGTTTCCGAACTTCGTCAGTTCTTCCCCGCAGATGGAACATCTTTCTACATTATCACTCATACTGCATTCCTTCTTTCATCTCTATTTTATCTTAAAAAGATCTATCTTTACGCATACCAAAAAAACAGCTCTGTCTCTATGAATATAGAATAGCCCAAATCAGAACGGGAATAAATGATTCTGACCCGGAATTCAGATAAAATTCATTTTTCTTATCTATCGAAAACCCGACGTCTGTCGGGTTCTTTTCACTTGAGAATCTGTTCTTCCTTTCGGATGAAACGGTACAGGAAGTACACCATCAGCGCCTCTCCGTACATACTGATGTAAAACATCAGGCTCTGTGTCTTGTCGCCGGAAGGATCCTTCCCCAGGAAGATCCCCAGCATCGTGAACAGCAGCATGAACCCTCCCGCCAGGAACATGTGCGGATTCTTCTTTCTGATAATGAGATAGATGCCGATACCGATCATGAAGAAGACCGGGACCACATCCAGCATCGATACGACCGTATCCGCAAACTTCGGTGTCAGATCGGACTGCGCATATCTGCGGATCGCGCCGACCGTCCTCTCTTCCGTCACGATCGAGATCCCCGCATAAAGTCCGACCGCCATGATGATGACCGTGACGACCCAGATCACCTTCATGACCTTCCGATCCAGTTTCAGGGAATATCCGCAGATCGGGAATAAGAGCGGGATCAGGACGCAATGCAGGATATAGCGGAACTGACTCAGGAATTTCAGTAAGGAACTGAACGGCAGAAACGCTCCCAAAGACAGGATCAGAGAGTCATAGAACAGTCCCAGACACAGGATCCCTGTCAGAACGGGGATCGGACTTCTGCTTCGTTTTCGGAACATCGCAAAGATCGATATCGCATCAAAACAAGTCATGAACCATAAGGCCGGAGCCATCGTGGATAGGATGATCTGTCTCATAAGGAACCCTCCTCACCTTCAGTATACTATAGAGAAAAAAGGCCCGATCTTAACGATCGGACCTTTTTTGTTATTGGGATTATTTGTTGATGACGTCGGTGAGTTCCTTCTGCAGTTCGGTCTCGATCCGGCGCAGTTCCTGCTGAGCGGCAGCTCTCTTCTCGCGGCCTTCGAGCTGTATCCTCTTGACCTCTTCCAGAGTCTCGATGAGCTTCTTGTTGGTCTCGGTGAGAGTCTCGATATCGACGATGCCTCTCTCGGATTCCTTGGCAGTCTCGATCGTCGCCATCTTCAGGTTCTCGGCATTCTCCTTCAGCATCTTGTTGGTCATCTCGGAAACTTCGTTCTGAGCCTTGACCGCTTCCTTGGAATGAGCGATACCCATCGCGATCAGCATCTGTGACTTCCACAGAGGGATCGTGTTGACCAGTGTCGACTGGATCTTTTCCGTCATCAGCGTATCGTTGTTCTGAACGAGACGGATCTGCGGAGCCATCTGGATGGAGACCATTCTGGTCAGTTCCAGGTCATGGAGCTTCTTTTCAAAACGGTTGATCGCTTCGGACAGATCATTGGCTGCCTGTGCATCTTCCGGCAAGCCGGTCTCCGCTGCCTTGTCCAACGCGGCCTTCAGGTCTGTCTTCTTGATCTCTTCCAGGCGCTTGTAGCCGGCCAGGATATACATCGTCAGTTCCTTGAAGTTGACCAGGTTCTTTTCATAGAGCTGATCCAGAAGGGAGATATCCTTCATCAGTGTGATCTGATGGTTCTCCAGGATCTTGACGATCTTGTCGACGTTTGCGTTGGCGCTGTCATATTTTGCCTTCAGTCCGTCGATCTTGTTTGCGTTCTTTTTGAACAGTTTCTGGAAAAAACCGTCTTTCTCATCGACATCGAAGTTGCGCAGTTCCGCGACCAGTTCCAGCAGTGTATCGCCGACTGTATCGATGTCCTTCGTCTTGACGTTCTTCAGTGCCGTGTCAGAAAAGTCAGCTACCTTGTTCTGAGCGGTCGCACCGTACTGCAGGATGGAATTCGTCTCCGTGATATCGATCTTCTTGGAGAATTCCTCGACCATCTTCTTCTCTTCTTCACTCAGTCCGGAGTCATCCAGCTTCGCATAGCCCACGACATCCGATACCGGTACGGAAGCGAGATCCTTGACTTCTTCTTCCTTTTCCTCTTCCTGTACCTGTTCATCCCCTAATGTTAATACGATCTTATTCTCTTCTGCCATAAGTGCTTCCTTTCTAGTCTTCTATGACATTCATTATTTCCAGGATCCGATTGAGATCCTCTGTATCGTTGAAATAGATACTGATCTTCTTCTTTTCGATATCGACCTTCGTCGCAAATTTGCGCTGCAGTCTGTTACATACATCTTCGGTAAACGGATCTCTCGTCTTTTCCGTCGTCTTTCTGCCTTTTCGCGGATGATCGGAACACAGATCTTCCAGCTGTCTGACGCTGAGCTGCTTCCGCACGGCCAGATCGGCCGCTTCGATCATCCTGTCCTCATCTTCCAGAGCCAGGAGTGCTCTGGCCTGACCGTAGGACAGTTTTCCTTCGTTCACCAGTTTCTTGACCTCTTCCGGCAGGTTCAGCAGTCGCAACATGTTGGCGATATTCGCCCGGGACTTGCCGATACGCCTTGCAAGTTCGTCCTGGGTATAGTTCAACTTGCGGATGAGCTGGGCATAGGCCGCAGCCTCTTCGATCGGAGTCAGATCCTTTCTCTGGATGTTTTCCAGAAGGGAGATCTCCATCATCTGCCGGTCATCGAAGTCGACGATGATCGCCGGGATGTTCTGTTTCCCGGCCAGTTTGGAAGCTCTCAGTCTCCTCTCGCCGGCGACCAGTTCATAGCCGACGGAAGATTTCCTTACCAGGATCGGCTGGAATACGCCGTTCTCCCGGATGGAATCTGCCAGTTCCTTCAGGCCGTTCTCATCGAATTCCTTTCTCGGCTGATACGGATTCGGACGGATCTCCCGGATCGGCAGTTCGTTCTTTTCCGTTCCGCTGTACTGGGAATTTCCCTTCTCGATATCTTCCAGGAAACTGTCGATATCATCGCCGAAGATGGCGTTCAGTCCTTTCCCCAGTTTTCTATTTCCTGCCATTGTTTTCCTCCGTGTTGTTTTCAATGACCTCTCTGGTCAATGCCACATATGCCTTGGAACCTTCGGAATTGAGCGCATAGTCGAAGATCGACAGCCCGGCACTCGGAGCTTCCGAGAGACGGACGTTGCGCGGGATATAGGTACGGTAAGCCTTCTCTTTGAAGTGCTTGCGGATCTCCTGTCCGACTTCGGCGGAAAGGTTGGTCCTCGCATCGTACATCGTCAACAGGACGCCTTCGATCTTCAGATCCGGATTGAACAGCCTCTGGACCAGACGGATCGTCTGCAGGAGCTGCGTGATGCCTTCCAGCGCGTAGTATTCGCTCTGTACCGGGATCAGTACCGAATCCGCAGCCGTCAGGGCGTTCGTATTCAGTAAGCCCAGAGAAGGCGGACAGTCGATGATGATGTATTCGTAGTCGTCCTCGATCGGACTCAGGACCCGTTTTAATAAGTCTTCCCGATGTTCCTCGATCCTTGCGAGTTCGAGGTCCGCTCCCGCCAGAGAGATGTTTGCGGGAAGGATGTCCATCGGCGGCTTGCTGAGGGTCTTGATACAGTCACGCACGTCCGTATCGTTCAGGATCGCATCGTAGACCGTCAGGTCATGAAGTCCTACACGATAGCCGACGCCTTGCGTCGCATTGCCCTGAGGATCGAAGTCGATCAAGAGGACCTTATGTCTCAGGTATGCCATACCGGCAGCCAGATTGATACTGGTGGTCGTCTTTCCGACGCCCCCTTTCTGATTTGCGATTGCGATGATCTTCGCCATGGCTGCCTCCTATTTCTTCATACGGATCACGATCTTTACGGTATCTTCGTAATCCGTTACCTGCATATCCGCATCGATACCTGACCTGCGGCACAGTTCATATGCCTCGCTGATGGTGTTGATACCGATCTTCAGATTGTTGGAAACGCCCTTGTTCCGGCGCTTCTCCGTCAGTTCCTTGATGTATTCTTCCGTTTTGGAAACGTTGTACTTGCGGTTCGTGATGGTCAGATAGACCTCTTCCAGTTTGTCCTCCGGGACATTCAGAAGTGCACGCGCATGCCGCTCAGTGATCGTACCCATCGAGATGGCCTTCTTGATGTATTCCGGAAGTTTCAACAGACGAAGCTTGTTGGCGACGGTCGACTGCCGATAGCCCAGACGCTCCGCCAGCTCGTTCTGTGTGATGTTCTCACTGGCCATGATCCTTTTCATCGCCATCGCCTGCTCGATCGCGTTGAGATCCTCTCTCTGGATGTTCTCGATCAGAGCCAGGTTTGCGGATTCCTCATCCGTAGATTCCATGATGATGGCCTCAATATCCTTTGCGCCGTTCAACATACATGCGCGGTATCTTCTCTCTCCGGCGATCAGTTCGAACTTGTCTCCGGCTTTACGGACCGTGATCGGCTGTAAAAGTCCGTTCTGTTTGATGGATTCTGCCAGCCCTTTGATCGAATCGTCGTAAAAATCCAGTCTCGGCTGGTTCTTGTTCGGAATGATCTTATTCAGTCTTATCTTGACGATCTCTTTTTTCATAATGGGTTCTTTTTAATTATATTATATTTCCTAGGATATTTTAATGGGGTCGGACGCACTTTTGTGAAATCGCAGATGACCCTTTGATCTCCCTGTGAGAGTTCCTCATGACGCAGCGTTCCGATGGAGAATCCCATCGTCTCGATCGCCTTTTTCGCGGCAGCGATCTCTTCCTCTCCGTCCTTTCCTCTCATACAGAGGAACTGACCGCCTTCCTTCACCATCGCTCCGCAGACTTCGATGAGGCTGTTGAGATTGGATACGGCACGCGCAGTCACGTAATCATAGGCTTCCCGATGAGTCAATGACCAGTCTTCTCCCCTGGCACAGATGACTTCGATGTCCTTCAGGTCCAGTTTCTCGATCAGAGAATTCAGAAAGACACAGCGCTTGTTGATGGGTTCGATCAGTACGACTTTCAGGTCCGGAAAGACGATCTTCAGGACCACGCCGGGAAAACCGGCTCCGCTTCCGATATCTGCCAATGTCCCTTCCGGTCTTTTATCCACCGCAAGCAGGGAATCATAGAAGTGCTTATCCAGCACCTCTTCATATTCGGTGATCGCCGTCAGATTGATCTTTTCGTTGTATTCTTTCAGGTAAGACGCATAGATATCCAGCTGTTCCATCATCCTGTCATTCAGGTCGATGCCTCTGTCTTTCACCCGGGCAATAAAAACGCTTCTGTTCATACCTAAATTATACTGAAATCTATTCTCCTTTGAACAGCAGAAGGACATCTCCTTCCTTGATCAGAGTATCCCCGTTCGGAATGATCTTCTCCTCGTCCCGGATCACCATGATGATCAGCTGATTGGAAGGGATCTTCAGTTCCTCTACGGTCTTTCCCGCCCATTTGTGATTTCGGTAGACATCCACCTCCATGACCCTTTCCCGGTCTCCCGGATAGTACGGAGGCATGTTCAGGATCAGATCATCTCCCGCCTCCAGGATACTGCTTCCTCTGGCCGCAAACGAACGGCCCTTCCTCTTGATCATGACCGCTTGAGCTCCGGCCGGGAAATCGACTTCCTTGACTTTCTTTCCCGCCCAGGAACTGCCTTCTTTCACGCGGATCCGCGTAAACTGGAAGTCCACAGACTCCTCATAATCGTTGAAGGTCTTATATACGTTGGCCTCTTCTTCGACCAGACGGAGCCATCTTGAGATCGGCGCCAGGAAGGCGCCCTGTACAGCGATCGAAAGCAGCGACACCAGAAAGACGACGTGAAAGAGGTCGAAACTGAGTGCGATCCCGGAGGAGACGGCGACGATCGCAAAGACGATCGAAGAAGCTCCGCGCAGGCCTGCCCACGAGATCAGGAGACACTGCCGCAAGGAACACTTCTGCGGAAGCAGGAGCAGGACGGACATCAGAGGACGTGAGATGAACGTCAGGATCCCGGCAATCGCCAGTGAGAACGGGATCGATGCCGGCATGCTTTTCGGGAAACTGAGCAGACCGATCACGAAGAAGATCAGGATCTGCAGCAGGGATGTCAGCTCATTGAAGAAGGAAAGGATGGCCTTCTTGGAGTTCATACGGGAGTTGCCCAGATACAGTCCGAGGATATAGACGCTCAGATAGGCGTTCCCTCCCAGTTTGTCGGTGACCGAGTAACACAGCATCACGATCGCCAGGATGAAGATGACATCGAGGCCGTCGGTCAGTGCGTTCTTCAAGGAAAGGATGTATCTCGAAGCATAGGCGAACAGGAAACCCATGACCAGGCCGACCGCCAGCTGGACCACGATCATCAGAACGATGTTTCCCGTCTGTCCCGAACTCATGATGCCGATCGCGGTAACGGTAAGCAGGTAAGCCATCGGGTCGTTGCTTCCGGATTCCACTTCCAGGATGGAAGAGGTTCCGTCCTTCAGATCCAGGTTGTTGGACTTGAGGATGGAGAACACGCTCGCCGCATCCGTAGAAGCCAGAACGGCAGATACGAGGAAGCTCTCCTGCAGGCTCAGCTTCATCAGGAAGTGACAGCACAGCGTCGTAAATACCGCCGTCAGTAAAACGCCGACCGTAGACAGAGAGACCGCCTTCACGACATAGGGTCTCGCAGAACGCCAGTTTGTATTGAATCCTCCGTCGAACATGATGAAGATCAGTCCGATCGAACAGATCATCTCTGCTGATTTAAAATCGCTGTATTCGATCTGCAGGATCCCGTCTGTTCCAAACAGCATCCCCACAAACATGAAAAAGATCAACGCCGGGACCTTGACCTTATATGAGAACTTCTCCGAGATCACACACAAAAGGATCACCAGAGAGACACCTAATACGAGATTACTGATCATATATACCCCTCACTTTTATGATAAAGGAATCCTTCTGTATTATGGTTTATAAAATTGTAAAAGATTTGTAATAGGATCTCTCAGGAACGATCCGATTTGTTTTCCTGATGAAACATCTTTCATAAATATGCTTTTAAAATTCATATTTCAGAATTAATTCATCTGAAGTTCACATACAGCGATCACCGTTCCTATATAATTTGACACATGAGATCGTATACGAGGTTCCGCATGATCCTGCTTCTGAGCTTCCTGCTGCTGGGAACGTTCTTTCTGTCTTACCGCAGAAAGGCCCTGCAGGAAGAGACCGTACTTCCCGTCTATAAACTCTATCTGGCTGTCGGCGAGACCGTGGAACTGGAGGAAGGAGAGATCACGGAAGGAACGGAATACATTCAGAAAACTGACAAATCGGTCACAGGGATCGCCTCCGGATCGGCCTTTTTCACTGCAAAAGAGCGGATCTATGAGATCACGGTCAGTGACCTGTATACCGCTCCGATCGTCGACAACGAGAAAGGATACCTGGAAGGGACACGGTACACAAAAGAAGAGAACGATCTGCTGGACGAAGTCCTGGCCTATCAGATCGCCTCGGTCGGCTATCAGACCCGAGCGGCAGCAGTAGAAGCTGCCCGCTTCCTGACCCTCCGTTTTCCCTATAAGCTCCATTACTTCTATGAGAACGGACGTCTCAACGGCGAAAACAGTGTCGCCGACGGAGAAGGACGCTACTATCATACCGGACTCTATCTCAGCGAAGACCGGGAAGAAGGAATCGGTACATCCGTATACGGACCCGCAACATGGGGGAAACTATTGTATGAGGAATACTCCGGCGAGGATGTCTGGAACGGCCTGGACTGTTCCGGATTCATCACCTGGGTGCTGTACAACGCAGGATATGACTGCGGAGATCTCGGCGCAGGTCCCAATGACGATATCTACGATCTGACCGATATCGGACAGAAGGTATCCGTTTCAAAGTTCCGTGCCGAGGATCTGAAAGTCGGCGATCTCTGCGGCCTGGACGGACATATCGGGATGATCATCGGGATCCGTGATTCGAATATCTATATCGCAGAAGCCTACTGGGTCAAGGACCTTCAGGTCAGAGTCTATCCGATCGATGAGTTCCTGAACGGATCGGAATGGGATTACATCATTCAGATGGATGACTTCTACATCGAACAGGGCGAACTGAGTGATTACTGGGATTGAAAAAGGAGATTTTGCGATCTCCTTTCATCTTCTCAGACAGAGTTTCAATGTTCGATCGGAGGTACAGATCTCGACCTGATCCTTCAGATCTTTGAGATATTCTCCGTCCACATAGATCCTTGCGCTCTCGTGATTGACCCTGATCCGGACCTTCCGATCGTCCCTGATGACCCGCGGATAGGTGTTTCGGTCATGGGTACAGATCGGCGTGATCCCGATGACCTCCGCCTTCGGATCCAGACGCGGTCCTCCCGCAGACAGGTTGTAGGCGGTCGATCCCGTCGGGGTACAGACGATGACGCCGTCTCCCCGGATCGCGATCTCTTCCCCTTCCGCACAGATCGACAGATCGACGGTCTTTCCAAACTGATCCTTGGATACGGTGATATCGTTCAGGGCACAGAGATCTTCTCCCTGTATCCCCAGAAGTTTTCTTTCACTGATCACGCATTCCTTCAGGATCTCATCGAAACGGTCGATCTCCGCGTAGGACATCGCACACAGATAGCCCAGCCTTCCGCTGTTGATGCCGATCAGAGGACAGTCTGCCCTGACAGCCGTTTTCGACGCTCTGAGCAGTGCTCCGTCACCTCCCAGAGAGATGATCAGATCGCTTTCCTTCGCCTCGAAAAGACAGTGACTTTCGTCCTGATAGAGCTTTCGGCTCAGTTCCTCAGACATAGCGCAGGTGTGCTGTTTCTGTTCAAACACACCGATCGCCTGTCTCGCCTGATCGAGCTGTTCCTGTGTGAATCCGTTCGCGCAGATATAGAGTTTCATCTTAGTTCCTGTTTAAATATTCATCGATCGACTTTGCGGCCAGCTTGCCGGCTCCCATCGCTGAGATGACAGTCGCCGCACCGGTCACCGCATCGCCTCCCGCGAAGACGCCTTCTCTTGAAGTCAGTCCGTCTTCATTGACGATGATACCACCGTGGGAGTTGACTTCCAAGCCCTTCGTCGTATTCTTGATCAGCGGATTCGGTGAAGTACCGATGGCCATGATGACCGTATCCACATCCAGAACGAATTCAGAACCCGCAACTTCGACCGGTCTCCTTCTTCCGGAGGCATCCGGTTCACCCAGTTCCATGCGGATACACTTCATTCCGGTCACGAAACCGTTCTTCGGATCTCTCGGATCGTCAGGATTGTTGTAACCGAGGATCTCGACCGGATTGTTCAGAAGACGGAAATCGACCCCTTCTTCCTGCGCGTGTTCGACTTCTTCCTTTCTGGCAGGCAGTTCTTCCATCGAACGGCGATAGACGATATAGACCTTTTCCGCACCCAGACGCAGAGCTGTTCTGGCCGCATCCATCGCCACGTTACCGCCACCGACGACCGCGACTCTTCCGCCCTTCATGATCGGCGTGACCGGATCTTCCCGGTATGCCTTCATCAGGTTGGATCTCGTCAGGAATTCGTTTGCGGAATAGACACCTTTATAAGCCTCGCCCGGGATATTCATAAATCTCGGAAGTCCTGCACCGGAACCGACGAAGACGGCTTCATAGCCCATCTCGAACAGTTCGTCGATCGTCAGGGTCTTGCCGATGATGACATTGGTTTCCACATTAACACCCAACTCTTTCAGAGTTTCCACTTCTTTGGCGACGATCGCTTTCGGCAGTCTGAATTCCGGAATGCCGTAGACCAGCACGCCTCCGGCGGTATGTAATGCCTCGTAGATCGTGACTTCATAGCCCTTCTTGGCCAGGTCACCGGCACAGGTCAGTCCGGAAGGACCGGAACCGACGACGGCCACTTTATGACCGTTGGATTCAGGCTTCTCCGGAGCGGTCTTCGTGTTGGCGTTATGCCAGTCTGCAACGAAACGCTCCAGCCTGCCGATACCGACCGGTTCAAAACGGATACCCAGGGTACACTTGGATTCACACTGGGATTCCTGCGGACAGACTCTGCCGCAGACAGCCGGAAGAGAAGAAGTCCCGTTGATGATCTGATAGGCTTCTTCGAACTTTCCTTCCTTCACCTTGGCGATGAATTCCGGAATATGGATATTGACCGGACAGCCGCTCACACACGGCTGGTTCTTGCAGTTGAGACAGCGGGAAGCTTCGTTGAGTGCTGTTTCCTCGCTGTAGCCCAATGCGACTTCGTTGAAATTATGAGCTCTGACTTCCGCTTCCTGAGAAGGCATCGGATTCTTTTTCGGAATGATCCCGGCCATTATGCCACCTCCTTCTTGAACAGATTGCAGGCCTCTTCATAGGCGTGTCTCTCGAAATCCGCATACATTCGGTTCCTCGACATCGCTTCATCGAAGTCCACTTCATAGCCGTTGAAGTCAGGCCCGTCGACACAGGCGAACTTCGTGACTCTCTTGCCGTCCTGGTTCAGGGTCAGACGGCATCCGCCGCACATGCCTGTTCCGTCGATCATGATCGGATTCATGGATACGGTGACAGGGATCTGATACGGCTTGGCAGTCAGGGTGACGAACTTCATCATGATCAGAGGTCCGATCGTGATGATACGGTCGAACTTCTCGCCCTTTTCCAGCATTTCCTTCAGCGGAACAGTGACATTTCCTTCTCTTCCGTAGGATCCGTCATCTGTCATGACATAGAGTCTGTCGGAACATTCCGTGAATTCCTTCTCCAGGATCACGATGTCCCTGTTTCGGAAACCGATGATACTGGTGACTTCCGCACCGAGGCGATGGAACTCCTGCGCGACCGGCATCGCGATGGCACAGCCGACTCCGCCGCCGATGATACAGACCTTTCTGATCCCTTCGGTCTCCGTTGCGACACCTAAAGGACCCGCAAAGTCCTGCAGATATTCTCCTTCTTCCTTATGATTCAGTTTCTCTGTCGTCGCACCGACGATCTGGAAGATGATCTTGACCGTTCCTCTTTCCGGATCGGTCCCGGCGACTGTCAGAGGGATCCTCTCGCCGTCTTCATCCACTCGCAGGATGATGAACTGTCCCGGTCTCGCCTTGTGTGCGACCAGCGGAGCTTCGATCTCCATCTGTGTGACCGTGGCATTCAGAGGTTTCTTACTGACGATCTTATACATATGTTTCCTTTCTTACAGTCCTTCAGGACTGTCTGTTATACGCAGGTATAACCGCCGTCGACAGCGATCGCCTGACCTGTCACGTAGCTCGATTCTTCAGCACCGAGGAAGATCGCGACAGAATTCAGTTCTCCCGGCTCACCGTATCTCTTCATCGGTACGGACTGATTTGCGAATGCCTGGAAGTAATCGGAATTCAGGGTATCCGTCGTCAGTTCGGTATAGAAGTAACCCGGACAGATCGCATTGACCGTGATCTTGGAGGTAGCCAGTTCTGCGGCAGCGCCTCTGGTGAAGTTGACGACTGCACCTTTCGTCGTATGATAGGCGATCGTCGGCAATGCGGTATTGCCTACCAGACCGTAGATGGAAGCGATATTGATGACTCTGCCGTAGGTCTGTTTCCCTTCGGCGATCGCTTCTTTCATCAGGTTGACGAATGCCTGTGTTACGGAGAAGACAGACGTGAGATCCAGATTCAGAGTGAAATCCCAGTCTTCTCTCTTATAGTCGACCAACGGTGTACCGGTACCCTTTTCACCGCCCGCATCGTTGACGATGACTTCGCAGTGACCGAAGTGTTCCTTGACTGCTTCTACGGCTGCCTTGATGGATTCTGCGCTCGTGACATCGCACGCGACCGGCAGGACATCGACACCGTACTTTTCAGACCATTCCTTAGCACTGGCTTCCAGTCTTTCGACTCTTCTCGCCATAAGGACCAGATTGGCTCCCTGTTTCGCATAGCCTTCCGCCATCTGTTTTCCCAGACCGGAGGAAGCGCCAGTGATCGCTACAACTTTTCCTGTGTAATCAAACATGTTATATACCTCTTTTCCAAACTCTATTATAGATTGTTAGTAATTTATAACAAAGTCATATGCTCAGAAAAGACCGCTAGCGGTCTTCTTCTGTTTTCTCTTCTTTTCTCTCCAATACCCGATAGACGAATTCGTCATAGTCTTCTTCCAGGATGACGTTCCAGTCGTCCTCCTCGTAGACATCGAACCAGGTATCCACTTCATACTTCTTCTTGATGAAGGAGATGTATGCCTTCTTCGCGTACGGATATGCCTGGCGGTAGATGGAAGCACCTCCGCAGACCACATATTCCGTCTCATCGTTCTCGTGTTCCTTCAGGAAGCCGATCAGATCGTGAGTCACTTCCGCATCTTCCGGCACATAATCCGGATCGATGGACACGACGGTGACGTAGCGGTCTTTCAGCTTTCCCGGAAGGTTGTCGTAGGTCGTCTGTCCCATCAGGATGTGCTTATACATCGTGTTCCTGCGGAACATCTTCATCTCTTCTTTGATATGCCAAGGCATGACATTTTTATATCCGATCCCTCTGTTGGGATCGAATGCGACAGAAAAACTGATCATTATACGGACACCTTTCCCTTGATCGCCGGCCAAGGATCGTAATCGAGGACCTTCACATCGTCGATCGTGAAATCGAAGATATCTTTGATCTCCGGATTCAGCCACAGTTTCGGTAACGGTCTCGGTTCTCTGGAGAGCTGTTCCTTTATCTGATCGATGTGATCGAGATAGATGTGCGCATCGCCGAAGGTGTGGATAAACTCGTAAGGTTCATAGCCGCAGACCTGTGCCACCATGCACAGAAGCAGGCTGTAGGATGCGATATTGAACGGAACGCCCAGGAAAAGGTCCGCAGAACGCTGATAGAGCTGGCAGGACAGTTTCTTTCTGTCTGCCGAGACATAAAACTGGAAGAATGCGTGACAAGGAGGCAGAGCCATATCCTCCACCTGTGCCGGATTGTAGGCGACGACCAGGTGTCTTCTGGAGAACGGGTTGTTTTTGAGGTTCTCGATCAGATTTGTGATCTGGTCCACGCCTCGATCATCGAAGTTCCGCCACTGATGGCCATAGACCGGACCGAGGTCTCCCCATCTGTCCGCAAAGGCTTCATCGTCACAGATCTTCTGGATGAATTCCTCCATCGTCTCGCCCTTGTATTCCGCAGAATCCTTATACTTCGCATAAGGCCAGTCGTTCCAGATCTTCACGTTCTTCAAAGCCAGAGGACGGATATTCGTCTCTCCCTTCAGGAACCAGAAAAGTTCCTCAAAGATCCCTCTGTAGAATACCTTCTTCGTCGTCAGAAGCGGAAAACCGTCTTCCAGGTTCACTCTCATCTGATAGCCGAACTTCGAGATCGTTCCCGTACCGGTACGGTCTTCTCTTTTTTGGCCGTGTTCCAACACGTCACGGCATAGATCAAGATATTGTTTCATGGTGTTACCTTCTCTTTTCTTTTCATTATATCCTCTTTCTCCTCACACGGGACACGATATCCTCCGACAGACCTTTCTTTCATAAAAAAGTGCACCTTCGATCGGTACACCTTATCCGGATCTTTTTATGGGACATCGATCACGATCACATCGACATTCTCGATCTGACTGCCGATGGCCCGATTGCGATAACCCTTTTCTCCGTCGTATTCCTCATATCCGCTGAAGGTAATCTCCAGCACCATCCCCTCCGACCAGCGGAAGATCTTTGCGGGTCCCTTTTCAAACAGAGATCTCTTTGCGTGGTAGATCATTTCCGTTCCGTCCAGACCGATGATCTTTCCTCCTTCCGCAAGGCTGACCGTGAATCTCGCGCCGTCGGGAAATACCGTATTCTCCATCGGATCACATACGCTCACCCGGCAATCATCCCCGTCCCATTCGATGAAGTTCGCATGCAGGACCTGAGGTTCCTTCAGAAGATGCGCATGTTCCTCGTTGCTGTAGAGAAAGTACGGTCTGTCTTCCTGTTCCTCGCCGTGAACGGTCACTCGGACGCCGTCTTCTTCCCAATCGATCTCGAAATCTGACGCATTTGCGTTCTTTCCGTCGTTGCTTTGTTCCAGATCGCAGCGGTCGATCTCTTTTCCGTCTTCTTCCAGGATGATCCGGCATTTCCCCGGTCCGAAAGGAAAGGCGGGAGCGCCGACCTGATACACCTTCACCCGAAGTGTTCCGCTGTCCTGACTCAGGATCTCAGTCGGCCTGTACTGTACCTCGTATACAAAATCTCCGATACCGATCATCAGCACCAGAAAAACAGCTGTGAGACTGTATAAGACCGTTCTTCGCAGCTGTGTATTGATCCTGTCTTTATTCTTCTTCGCGTAGTTTCTCTCCCGGATCAGAAGGATCGGGATCAGCAGAAGAAACACCGCGATCCATAACCACGTCAACATATGCCTGTAAAGATAGGGAAAAGGATCCGTTCCTTAAGAACGGATCCTGTCATTATCAGTCGTTGGATGAACCGGAGCTGACGTTGATGCTGGAAGAAGATGACGGCATGAATGGGATCAGCTTCTGAGCCATATCCTGTGCTGTCAGAGTCTGCAGCCATACCTTGCCCGGACCGGTCAGGGTCGTTAAGAAGAGTCCCTGTCCGCCGAAGAAGATGTTCTTGAAGCCTCTTACGGATTCCACATCGTACTGAACGTTCGCATCGAACAGCGCCACATGTCCGGTCTCGACCTTGATGGATTCTCCCGCCTTCAGATCCAGTTCCACGACAGAACCGTCGATCTCTGCCAGAAGCAGACCGTTTCCGGTGAATTTCTGCAAGACGAAGCCTTCGCCTCCGAGCAGGCCTGCCCAGAAGTTCTTATTGATGGTCGCATCGATATTGACGCTGTCCTGTGCTACCAGGAACGCCGATTTCTGTGCGATATATTCATGGTCTTCATCGACGACGAATTCCTTGATCGTACCCGGGAAGCTCGCTGAGAATGTGATCTTGGATTCATCTTCCGTTGCGGTATGTCTTACAAACATCAGGCTGGCACCGGAAAACATCCTGCCGATCGACTTCAGAAGTCCGCCTTCCGCGTTGGTGCTCATATCGATCGAAGAATCGCACCAAGCCATAGCGCCGGACTGTGTGATAACGGTCTCGTCTCTGTCCAGGATCATATTGACCGCAGGAAAAGAGCCGCCAACTATTTCATATCTCATATTTTTTCCTCCACTTGTTTCTTATATTATATCAGTCATAAAAGATCTTTTTACAGACCGGTTTCCGTTTCTTTGACTTCCGCCATCTTCCAGTGATCCGTTCTCTCCTTCCTGCCTCTGTTGAGCAGCCAGATCGCAACACCCGTAAGGATCAGGACCAGAGAAGCGCCGACACTTCCTTCGACACCGAAATTGACGTTGTAGAACAGGCCGGATCTGGCTGATGCCGCTTCCAGATTGAAGATGGAATAGGCGGATACGATACCGCTGTTCGGCAGACCGAAAATGATATTCTGGGTATAGTTCCAGGCAGTATGGAAGGCGATCGCGATCCAAAGCCCGTCATAGTAATAGACCAGTTCAGAGAAGACGACCGCGACGCAGAAGATCTGTACTGCCGCAAGAACGGAAAAGCCCGGGTTCAGTGCGTGCAATAAGGTAAAGATAACTGAGTTGCCTAAAATGGCGACCAGGGGACTTCTGTATCTTCTTCTCAGCTTCTGATACAGATAGAAACGGTCGACCAGTTCTTCCGCACCGGACTGGACCGTGACGGCAAACAGAAAAAGCAGAAGCAGGATCGGATCGAAGCCAAAGAAAGAGAGCTTGATGTCTCCCATCAGCAATGAGATCAGGACACAGATCGCGTTTGCCCCGAAACCCAGAAGCAGACCGATCAGATAGCCCTTGACCGTATTCCCCTTGCGGTTATGTCCGAACGACTTCAGCATTACTCTGTTGGACTTGAAGATCACGACCACAAGCAATACCGCGATCCAGATCCCGAAGAATTCAAAATACTGCAGCATGAATCCCGCGACATCTTCTCTGCCGCAGATCTTCACGAACAGGTCCTTGATCCCGAGTTTACTGATGATGAAAAGGGACAGGAACTCTCCTGCGAACATCACT
>CADCRE010000031.1 GCA_902803785.1 uncultured Erysipelotrichaceae bacterium
ATCGCGATCCTGATGGCGGAATAATTGACAAATCCCTTTCATTGGCTATAATCTAAAACAGTTAGTTTCCAAACTAATTGTTTTTATTAGGAGGATATATGGATCGCAATATCGCAAAAGAGATCTGCAGTCTGGATCACAGTATCCGCCAATATGTCTCCAACGGATACAACCCCCGGAAGATGTTCAATATGACACAGCTCCAGATCCTCTTGTATCTGATGAAACATAAGGATGAGGATGTGTGCCAGAAAGATCTGGAGATCGAAACGCACCTGAAGAAGGCTTCGATCACCGGATCGATCGATTCTCTGACGGAGAAGGGGCTCGTCTATCGGGATCAGGCGGAAGGTGACCGCCGGAAGAACTACATCCGACTGACAGATCGTGTACTGAAATATACGGAAGTTTTTGAACAGAGAGAAAGGATACTGAATCGGAACATCACCGATCGCATCCCGGAAAAGGATCTCGAGGTCTTTTACAGTGTCATCGACCGGATCCGTGAGAATATCGGGGAGATCCGCTTATGAGACTGATCCTGAAATATCTGAAGCCTTACTGGCTTGTCGTTATCGCGGTCGTCGTCCTGACATTCTTTCAGGTACAGACAGAACTGACTCTGCCTGACTATATGTCCGGGATCGTCACCAACGGGATCCAATACGGAGGGATCACGGAAGAAGTTCCGTTCGTCGTAACGGAGAAAGACATGGATCGGATCGTCCTCTTCCTGAACGATGTGAACAAAGAAAAAGTCCTTTCTTCGTTCGAAAAGGTCAACAGCGGTTCCGTTGCGTCGGTCGACGGACAGCAGGTCGAATTCACTGAGGATGTCTATCTTCTGAAAGAGGAAGGAACGGAGCTGAAACAGATCCTGCAGATGCCTTTGGTATACAGTTATCTTCTGGACCGAAGCGGAACGGACGTTTCACCGGAAACGGTCGATACGATAAAAGCACAGCTGAATAAAAACCTGGAAGGTCTGGAAGACAACCTCGGAAGTATGGTCCGTCTGTACCTGCAGACGCTGTACTCTCATGTGGGCGTTTCCACCCAACAGATCCAGAACAGCTACATCCTGAGTTCCGGACTGAAGATGCTGGGGATCGCCGCATTGGGCGTCGTGATCCAACTGGCGGCGGCCTATCTTTCCACGCGTACGGCAGCGAAAGTCGCGGCGACGATGCGTAGAGATGTGTTTGAAAAGGTGGAATCGTTCTCTTCCAGTGAGTTCTCCCGCTTCTCCACTTCATCCCTGATCACCAGGACCGGAAATGATGTCACGAAGGTCCAGCAGCTGATCATGATGATGCTGAGGATGATGCTGATGTCGCCGATCATGGGTATCACCGCCGTCATCAAGGTCCTGAGATATCCGAACATCTCCTGGCTGCTGATCGTAGCGATCGGCGTCATCATCTGTGCCATGATCGTACTGGCAGTCTTTGCCGTTCCGAAGTTTGAGGTCATCCAGAAACTGACCGACCGGATCAACTCCGTCATGCGGGAATTCCTGGACGGTATGCTGGTGATCCGAGCCTTCAATTCGCAGAAGACGGAAGAAGATAAATTTGAAGCGACGAACCGCGAACTCAGCAGGATCGACCGCTTTGTCTCCAATGTCATGAATATCATGGGTCCGGTCATGACCTTTGTCATGAATGCTCTGACGGTATCCATCACCTGGTTTGCGGCCAGACAGATCGATATCGATGCGATGACGATCGGCGATATGATGGCCTTCTCACAGTATGCGATGCATGTGGTCATGTCGTTCATGTTCGTAACGATGATGTTCTTCATGATCCCGCGTTCCCTGGTGTCGGTCAAACGTATCCGGGAGATCCTGGATACGGAGAATACGATCCTGGACAGAGAAGATCCTGTGAAACTGCCGGAAGAAAACGGAAGACTGGTCTTCGAAAACGTCGGATTCCGCTATCCAGGCGCTGAGGAAAGTGTCCTGGAAGACATCAGTTTCACTGCTGAACCGGGTGAGACAGTCGCATTCATCGGTTCGACCGGTTCCGGGAAATCCACGATCGTAAAACTGATCCCGAGACTTTTCGATGTTACGGAAGGAAGGATCAGCTACTGCGGAACGGACATTCGCGATGTATCACAGAAACAGCTTCATGAACGGATCGGTCTGGCTTCTCAGAAAGCGATCCTGTTTACCGGCGATATCCGTTCCAATAGTGAATTCGGAAGGGAGATCTCCGAAGAAGAACTGAACGAAGCGATCCGCATCTCACAGTCGGAAAATATCATTGCGGAAAAACCGGAAGGACTTTCCGAACAGATCTCCCAGGGAGGGACCAACGTATCCGGCGGTCAGAAACAGCGTCTGTCGATCGCCAGAGCACTGGCACAGAAGAAGAACATCTATATCTTCGATGACTGTTTCAGCGCCTTGGACTATGAGACAGACAGGAAACTGCGCAGCGCATTGAACGAAAGGATCGAGAAGACGAAGTCGACGGTCCTGATCGTCGCCCAGAGGATCTCTACGATCAAGAATGCGGACAAGATCATCGTCCTGGATAACGGAAAGATCGTAGGAGAGGGAAAGCATAAGGATCTGTTGAAGGACTGCGATGTCTACCGTCAGATCGCCTATTCACAGCTTTCCAAGGAGGAACTTGCCTGATGCCGCCGCAGAGACTTGTTGAAAAACCAAAGAATTTCAGAGGAACTCTGAAACAGCTGACAGGCTATGTCAGACCATACTACGGAAGGATCGTCCTTTCCTTGATCCTGATGATCATCTCTACGGTCATGTGTATCTACGGACCGCGTCTGATCGGCAATGTGACGACGATGATCTCTCAGGGCATCCTTTCCAAATACAATGGAGGGGAAGGGATCGATTTTGTGACGATCGGAAAGCTGATCAAAACGATCCTGATCATCTATGGTGTCAGTGCGCTGATCGACTATACGGTCAATGCCCTGCATGTGAATATTGCAGTAGATATCTCCTACAAACTCAGAGACGACATCTCCCGCAAGATCAACCGTCTGCCTCTGTCCTACTTCGACACACAGACACACGGTGATGTCCTGTCCAGAGTGACAAACGATGTCGACAACATCTCCAACAACCTCACCGGAACGGTATCCCAGATCCTGAACTCTCTGGTGAATATCGTCGGTGTACTGGCGATGATGCTGGCGATCTCCTGGAAGCTGACGGCGATCTCGCTGATCGTCATCCCGCTCTCCGGTGTCATTGCGGCACTGACCGTCAAAAAATCCCAGAAACATTTCCGCGACCATTCCAGCTATCTCGGAAAGATCAACGGGCATGTCGAAGAGATGTATTCCGGTCACCTGCTGGTAAAGACCTACAATTATGAAGACAGATCCATTCAGCGTTTCGATGAGATGAACGAAAAGCTGTATGAGGCCGCCTATAAGTCCCAGTTCTATTCTTCCATCATGCATCCGCTCACCGGCTTCCTGCAGAACGTCGGATATGTGGCGGTATGTCTGATCGGGGGATTTGAAGTCATCAACGGTCGGATGGCCATCGGTGACATCCAGTCCTTTACAACCTATGTGCGCCGTCTTCAGCAGCCGATCTCTTCGATCGCACAGCTGATGAACACCGTCCAGACGATGGTGGCAGCTGCGGAAAGGGTCTTCGCCTTACTGAATGAAACAGAAGAAGTGAAGGATACAGACGATCCGGTCAGTATCTATGATGAAAAAGGAAACATTCAGATCCGGGGGAACGTCACGTTTGAGAACGTCCGTTTCGGTTATACACCGGACAATATCGTCATCAACGATTTCTCGATGTATGTAGCACCGGGCAAGGATGTCGCGATCGTCGGTCCGACGGGTGCAGGAAAGACGACATTGGTCAAACTGCTGATGCGTTTCTACGAACTCAACGGCGGAACGATCTACGTGGATTTTCATAACATCAACGACTACAAGCGAGAAGACCTGCGTTCCATCTTCGGAATGGTGCTTCAGGATGCCTGGCTCTTCGAAGGAACGATCCGTGACAATATCCGTTTCGGCAAGCCGGATGCGACAGACGAAGAGATCTACAGAGCCTGCCGTCTGGCACATGTCGACCGTTTCATCAAGACACTGGAAAACGGATACGATACGGTCATCTCCGAAGAGACGAGCGGTATCTCTCAGGGCCAGAAACAGCTTCTGACGATCGCCAGGGCATTCCTGAAAGATCCGAAGATCCTGATCCTGGACGAAGCGACTTCTTCAGTCGATACCCGTACGGAACAGCTGATCCAGGATTCCATGGAAGAACTGCGCAAGGGAAGGACGGCCTTTACGATCGCACACCGTCTCTCCACCATCCGCAACGCGGACATCATCATCGTTCTGGACAAGGGCGATGTCGTGGAAGTCGGAGATCACGAACAGCTCATGGAGAAAAAGGGATTCTATTACCGTCTCTACAACTCTCAGTTCGAGCAATAGATTGAAAACAGTATAAGTTTACAAGTATAATGAAAAAGCCATATAATATGGCTTTTTCTGAGCTATGAAGAAGAGTAAGACACTGTTCAGCTACTATCTGAAATACTCCGGATTCTTCCTGATCGGGATCCTTGCGAACATCGCGGTGGATTTTGCCCAGACTTTCGTTCCGGAGTTTTTGGGTACGATCGTGGAAATCGTTTCCAATCAGGACAGCGTCACCGTCACGGATATCGCGGGCATCCTGCGCCAGCTGATCACGATCGCCTTTATACTCCTGGTCGGGAGAGCCTTACTGCGTTTTGCGATCTTCCGGGCTTCCGGCAGGATCGAAGCCGATCTCCGTCATGAAATGTTCCTGAAGGCGGAACGTCTTTCTCAGCGCTACTACCATGAAAACAAGATCGGTACGATCATGTCCTGGTTCTCTTCCGATGTAGAGGCAGTCGAAGAATTCGTCGGATGGGGAACGATCATGAGCGTCGATGCGGTGTTCCTTTCTGCCGTCTCGATCTGGAAGATGTTCCGTCTCGATCCGATCATGACCGGGATCGCCGTATTGCCGATGCTGGCACTGATCATCTGGGGCAACCGTGTCGAGAAGATCATGTCCGATAAATGGGATGAGAGACAGAAACAGTTCGACCGTCTCTATGACTTCACACAGGAGACCTTTACCGGGATCCGGGTCATCAAGGCTTTCGTCAAGGAAGCGCAGGAACTCAAGGCCTTCTCTAAGGTCGCGAAGGAAAACAGCGACAAGAATCTGGAATTCGCACGGATGTCCATCCGCTTCGATGTCGCGATCGAGATGATCATCGGCATTACCATCTCTCTTCTGATGGGCGTGGGAGCCTATTTCGTCTATCGTACGGCGATCAGTGATCCGATCGTTATATTCGGTCATACCGTCCTTCTGACGGCTGGAAAACTGACGACCTTCGTCGGTTATGTGGATACTCTGATCTGGCCGATGATCGCGATGGGTCAGATCCTGCAGATGTATTCCCGCTGCCGGACTTCTTCCGCACGTATCTGGGCTTTCCTGGATCAGGAAGAGGAGATCCATAACAGCGAGAATGCGGTCAAACTGGATGACTGCAAGGGAAAGATCACTTTCAGGGATTTCTCTTTCGCCTATCCGGACGGAGACACCCATTCCTTGAAGAACGTCTCTTTTGAGATACAGCCGGGTGAGATGGTCGGTCTGGTCGGAAAGATCGGTTCCGGAAAGACGACCCTGGTCAATTCCTTGCTGCGCCTATACAACATCGAACGGGGAAAGATCTTCGTGGATGACATCGATCTGATGGATATCGATATCGCCAGTCTGAGAGAGGCGATCGCCTATGTGCCGCAGGACAACTTCCTGTTCTCCGACAATATTCGCAACAACATCTCCTTCTCCAACAACAAGGCCGACATGTCCGAGATCCGCAATGCGGCGAAATTCGCGGACGTGGATGACAATATCCTCGGTTTCTCCGAAGGATATGAAACAGTGACCGGAGAAAGAGGCGTGACCCTTTCCGGCGGTCAGAAACAGCGTATCTCGATCGCCCGCGCCTATATGAAGAATGCGCCGATCATGATCATGGACGATTCTGTTTCGGCTGTCGATATGAAGACGGAAGAGACGATCCTGAACAACATCAATGAAAAACGTCATGGGAAGACGACGATCATCATCGCTTCCCGTGTCTCCACGGTAGCCCACATGGACAAGATCCTGGTACTGAAGGACGGCTGTGTGGAGGCTTTCGATACCCCTGCGAGATTGCTGGAAACATCTCCGACCTATCAGAAGATGGTCTTCCTGCAGAAACTGGAGAGTGAACTGTAACGATGAATGAAGAACTCGAAAAACTGAAAGGCGACCATAAGCTGCCTCTGGGTGTCATCATTCGAAGGACACTCAAGTATATCCGTACCGAGATGGGTGGTTTCATCCTGTCTTTGGTATTGCTTGCAGTGAACGTCTTCCTCGACAGCATCTCTCCGCTATTCACGAGCCGGATCACCGATGAACTGGTCCGGGACAGTATCAATATCAAACTGATCCTGAACCTGGCGATCCTTTCCTTCGTGATCATGTGTATCAATCAGCTCTTCCTGTATCTGGAATCGGTCATCCTGCAGAACTGCGGACAGCGTATCATCTACCGTCTGCGCAATGAGATCTTTGAACACATCGAAAACATGTCGCTCAATCAGTTCAATGAGATGCCGGTAGGATCTCTGGTCACCAGAGTCACTTCCTACACCGCATCCATGTCAGATCTGTTTACAGGCGTTCTGGTCCGTATCCTGAGGGATATGACGACTCTGGTCAGCGTCTATGTGATCATGTTCTTCATCTCGCCGTCACTGTCTTTCTCGATGCTGGGAGTCATCGCGATCGTCTTTGTGATCTCCTTCGTCTTCTCCAAGACGGTCCGCAAGATCTTCCGGGAAGAGAGGGCATGTATCTCTGATATCAATACCTTCCTGTCGGAAAACCTGGCGGGGATGAAACTGACGCAGATCTTCAATCAGGAAAAGACGAAGGATGAACAGTTCATCGAAAAGAACGAGAAACTGCGGAACCAGCGATTCAACGTCACCAAGGCCTTCGGCATCTACCGTCCGCTGATCTCCTTCATCTACAACTGTTCGATCGCATTATGTTTCCTGCAGGGGATCCGTTTCGGACTCTCGGCAGGTGAGATCGTCGCTTTCTATATGTATCTCTCCAAGTTCTTCAATCCGATCCAGAATCTGGCCGATCAGCTCAATGCGCTGCAGAAGGCACTGACGGCATCCGAGAGGATCTTCAATCTTCTGGATGTGAAACCGGATGTCCTGGACAAGCCGGATGCGATCGAGATCGAGGAATTCAAAGGAAAGATCGAATTCAGGAATGTCTGGTTTGCGTATAAGGATGAGAACTGGATCCTGAAGGACGTTTCCTTCGTGATCGATCCAAAACAGACCTGCGCCTTTGTCGGAGCGACCGGTGCAGGAAAGACGACGATCCTGTCTCTGATCGTCCGTAACTATGAAGTCCAGAAGGGAGAGATCCTGATCGACGATATCAACATCAACGATATCAAGATCTCCTCACTCCGAAAGGCCGTCGGTCAGATGTTGCAGGACGTCTTCCTGTTCTCAGGCACGATCGCCGATAACGTTACCCTCCATGACGATTCCTTTACTGAGGAAGAGATCGATGAGGCATGTCACTACGTGAACGCGGACAGCTTCATCAGCAAACTGCCGAAAGGCATCAATGAAGAACTGATCGAAAAGGGTGAGAACCTCTCTCAGGGTCAGCGTCAACTGTTGTCGTTTGCGAGAACGGTCATCCATAAACCGCAGATCCTGATCCTGGATGAAGCGACCGCAAACATCGATACGGAAACGGAAGTCCTCATTCAGCAGTCTCTGGAAAAGATGAAGAGTATCGGCACGATGCTGGTAGTGGCACACAGGCTGTCTACGATCCAGCATGCGGATCAGATCATCGTCTTACAGAACGGTGAGATCGTCGAGAGGGGAAATCATCAGCAGCTTCTGAAAAACAGAGGCTACTACTACAAACTGTATCAGCTGCAATTTGAGAACTAAAAAAGAAAAAACGATCCCGGAAAGGGATCGTTCTTCATTATAGTACTTCGATCGTTCTGATCGTCTGCGGTTCCAGCGGTTTATCGCGGAAATCCGTTCTGACCGACGCGATCTCATCGATGACATCCAGACCGTCGATGACTTTTCCGAAGGCGGCATACTGTCCGTCCAGATGCGGTGCATCCTGATGCATAATAAAGAACTGTGAGGATGCGGAATTCGGGTCCATCGTTCTGGCCATGGAGAGGACACCGCGGGTATGTTTCAGTTCATTGACGAAACCGTTGGAGAGGAATTCACCCTTGATCTTCTTTTCGGATCCGCCCATTCCCGTTCCGGTCGGATCGCCGCCCTGGATCATGAATCCTTTGATGACTCTGTGAAAGATGATCCCGTCATAGAACTTCCGGTCGATCAGATCCAGAAAGTTTGCGACAGTCTCCGGAGCGACTTCCGGATACAGTTCGGCCGTCATTTCCCTGCCATTTTCCATAATGATCCTGATTTTCTTAATTTCCATAATTTACCTCTTATTTTATTTTATTTTAGCATTTCAAGTTATAATGAAATTGTAGAGATTATTAAAGAGGGATAATGAATGAACAGATACGTTGAGGAAGTGATCAATGGAGCTAAGGCGAAATACGCGAATCAGCCGGAATTCGTCCAGTCCGTTGAAGAAGTTTTGTCATCGATCTCACCTGTGGTCGATGTCCATCCGGAGTTCGAGAAGGTCGATCTTCTGAACCGTATGATCGAACCGGAGAGATTGTTCAAGTTCCGGGTCGTATGGACGGATGATCAGGGTGGAGTACATACCAATGTAGGATACAGATGCCAGTTCAACGGTGCGATCGGTCCTTACAAGGGTGGACTTCGTTTCCAGAAGAACGTGAACGAAAGCATCATCAAGTTCCTTGGTTTCGAACAGACGTTCAAGAATGCGCTGACGGGACTCCCGATCGGCGGAGGCAAGGGCGGAGCGGATTTCGATCCGGTGGGAAAATCGGATGCGGAGATCATGCGTTTCTGTCAGAACTATATGACGGCACTGTACCGTTATATCGGACCGGATGTCGATGTTCCAGCAGGCGATATGGGTGTCGGCGGCAGAGAGATCGGGTATCTGTTTGGCCAGTACCGGCGTCTGAAAGGCGTCTGGGAGAACGGTGTCCTGACCGGAAAGGGACTCAGCTACGGCGGATCCCTGATCCGTCCGGAAGCGACCGGATACGGTGCGATCTTCTATCTCAATGAAGTCCTGAAACACCAGGGCGATACGATCCGAGGCAAGAGGATCGCCGTGACCGGATTCGGAAACGTCGCCTGGGGCGTCATGAAGAAGTTGGCTCAGCTCGGTGCGAAAGTGACCTATGTTTCCGGTCCGAACTGTTACATCCACGATGAAGAAGGCGTCACCACCGATGAGAAACTGAATTTCATCCTGGATCTGAGAAAGCGGAACGAGATCGATCTGAAGTCCTATGCGGACAAGTTCCATTGCGAATACCACGCGAACGAGAAGTTCTGGGGAACTTCCGATGTGGATGTATACATGCCTTGTGCGACTCAGAACGAAGTCGGTATCGAAGAGGCGAAGAAGATCGTCGATTCCGGCGTGAAATACTACATCGAAGTCTCCAACATGCCTACGACGAACGATGCGATCGAGCTGTTGAGAAAGAGCCAGCTGATCATTGCGCCGTCCAAGGCGGTCAATGCGGGCGGTGTCGGTGTATCGGCACTGGAGATGTCACAGAACTCCGAAAGACTGGTATGGACGGAAGAAGAAGTGGAACAGCGTCTGCAGAATATGATGGTCAACATCTACCGTTCTTCTCTGGAAGCTGCACAGAAGTACGGTCTGGGCTACGATCTGATTGCCGGTGCGAATATCGCTGGTTTCATCAAAGTTGCGACCGCAATGTGTGAACAGGGCATATTCTAAATTCAGTTCCATATAAAAGATAAGTGAATACAAAAAGCTGTCGCATTGTGACAGCTTTTTGTATTCCCATCTTCGTGATGTTTCTTTCTTGAAATCTGTCCGTTTTGATGAGATGATTCTTCTAAGAAAACTCTGTGATCCGGATGAATCACGGGAAGATGATCTGAGTAGATAATGAAACAGAAAAGGGAGGAAGAAAGAATGAAACCGATCGAACTTGACCTTATGAAAGGATACCGTTATCTGTCGAATCTGTTTGCGGCAGGAGATGTGCTGTATTATACGGAGACGGTCGCCGATATGGAAAACAACGACTATCTGCAGTCTCTGCATCGATTGAACACAGACGGAGAAGACAGAGTCGTTCTGGGTCCGCAGAAAAGGATCTCTTCCTTTTCATTGAATGATAAGGTCTTTACCAGAAAAAGCGGTGAAGAAGGAAAGATCGAAACCGTTTATTCCGTATTGGAAGGCGGAGAAGAGAAGGAAATATTCCGTGTCCCGCTTGCGTCCGGTGATCTGAAAGACTTCAGTGAGAAGTACTATCTTACAGAAGGAGAAACGGACAGGAGATGTCCGGATTATTACAGATTGAAGGAAGAAGAAAGAAAGGCATTCCATGAAGCCTGCAGTAAAGAGGAAGACTATCTGGTCCTCGATGAATATCCTTTCAATTACAACGGTGTCGGTTTCATCAACGGCAAGAGGAACTCTCTCTTTCTGATCGATAAGGAAAGTTTCGAGGTCTGCAGGATCACACCGGAGACGATGGACGTTGAAAACGTTCAGATCTGTGACGGGAAGATCTATTTCCTGGCGAATGATTATGAATCGATGAAGAAGATGTTCGCATCGATCTACTGCTATGACATAGAGAATAATAAACTTCAGGTCCTTTACCGCAATGAGACAGCTTTCCTCAGAAGGATCCACATCGTTCACGGAAAACTCTATGCGGAGGGCGCCTTCGATACCTGTATCTCGTCCCATCAGTTCTATGAAGTCAAGGACGGAGAACTGATCCCGGCCTGCAAAAGCGAATGGATATTTTATAACACGATCGGCAGCGATTGCCGTTACGGAAAGACACACGGCCAGGTCTATGAAGACGGCGATGTCTATCTGATCACGGTAGATCAGGAGAGGTCGATCGTCGTCTCCTTCGACGGAGAAAAACTGACCTGTATCACTGACGGGGAAGGTTCGGTCGATGATATGGCGTTCCTCAACGGAGAACTGTATGTCATCGCCATGAAAGACATGAAACTGCAGGAGGTATACAAGGCTCCGGAATTCCGACAGCTCACTTCCGTCAATGAAGAAGTCCTGAAGGACAGATATGTCGCAAGACCGGAACGTTTTACCTGTTTCAATGTGGATGAGATCGTAGGATATGCGCTGAGACCGATCGATTACGATGAAACAAAGACATATCCTGCCATCCTGGATATCCACGGAGGACCGAAGACGGCCTATGGCGAAGTCTTCTACCACGAGATGCAGATATGGGCTTCGAGAGGATACTTCGTCCTTTTCTGCAACCCGCACTGTTCCGACGGAAAAGGAAATGATTTTGCGGATTATCTGAAACATTACGGAGCGACCGACTATGACGATCTGATGGCTTTTGTGGATAAGGCACTGGAACTCTATCCGATCGATCCGGAACGTCTGGCAGTGACCGGAGGATCCTACGGAGGCTATATGACCAACTGGATCATCACGCACACCGACCGTTTCAAGGCGGCAGCTTCTCAGCGTTCCATCTCCAATCGAGTCGCAGATTTCTATTATTCCGATTATTCCTACGATACGACTTATGAGAACGGTATCCCTTTGGATTCCAAGGCGATCGACCTGTTCTGGGACCGCTCTCCGCTCAAATACGTTGAGAACACAGTCACACCGACTCTGTTCATCCAGTCGACACAGGATTACCGCTGTCCTTTCCCGGAGGCTCTGCAGCTGTTTTCGGCTCTGAAATGGAAGGGAGTCGAAACGAGGATCTGCGGCTTTAAAGGAGAGAACCACGAACTGTCCCGTTCCGGTAAACCATTGCACCGTCTGAGAAGACTGTCTGAGATCACGGATTGGCTGATCTCCCACACGTCATAAACGGATCCCGGACAGATATCCCGAGAAACTAAAAAAGAGCGAAAAGCTCTTTTTAGGTGATAATGATGAAATCAGGATCTTCAGTCTTTGTTCAGGACATCTCTGAATACATAGTATTTCTGATAGAGATATTCCGTGACCATATTGATGACCATGTTCAGGATCGTCACGAGATAGTCGTTCCAGTGAAGCGTTCCGGTGAGATAGTTTCCCAGCAATGTGGAACACGGCGTGAAGACACAGTAGTAGGCGAATACCTTCAGCATGGCTACCGGAACATTCGATGCGGACTGGAAGGTGAACTTCCGGTTGAGAGTGAAGTTCCACAGGACGGACAGGATCAGAGAGATGAGGTAGCTCGGCCACCATCCCAGTTTCAGGACTTCGTTGAATAAGGCGAAGCTGGAAAGCTGGATGATCCCGGCAGATGCGGAAAACAGGACGAATTTTGCGGTACGTATGAGTTCTTTCTTATTCATTTTCTTTCTCCTTGCGGTAACGGTCCGCTTCCATCAGGACTTCTTTCATATTCTCGAAGGTCAGGACAGAGAGGGTTTCTTCATAAGGGAGAAGAAGGATCTCTTCCACTTCTCCTTCCTGAGGGATGGGATCCTGATCGGAATAATTGGCGATGAAATAGACGGATCTTTTCGGGATGCCGTTAGGCATGATGTAGTTCAGTTCTTTCTGAAAAGACGGATCGATCGATGCGTCGATCCCGGTCTCTTCTCTGATCTCCCGGTGAGCGGCCTGAAGGAAGTCTTCTCCCTGTTCAAGGTGGCCTTTGGGGAAACCGAAGTTTCCGTGATTGTCCCGGATCACGAGATAGAGGACCGTTTCGTTCTGTTTGGTATAAAGGATCGCTCCTGCACTGGTTTCGCTCATAGGAACATTTTACCATTGAAAACAGACTGTTTATTATAAAATGGTAGTATGAAACTTCTGATGATCATCAACGCCCATTCAGGGCTGAAGAACTCCAAGGCACATCTTCTGGATGTGATCGATATCTTCTGCAGGAACGGATATACCGTAACGACGTATGTCACACAGAAGAAAGACGATGCCAGAGAGTATCTTCTGAAGAATCGGATCCCGTACGATGTCGTCTGTGTCTTCGGCGGTGACGGTACGATGAACGAAGTCACCAATGCCCTGATGTGCAGGAAACATCAGCCGCTTCTGGGCTATTTCCCGAGCGGTACGATGAATGACTTCGGATCCAATTTCGATCTGGGAAGCGATTTTGTGAAGATCGCGGAACGCATCTGCGAAGGAAACGTCCGTTCTTTCGATGTGGGATGTTTCAACGGCAGGTATTTCAACTATGTCGCCGCCTTCGGAGCGATGTGCGATGTGCCTTTTACGACAGACAGGGACGCCAAGGAACTGCTGGGGAACGTCGCCTATATCATGGAAGGCATCAGTAAACTTCCGGAGATCAAGAAGAATCATGTGACTTACCATATCAACGGGAAGACCTATACGAAGGATATCCTGTTCGGTCTGATCTACTCCGGGAACCGGGTCGCAGGTATGGAACTGGAGACCAAGCGCAAGGCGGCCATCGATGACGGGATGTTCAACGTGCTGCTGGTAGACTATGTGCCGACGATCTTTGAAGCTCCGGATCTGATCACGACTGTCCTTCAAAGCAGTAAACATATCCACCGCTACCGCAGCGATCATATGGTCCTGGAATTCGAAGACGATGTGATCTGGACGCTGGACGGAGAAGAAGCGAAGGTAAAAAACAAAGCCGAGATCACGATCATAAATAAAGCACTCAGGATCCTTGCCTGAGTGCTTTTCTTTTAAACTGATCTCTCGATGATTATTTCATCAGAGATGTCAGCAGGCCGAGCAGTTCCGTACCGTCAGCTGCCTTTGCGTTGTTCTGAGTGCTTGCAGCGGATCCGCCGAGCAGGGAACCGAAGAGGCTTGTCAGATCATTGGTAGACTGTTTTGCAGTGTTGCCGCCGAGCAGGGAACCGATCAGGCTGGCTGCCGGATTCTGCTGGGTATTGGAGACCTTGCCGCCGTTGAGCAGTCCTGCGATGTCAGAGAGGTCGATGCCGTCAGAGAGATCGACACCGGACGTCTGAGGCTTGCTGGCAGTAGCTGTCGTCGCTGTAGAAAGGCTGTTCAGAAGAGCCGGAGCGATGTTGTTCAGGATGCTGTTGACTTCACTGACGGAAGCGCCGCTTTCCTTTGCCAGAGAGCTTATGACTGTGTTCTGATCCTTGCCCAGGATGTGGCCGATGATCTTTGCACCGTCGGTATCATCTGCCTTGGCGATCTGTTCAGAAACGGTATCCTTGCTGGTGTGCTGTGTCAGAGCTCCGAGCAGAGAAGTAGCGCCTTCCTTCTTGGAAGCGTTCTTCGTCATGTAGGAGATCAGAAGAGGAACAGCCATCATAAGCAGTTTGGATGTCAGTTTGGATGAGACACCCGTCTTCTTTGAGACAGAGCTGACAGAGTCATTGGATGTCAGAGATCCTAAGAGTAACTGTAATAAATTCATTGAAATCCTCCTTGATTATTGTTACGTAATCGTTACTTTCATTTTAATTGTTTTTGCCTGAAAAATAAATAGATTCGCGTTATTCGATCGTTTGTTTGCACGAACTTTATTCTGGGTGTAAAGAAATAAAATTATGTTAATATGTTTATATGCTTCGATTATTAAGAAAATATACCCAGGACGGCTGGTGGGCTGCCCTGCTGGGTCCTGTATTCGTGATTCTGGAAGTCCTCTTCGAGGTCTTTATTCCATACGTGATGTCTTTGATCATCGATGTAGGGATCAATGAACGGGGAGGAGATCTCGACTACATCATAAAGATGGGAGGTCTGATGGTCCTGTTGGCACTGGGTGCCTGTGTTACCGGCATCGCGGCAGGTTTCCTTTCCAGTATCTCTTCTTCCCGCTTTGTAAGGAATCTGCGCAATCATATGTTCGAGAAGATCCAGACCTACGACTTCAAGAATATCGAACGGTTCAACGTTTCGACTGTAGTCATGCGTCTGACGACCGATATGCGTATGATGCGTATGGCCTATGTTGCGATCGTGAGGATGCTTATAAGATCTCCGATCAACCTGATCATCAGTTCCTATATGGTATGGCGCATGAATTCCCGTCTGGCCATGATCTTTGCGGTAGCGATCCCGGTCCTCTTTACCGGTCTGTATACCATCACGACGAAGGCACATCCGCGTTTTGTGACGATGATGACCCGTTACGATGAGATGAACAACGACCTGAAGGAGAATATCGAAGGGATCCGCGTCGTCAAGACGTTCGTCCGGGAAGGCTACGAAGAAAACAAGTTCGAGGAGAAGTCGCTGGCTGTCACGACGGCTCAGCGTTATGCGGAAGGACTGGTCATCCTGTCCGATCCGTTCTTCCAGCTCGTGATGTATGCCTGCATGATCGCGATCGCCTGGTTCGGCGGAAATCACATCATTCAGGGCATCATGACGACCGGACAGTTCATGTCCTATCTGTCCTATGTCAGAGCCATCCTGTTCTCCCTGATGATGGTATCCAATGCGCTGTTACAGATCGTCATGGCGCAGGCGAGCGTCACCAGAGCCAATGAGATCCTGGATGAGAAGACGGATATCGATGACAGTAAGGCCGATGCGGGTGTACAGGTAGAGAACGGTGACATCGAATTCCGCAATGTCTCCTTTAAATATGACGAGAATTCCGAGAATGAGGCTTTGAGCGATATCGATCTGAAGATCGCATCCGGAGAAGTCATCGGTATCATCGGTTCGACCGGTTCTTCCAAGACGACTTTGGTCCAGCTGATCCCGCGTCTGTATGAAGCGACGAAGGGTGAGGTCCTGGTCGGCGGAAGGAACGTCAAAGAATATAAACTGAAGAATCTGCGTGAGGCCGTATCCATGGTCCTGCAGAAGAATACGCTGTTCTCCGGAACGATCGAGGAGAACCTGAAGTGGGGCAATCCGAATGCGACGCACGAGGAAGTCGTGGAGGCCTGCAGGAACGCTCAGGCTCACGATTTCATCATGGCCAAACCGGAAGGCTATGACACCGATCTTGGTCAGGGAGGTGTCAATGTATCCGGCGGTCAGAAACAGCGCCTGTGCATCGCCAGAGCGCTTCTGAAGAAGCCTAAGATCATCATCCTGGATGATTCGACCAGTGCGGTCGATACCGATACGGATCACCGTATCCAGCTCGCATTGAAGGAGAATCTGGGAGATATGACGACGATCATCATCGCACAGAGGATCGCTTCGATCAAAGAAGCGGACCGTATCGTCATCATGAACGAAGGAAAGATCGATGATGTCGGAACGCACGAAGAACTCCTGGAAAGAAATGAAGTCTACCGCGATCTGTATCAGACGCAGCTTCGGGGGGTGCAGGAATAATGTCAGAGAGAAAATATCGAGCGATCCGCACTGCCAGAGCCAATGATGTAGGCGGTACGATCAAGAGGACACTCAGATATCTGTCGAAGGGAAACGAGGGAAAACTCTTCATGATCGTTTTCTGTATCCTGCTTTCCGCTTTGACAGGCGTCATCTCTTCCTACTTCTTTACACCGATCATCAACGACTATGTCGTACCTTATATCGGATCTAAAGATCCGGATCTGAGCGGCTTCCTGGGCATGCTGGGAGTGATGGCTGTCGTCTATCTGACAGGCGTCATCTCTTCCTATGTCTATCGGAAACTGATCTCCGTCGTATCTACGGGGATGCTGCACTCCTTGCGGAAAGATCTGTTCGCCAAGATGCAGAGACTTCCTCTGAAGTTCTTCGACGGCCACACCCACGGCGAGATGATGGTATTCTATACCAACGATATCGATACGATGCGTCCGATGGTAGCTGATACGATGCCGCAGACGCTTTCGACTCTGGTCACCCTGATCGGCTGTTTCATCATGATGGGTATCCTGAACTTCCGGCTGATGCTGGTGGTACTGGGAATGCTGGCAGTCATCTGTTTCATCACCTACTATCTTGCCAATCAGTCCCGCAATTACTTCAAGGGTCTGCAGAAATACGTTTCCGATCTCAATGGGTTTGCGGAAGAGATGTTCTCGGGACAGAAGGTCATCAAGGTCTTCAATCACGAAGATATCACCCTGTCTGAATTCAAGGCGATCTGTGAGAACCTGTATAAGGCTTCCTTCCGGACCAATGCCTACGCATCGATCCTGTTCCCGGTCAACGGAAATCTGGCTTATGTGGCCTACGCACTGGTCGCAGTCGTCGGTGCGAAGTTCTGTATCGAAGGTACGATGAGCCTCGGCGTACTGGCTTCCTTCCTGATGTATGTCCGTCAGTTTACGGGACCGATCGCAGCGATCTCCCAGCAGTTCAACGGTTTCATGATGGCTCTGGCCGGTGCGGAGAGAGTCTTCAATCTGATGGATGCGGAACCGGAACTGGATTACGGTATCGTCGAGCTCGTCAATATTGAAAAGGATAGCGAAGAGATCGTCGAAACGGAAGAAAAGACCGATCGCTGGGCATGGAAGATCCCTGTCGATCCTCCGAAGTATGTCGAACTGAAAGGCGATGTCCGCCTGAACGATGTCCGATTCTCCTATGTGGAAGGAAAACCGATCCTCAAGGATATCTCACTTTATGCCAAACCGCGTCAGAAGATCGCCTTCGTCGGCAGTACAGGTGCCGGGAAGACGACCATCACGAACCTGCTGAACCGTTTCTACGATGTCGAAGACGAAGAAGGAATGATCGTATTGGACGGGATCCCGATCAAGGAGATCAAGAAGGACGATCTGCGCCGTTCCATCGGTATGGTCCTGCAGGACACCAACCTGTTCTCAGGAACAGTCATGGACAATATCCGTTACGGAAGACTGGATGCGACGGATGAAGAATGTATCGCCGCCGCAAAGCGATGCAACGCCGACTCCTTCATCAAGAGACTTCCGCAGGGATACCAGACGATGCTGACATCCAACGGAGCCAATCTGTCTCAGGGACAGAGGCAGCTCCTGAATATCGCCCGCTGTGCGGTCGCCGATCCACCGGTCATGATCCTGGATGAAGCGACGTCTTCGATCGATACTCATACAGAGAAACTGATCGAAAAAGGTATGGATGAACTGATGAAAGGCCGTACGACCTTCGTCATCGCTCACCGTCTGTCTACGGTCAGGAATGCGGATGCGATCATCGTTCTGGAGAACGGTGAGATCGTCGAGAGAGGAAACCATGACGATCTGATCGCTCTGAAGGGACGTTACTATCAGCTGTATACCGGGAAAGCAGAACTCGATTAAGAATCAATGAAAACAGACCCTCGGTCTGTTTTCATTTCGGTCATAAAGAGTAAAATGAAAGTATGAAGACAGCTTTAGTATTGGAAGGCGGAGGACTCCGCGGTGTATTTTCAGCCGGTGTCATCGACTGTTTTCTGGACAATGACATCTCTTTTGATTATGTGATCGGTGTCAGTGCCGGTGCCTGCAATGCCATGGCGATGCTTGGCAGACAAAAACGCTACTTCTGGTCGATCATCAATACGGTCAGCGGGCGTAATTCTTTCTACGGTGTTTCACAGATGGTCGATTCTCACCGTTTCGTGAATCTCGATAAGATCTTCTATGAATATACCGAACAGTTTCATTTCGATTTCGAAACGCTTCTGAAATCTTCGACAGAATTGGAAATGGTCGTTTCCAACATCGAGACCGGAAAAGCCGAATATATGACGACCCGGGACCTTGACCGGCTCAGGCTCATCGGAAAGGCTTCCTGTTCATTACCGATCATCACGGATCCGGTCGAGATCGACGGACAGCTCTATCTGGACGGCGGGATCACCGATTCGATCCCGATCGAACACGTTCTGGAAAAGGATGTCGACAGGATCGTCGTCGTTCTGACCAGAAAGAAGGGAAACTATTCACACACGAACGAAGCCACCAAGGCGATCGTCAGAAGGATCTACAGTGAATATCCGAACCTCATTCAGGCCATGTATGACAGGGGCGACCTGTACAAGAGAGAAGTCGGGATCTGTGAAAAACTGGAGGAGGAAGGAAAGGTGACTCTGATCCGACCGACGATGAAGGAGATCGGCAGGCTGGAATCCGATGAGAACGAGATCTCCCTGTCCTACTTCCACGGATATACCAAGGCAAAGGAAAATATCGAGACAATAAAAAAGTGGGTATAAAATACCCGCTTTATTATATAATGGGTCATTGGGAGGACTTTTTTTATGACGAATAAACAGACGAAGATTATCTGTACGATCGGTCCCGCTTCTGACAATTACGATACGATTTTGAAAATGGCTCAAGCCGGAATGAACATCGTTCGGCTCAATTTCTCTCATGGTACGCATGAGGAACATAAAAGCAGGATCGAACTGATCCGTAAAGTGGAAAAAGAGAACGGGATCAACCTGGGGATCATGCTGGACACGAAGGGTCCGGAGATCCGTCTGGGAACGTTCAAGAACGATACTGAAAACTACAAGAAGGGTGAGATCGTCACCATTCAGAAGGAAGATATCGAAGGAACACATGACCGTTTCACGATCCAGTGCAAGGAACTGTTCAGCGATATCAAGGCCGGAGACTATATCCTGGTCAATGACGGAAAACAGAAACTGACGGTTCTGGAAAATGACGGAAACGAGATGAAATGCCGGGTGGAAGTGACAGGTACCCTGTCTTCCCGCAAGGGATGCAACGTGCCGGGAGTCAAGCTGTCCATGCCGTTCATCTCCATGAAGGATGATGAGGATATCCGTTTCGGATGTGATATGGATGTGGACTTCATCGCTGCATCTTTCGTCAGAAGAGCGGAAGATGTCATGGCGATCCGCAAGATCATCACACAGATGGGCAAACCGAAGATCCAGATCATCGCCAAGATCGAGAACCAGGAAGGATTCGACAACCTGGAAGAGATCCTCGACGTATCGGACGGTGTCATGGTCGCAAGAGGAGACCTCGGTGTCGAGATCGAAACAGCCTATGTACCGATCTATCAGAAGAAGATCATCGAGGCGGCCAATAAGAAAGGCAAGGCCGTCATCACTGCGACACATATGCTGGATTCCATGACCAGCAATCCGCGCTGTACCAGAGCGGAAGCGTCCGATGTATCCAATGCCGTCCTTGACGGTTCCGATGCTGTCATGCTGTCAGCAGAGACGGCTGCCGGAGAATATCCGGTAGAAGCTGTCGAAACGATGGCAAAGATCGCTGCAGCGACAGAACAGATCATCCCTTACAGAGAGAACCTGGAACACGCCAAGACTTCCAACAACAAGACCATTCAGGATGCGATCGGTATCGCCATCGCCGATGCGACGCTGACTCTGGATATCGCTGCGATCGTCGTATTCACGCAGGGAGGAACGACAGCGAGAAGGATCTCCAAATACCGTCCGCCTGTACCTATCTTTGCGGTGACATTCACGAAATCGACACAGGGAAAACTGGAACTCTACTGGGGCGTCAAGCCGCTGTATTCCTATGTGGAAAACAATATGACCAACGACGATGAACTCGCATCGAGCGTGGTCAAGTCCTACGGTATCCGTCCGGGATCACAGATCATCCTTTCTGCAGGATATCCGACCGGAGAAGGTTCCGCCAACTTCATGAAGATCATTACAGTCAAATAAAAAAAAACGGAAGGTCTCGAATGAGACCTTCCGTTTCATATCTTTGGATCAGTCATCCATATCTTCGTAGGCCGCAAGGCCTTTTTTCGCTTCGACCTTCTGGTCACCGTGTCTGACCTGTGTCATCGTAACGAAGGAACACAGTACGAAGAAGGCGGCGTATATGAACAGGATCTTGTAGGTGATCAGACGCATGAGCGTTCCCGCAAAGATCGGAGTGACGATCTGGGCTGCCATGCTGGCGGTATAGTAGTAGCCGGTGAACTTTCCGATATCGGAACCTTTGCACATCTCGACGACCATCGGCAGGGAATTGACGTTGATCGCTGCCCACGCCAGTCCGACGGCCGCAAAGGAGATATACATGATCACATTGATGGAAGAGAATATACTGGTGAGGACGAAGCCCAGGAAGAACATCACTGAAAGCAGAATGATACCGCCCATGATGGTCTTCTTTCTGCCGATCCTGGATGCGATGTTTCCGATCGGGATATAGGAGACGATGGCTCCCGCTGTCGCTACCAGCAGACAGGTGGAAGCACCGCCGAGACCCTGTCCCATGACGACGGAGACATAGGTCGTGAACCAGGTAGTCACGGCATTGTAGCCGATGAACCATAAGGCGATCGAAGCCAGAAGGAATCCCAGGGATCTCTTGACATCGGCAGGAAGCTTCTCATTTCCGGATCCGTCATCTTCTGCGAGATTCCATTCCGGATGAGCTTCTTCCAGTTTCTTGTTTTCTTCGACGAGTTTCGGTTCCTTTACAAACAGGAACAGAAGACCGATCGCGACAAACATGATGGATGCGACGACGATGAACAGGATCTGATAGTTCACATGAGAAAGGCCGACCGTCTTGGAGTTCGGATACAGGACAGCGGCGACACCGAGATAGATGATGCCGCCGACCGCACCCATCAGTTTGATGATGGCATTTGCTTTGGAACGAAGCGGTTTCGGTGTGACATCAGGCATCAGTGCGACTGCCGGAGAACGGTAGGTCCCCATCGCGATCAACAGAAGTCCGAGCACGACGACGAAGGAGATCACCTTGAAGGTGCTTGGCTGGGTATAGTAGGAATTGTCGATGATCGGCAGGATATTCATCAGGATGATCGCTGCACCGGTCCCGAACAGGATGAACGGCATCCTCTTGCCGATCGGTGTATCGGTTTTGTCGGAAAGTGAACCGAAGAGCGGCAGCAGGACCAAAGCCAGTATATTGTCCGCAGCCATGATGGCTCCGGAATAGGTCTCATTCAGATGAAAAGTATTCGTGAGGATCAGTGGGACGACATTGTCATACATCTGCCAGAAAGCGCAGATCGACAAAAAGGCCAGTCCGACGATCAAGGTGCGTTTGTAATTGAATTTCATATGTTTCCCCTCGATTTGTTAATTCCATTGTAATACAAAACGGATGCATGACAAATATCGATAAGAAGGAATAGAATCGCATAATTAAATATATTTTTTATACAAAATATATATAAAATGTGCACTATTTCGTGTACAATAACTCTAAGATTGTGCAAATTTAGTCTAGAAGATAGTCAAAAACAAACTATAATAAAGGTAAATGGACCATAATCTTAGATTTAAAAGATATAATGAGTTCAGATGAAAAGAGATTATGGAATCAAGAAACTGCAGAATAAGCTCTGTATCTTCACGCTGGTTGCGGTGCTTTTAGTATCGCACTTTCTTCCTGTAAGGGTACTTGCGGAAGGAATTCCTGAGGAAGAGGCTTCAGAAGTCCTTCGCGAAGAAGAGATCACTGAGGTCGAAACGACAACAGGAGAAAACGAAGTCAGCGAAGAAGATCAGCTGACAGAAGTAATCGTTGAGAAGACGGAAAAAGTTTCACGAAACTGTCGAGAAAACGGATGATGAACTGAAAGAAGCAGTAGTTCTCGAAGAACTGAAGACCGCCGAAGATGCGAAAGACAAGGCATCCGATACGAAGGCAGAAGAGAAGAAGCCGGGCGGAAAGATCGATGTCATCAATACCGATGAAAAGGCAAAGAAGGAATACATCACGTTTGACGGCGAAACTTTCACTGTGGCTGTCAGTGGCCTTAACGTTGTTTTTGACGGTAATGAACATCCGGTCAGGACCGATTACACCTTCAAATCAGAAGACGGAAAAGAATATGCCGTTCATTTGAATGTCGAGTATGAGAAAGACGGTGCTTCTGTCTCCGCTCCGTTACATGCGGGAGATTATACCGCAACAGTCACGGGCTGGACAGTCAAGGAAGACGGCAAGGAAGTTTCCGATCTTAAGGTCAGTGCGAACAACGCCACTGTAAAGATCAACAAGAGAGCATTGAGCGTTGTTGTTGCAGCAGAAAAGAAGATCGAAAAACCAAACGGAAACAGGACACCTCATGTAGCCGGTTTTACGATCAGCATTCCTGATGTGGCTGTTGCAGACGAATATAAGCTGAAAGAGTCTGATATCGAGTTTGTCGGTGACAAGGATCATGTCGAGTGCGTCGAAGTCAATTATACAGACAGGCTTGTCAGCAGAGCACAGCTTTACTCAGCCAACTTCGTCAATCACAACGAAGACTATAATGTCACATATCAGTTTGACGGAGACGGAGAAATGATCATCGTCGTCGATCCGACTCAGCACAGCCCATTTTTCAGAGTCCAGCTTTCCAACAAAACGACGACATATAACGGAACGGAACAGGTGTTCCATCCGGAAGTGAGCGGACATTCTGATGTGTTTACTATGTCAGCTTCTCCGTCGAACACCACTGACTATATTTTCAAACAGCAGTATTGTACGTTCTACATTACGATCGATCCAAGCAGGCTGTCAGTCGCAAAAAAGGATGTCGGAACGTACAAGAACCTGTATACGCTGACTCCGGCAGTCGTTTCCGCAAAGGCAGTTTTCAATAACGCTTTCGGCTCAAACGATTTCTATGCGGGAAAAACTTTCGATGTTACAGGTTTCATTGATCTGTTCAATGTCGATGGATCCAAATACGGTGTCTTTACCATTGAACCGGCAGAACTCAGAGTCTATGTCAAGAACGATCCGAATCTTCCGGAGAAGTATCAGTCAGAAGACATCAGAAAGAACTATGGTGAAGAAGATTCCGATAAACTTTCCTGGGTCTATGTTGACGGCCTCTATGAAGGAGATAACCTTCTGAACTACGTCGAGATCTCACGTGAAAGAGGCGAGGATGTACTTTGGAACAAAGACGGTACGATCGGCGGTTATCTGATCTGGATCGAAGGTCTGGGAAGCTCATCTTCAGGGGAAACGCCATGGGAGGATGTGAAGAAGTCACCGAGAGCCGAAGTTGAAACGAAAGAAGAAAAGGTCTATGTGGAAGCGGAAGCACGTCCTGAAACAGGATGGATCCCGGAAGAAGAGAAACCTGGTATCAATCCGGGTACTTCCACCAAGACCAATAAGAACTACTACCTCGCAAACAGTAGCGAAGGTTATCTGTATATCGATCCGCTGCCATTGACGATCACTGCAGACGATAAAACGAAAGTCTATGATAACGATCCGTCTACCGATCCGGAACTGACTTATTCGATCACTGACGGCGAACTCGCCAACGACGAGACGCTCCCGGAGGGATTTGTTCAGATCTGGCGTGAAGGCGAACAGGAAGTCGGCAAGTATCCGATCCATCTGAAACTGGATGAGAGCGTATGCCACGACGATACACCGACCGATACGGAAGTTCCTGACTATCCGGGCGATCCGACTGTCGTTGTGGAACCGGAACTCCCATGGGCAGAGAAAGAAGAACGTGCAGAGGCCCGTGAAAGCGTCATGGAAGTTTCTAAAGAAGTTGCAGAAAAAGAAGTTGTTGAAAAAGAAAAAGAGAAGCAAGAATACCCTTGGGAAGAAGAAGAGAGACCGGATCAGCCGATCATCATTCCGGGAGGACAGGACGTGATCGATGAAGATCCGAAGATCGTCTTCAATCCGAATAACTATATCTTTACACTGGTCGACGGGACCTTCGAGATCACTCCGGTCACGACTCCGGTCGTAGAACCGGACGATCCGACTCCGACGACTCCGACTGTCACTCCGACGACTCCGACGACTCCAACTACTCCGACAGTAACTCCGACTGTCACACCGTATACCCCATATACTCCGTACCGTCCGACGACTGTCGATCCGACTCCGGTAGAGACTCCGGAAGTTCCGGAAACGACGGAAGCGGAAGTTGTCGTCGAAGAGACCGTTGAGATCCCGGAAGAAGTCGTTCCTACAGCTGATCCGGGTACAGGCAGACTGGCATGGGCTCTGCTGAATCTGATCTGCACGATCCTGACCGGCCTGATCGCCATCGGCGAGATCATCACTCTGATCATCGGCAAGAAGAGAGAAGAGGATGAAGAAGAGGACGAAAAGGAAGTCAAGAGGATGGCTGTCGAAGAAGAGGAAGAAGAGGAAGAAGATGGACGTATCCGCAAGAAGTCCAAGCTCCTCGGCCTGATCCCGGCCATCGGTGCGATCATCGCATTCATCCTGACGGAAGATATGAGACTTCCGATGGTGTTCACAGACAGATGGACTCTGTTGATGATCATCATCCTTCTGATCGGTATCCTGACCGCATGGTTCACCAGAAACAAGGAAGACGATGACGATGAGGAAGAAGAGGAAGACGATCAGGCTTCTGTCGTCACGGCGATGAACTAGAATATCTTACATTTACGAAGAAGACAGCCGAACGTTCGGCTGTCTTTTCTTTCTGGATGGGAAGGGATTTGCTAGAATGGAGATGAAAAGGATGATGAGAATATGAAAATAGGTGTTTATTATGTCGTTTCCGCAACTGCGGCTGCGGAGATCGCAAACAAAGAAAATTTTCCCTGGCTGAACAGGCTGTCAGAGATGACCGGGTTTACCTTTGAAGTGACGGATCTGGATCATCTGAATGAATATGATATGGTCGTCGATTTTATCGGCGGAGGAGGAACGGAAGGGATCTTCCTGAAAGACATGGACAGACTTCCCAAGCCTTATTTCCTGCTGACGACCGGCGCCAACAATTCCCTGGCTGCCTCCATGGAGATCCTCTCCTATCTGAGACAGAACGGCCTGCCGGGCGAGATCATTCACGGATCGGACACTTTCGTTGCGGATCGGATCAAGGAACTCGCAAAGATCCTTTCCGTCAGAAAGAAACTGTCCTCCTTCCGTATTGCCAGAGTCGGAAAGCCTTCCGACTGGCTGATCGCTTCGGAAGTGGATGCGCAGAAACTGAAAGATGAGACCGGAATGGAACTCATCGATATTCCGATGGAAGAGTTCTTTGAGGAGATCGGGAAGAGAGAATATGTATCCAATCAGTATACGGATATGATCCGTTCCCGTCCGTTTGATGAGAAGGAGATCGAAGAAGCTCTCTACATTTACGGCGCTTTGAGAAGGATCACGGACCACTATCATTTGAACGGTCTGACCGTCCGCTGTTTCGATCTGCTGGATACAGTACATTCGACCGGATGTGCCGCATTGGCGATATTGAATGCGGAAGGGATCTATTCATCCTGTGAAGGGGATGTCCCCGCATTGCTTTCGATGATCGTTCTGGGAGAACTGACGGGAGAACCGGTCTTTATGGCGAACCCGAGCCATATCGATACCGACCGCAATGAGATCGTCTTTGCGCACTGTACATTGCCGATCAATATGCCGGAAGACTTCTCGATCATGACTCATTTCGAGTCTCAGATCGGTGTCGCATTCCGCGGAAAACTGAAAGAAGGTCCGATCACGGTATTCAAGTGTGACGGATCGATGAAGGAATACTTCGTCAGCGGTGGAGAACTGCTGGAAAATCTGAATGAATACAATCTGTGTCGGACACAGGTCCGCCTGAAACTGGAAGAACCGGTCACCTATTTCCTGAGAAGATCGATCGGAAATCATCATCTCATCGTGAAAGGCGATCACAGTGAACTGATAAAAGAATTCTTTGGATGGAGGGAAAAATGATATGAGCAATGAAGAACTGATCAGATTGGCTTTTGAAGCGAGAAAAAAGGCCTATGCGCCGTATTCTCACTGGAAGGTAGGAGCTGCGCTTCTGTGCAAGGACGGAAAGGTCTACCAGGGCTGCAACATCGAGAACAGCGGATTCACGGCGACGGTATGTGCAGAGAGGACGGCCTTCTTCAAGGCAATCTCGGAGGGAGTCTACGATTTCGAGAAGATCGCGATCGTCGGCGGCGATGAGAAACTGGGTTCTCAGGGATACTGCACCCCATGCGGAGTCTGCCGTCAGGTGATGTCGGAATTCTGCAGCCCGGATGAGTTCAAGCTCCTCTGTGCAAAGTCCGAGACGGAGTATCATGAGTATACTCTGAGGCAGATGCTTCCGGAATGCAACTTCGTCGCTGAGAACGACGGCTACGGTTTCAAGGCAGAATAAAAAAACGGATCCTTCGGGATCCGTTACTGTTTCTCTGTGATCAGATCGAGCAGCAGTCTGTGTATCTTCTCGCTGTCCATCCGATAGACGACTTCTACAGGCAATTCATTCGGATACATGCCTCGGCGGTCGATGACCATCTGTCCGTCCGCCATTCCACCTGAGATATCGATATGAACGATATCTTTTCTTTTTTCGGTGATGACCGTTTCATCCAGGATCGCAGCTGCGGCAGCGTAGTCATAGGCGCAGCAGGAAGTGCTGTCAACATCGAAGAGGTAGTTGCAACGATCGATGTAACCTTTCAATTCTTCATTCAGGAAGGAACTCAGATCGGAACCGATGGCTTCGATCTGTTTCAGGTCTTCCGTATCGTAGGTGGCACCCATCTCACAGGCTTCGATCGGGAATACGACGCAGTGTGCCCCGGAATTGAGGACGATCTCTGCGGCTTCCGGATCGTCATAGAAGTTGGCTTCGGCGACCGGAGTCCGGTTTCCGATATAGAGGCCTCCCCCCATGATATAGATCGTACCGATGTGTTCCACGATCGACGGATCCAGACGGAAGGCCATGCCCAGATTGGTCAGAGGTCCGACGGCACAGATGTCGATCTTCTCCTCACTGTTTTTCAGTGTATCGATCAGGTAGGTACAGGCGTGTTCCTTTTCCGCTTTTCTGTCCGGAAGCGGGATCGGGAAGTCCGGATCGTGGATCAGGACTGTCTTTCCGTCTTTTTTCTTTACGACCGTCTGCATCAGGGTATTGTATGTCCTTCCCGGGAAGAGCCCTCTGACCATCGGTTCTTCACAGCCCCGGTAGACCGGGACTTTCTTATTGCAGAGCTCACTGACCTTCAGGGCGTTGTTTACGACATCGTCGACCGGAAGGTTTCCTTTTACACAGGTGATGCCGATAACATCGACATCCTTACTTTGAAGCAGAGCGATCAGTGCGACCGCATCATCGCAGCCGATATCGCAGTCAAATATTATTTTTCGATTCATATCTTTTCCCTCGGTTTCAGTATATCATCCCTCAGAATGGGAAGGGAAATAGTATAAAATATAAGGCGAGGAGTTGTAAAACATGCTGAAAAATATCATCGACGATCCGGCACTTTGCGACAAGGGTGAAGAAAGAATGAACTGGTATCGTTCTCAGATGCCGCTGATGGCTTCGTTCAAGGAGAGATATCAGAAAGAAAAGCCGTTTTCAGGGAAGAGCCTTCTGGTATGCATGCATTGCGAACCAAAGGCGGCCGTACGTACGGAAACGTTATTGGAAGCGGGAGTCGAACGGATCGTATTCATCGGGAATCTGGGTTCTACGAAAGACGATATCGCGGCCTATCTTGCGGCCAAGGATCGCGTGACGGTCATGGCCAGGAAACAGGACACTCTGGAAGATCTAAGGGAATATGTGAGACTGGCTCTGGAAGAAGGACCTTACGATCTGTTTATGGACAACGGTGCTGCCATTATGCAGGAATACGATCCGGACTCCTTCTCTTTCCTGGGAGGGATCGAAGAGACGAGGAGCGGCAGACTGATCCTGGATGAAAAGAAGATCGTTCCGGATTTTCCGTTGCTGGTGATCGATGATTCCAGAGTAAAGAGACTGATCGAGAACGAGACCGGAGTCGGACAGTCGGTCGTAGACGGACTGATGAGACAGACCGGGATGCTGATGGGAGGAAAGAAGATCCTCGTGATCGGCTACGGCTGGTGCGGCAGAGGGATCTCTCAAAGGTTAAGAGCGCTTGGCGCAGTCACCTATGTATACGATACGGATTATGTGGCGATGCTGAAGGCGAAGGTGGAAGGCCACATCGTAGGATATCTGGAAGATCTGCTGAAAGAAGTCGAAGTGGTCATCACCGTGACCGGAAGATTCAATGTTCTGAGGAAGGAACATCTGAAATATATGAAAGACGGCTGCATCGTAGCCAATGCCGGTCATTACAATATGGAGATCGATGTACAGGGATTCGAGGAAGACTGTCTGGAACGCAAACAGGTCCAGGAAGGGATCGAGGAGTTCCGTTTTGAAGATAAGAAGATCTTCCTGCTTCAGAAGGGGAATCCGTTGAATCTTTCTTCCGGTGCGGGAAATCCGATCGAGATCATGGAACTGGGGTATGCCCTGCAGCTGTTGTCTCTGGAAGAGATCGTCAAAAACAAAGATCTGAAGAAGGGGATACAGGACCTGCCGGAAAGCATCAATCAGGAAGCCGCCAGACTTTCTCTGCATCTGGATTGACGTCCTGTTTCCGTCATGTTACATTGAAGATGCGATAAAGTTGCTTCTGTAGAAGTATAAGAGTGAATGTGAATTCATATCAACGAAGTTAGTTGGCCGGCTTTAGCATTTTAAGCCGGCTATTTGTTTCATAGATGATTCGTAAAGGAGAAATGGACCATGAACGAGTATCTGATTCAAAATGCGGATATCGCGAACTTTGAGGATCTCAGTACGAAGACAGGGGATATCCTGATCAGAAACGGGAGATTTGAAACGATCGCGGAGACGATCGATCCCAAGGAACATCCCGATGCGAAGGTGATCGATGCGAGACATATGCTGGCGATGCCGGGATTTATCGACTGTCATACGCATATGGCCCAGTCTTTCATCAAGGGACCGCTCGATGATGTGCCGATCACGGAGTGGCTGATCCGTCTGTTTGCGATCGATGCGGAGATGGACCGGGAGATCTACTACTATGCCACGCTTTTGGGGTGTCTGCAGTCTTTGCGTTTCGGAACGACCTGTGTGAATGAGATGGGCGATGCCCAGCACATCGAGGAACAGGTCGAAGCCTTTGCGGCAGCCGGTATCCGCACGACCTATGGGGTCAGTACGACGGATATTCCGGAAAATGATGCGACGCCGATCCTGAGCATCGAAGAAGCTATTGGATACCATCAGAGAGTATATGACTGTGCACATGGGAAAAACAGCGGGCTGATCCGTGCTTCGGTCGCACCGGCCGGTCTTCCTGCCGTCAGTAAGGAACTGGCTCAGGCCTGCAAGAAGTTTGCGGATGAACATGGGATCATCTATCATACCCATCTCGGAGAAGGAAAGACGGAAACGGAGAACGTTGCGAGAGCCTACGGACTTTCGGGAGAAGGCGAAGCTCTGTACAGGAACGACCTGCTGGATAAAAACGTCCTGCTGGCACATTCGATCTGGCTGAGCGATGAAGAAATCGATATGATCCAAGAAAAGGGTGCACATCCGGTCTACTGTCCGTCTACGAACCTGAAGATCTCGGACGGGATCCCGAAGATGGGGCAGATGTTGCGGAAAGGCGTGAACGTCTGCATCGGCTGTGACGGAGAAGCCAGTTCTTCCAATCGCGATATGATAAGGGAGGCGCGTCTGGGTGCCTACCTGCAAAAAGGATACACTTTGGATCCTACAGTCATGGATGCGGGAACGACTTTCCGCATGATGACGGTCAACGGAGCCAAGGCTCTGGGATATGAAGATCTCGGTGAGATCAAAGAGGGATACCTGGCAGATATGATCCTGGTGGACATGGAGAACGATCTTGGTCTGACCGATCTGCAGCACAGAGTGGGGAATCTCCTCTATTGCGGTGACGGACATTGTGTCGATACGGTATTCGTCAACGGTGAAATCAGGGTGAAAGATAAGAAACTCGTCGATTTCGATGAGAAAGAGATCATCGATAAATGTAATGAACTGATCTCAAAACTGAATGAAAAGGTGAAGGATCTATGAGATACAGGAGTGCAAAACTGACGAATGACGAAGGGAAGATGTGGCACATCGGTCTCGATGAGAACGATATCGGGAAACACGTCCTCCTTCCGGGAGATCCGGCACGCTGCGAGATGATCGCAAAGTGTTTCGATGAAGCGCACTATGTGTCCTCTTCCAGAGGAAATCCGACCTATACCGGGACCTATCACAATGCCCCGGTGAGTGTCATGAGTACCGGGATGGGTGCCATGGCGGTAGCGGTCTGCGTGGAAGAACTGAAACACATCGGCGCAAAGACACTGATCCGGACGGGGACCAGCGGTTCTTTACAGCCGAACATTCCCAACGGTTCGTTCGTGATCGCGACCGGAGCGATCCGCGGAGAAGGTGCCAGCAGGGAATACATTCCGGAGGAATATCCGGCCGTTGCGGACATCGACGTGGTCTCCTGTCTGAGACAGGCCGCAAGGGAACTGGGAGAAGAACCGTATCTCGGGATCGTGAGAAGTCACGATGCCTTCTATATGGAATCTCCGGGAGCGCATGAAGGCTATCTGGATCGGATCCGGATCTGGACGGATGCCGGGGCATTGGCGGTCGAGAATGAATCGTCTGCGCTGTTTACCGTTTCTTCCCTGCTGGGAGGACTGAGAGCAGGGACCATCCTTCTGGCCGGAGGATATCTGGGTTCTTCCTACGGTACGATGAAAAGCGATGATGGTGTGGACTATCCGGCGAGGGTAGAGAAGATGACGAAGATCGCTCTGAGGGCGATCGAACTGCTGGACCAGCTGGACGATCTGAAGGACATCCGGGATGAATAAAGAGAAGATAAATATCAGAAAGGTCTTCCTGTTCCTGCTGGGACTGATCTTCAGCGAACTGGGGATCGCGTTTTATTACACCGCTGTCCTGGGGACCGATCCGATCAGTGTCTTCGTGGAAGGGATCTCCTTCCATGTGGGTCTGAGCGTCGGACAGATCTCTACGATCTGTAACGTGATCCTGGGTATCCTGACATACCTGTTTGAAAGAGACAGACTCGGGATCGGAACGATACTGACGATCCTGGCGGGCGGTCCTCTGATCGATCTGTTTTACGGGACCCTTCTGGGGATCTTTCCTCCGGAGACGACAGTTCTCGGAGTACGCTGTATCATCCTGGTCGCGGGACTCATCACCTATGCGCTGGGACTGGGGCTGATCCTGATCTGCGATCTGGGCATCGGGCCGTTCTCTTTCCCGCCGATCTGGCTGGCGAGAGTCACGAAGCTCGATCTGAAATATACACAGATCATCACGGATGCGCTGTTCTTTCTTGTGGGCATCCTGCTGGGAGGGATCTTCGGTCCAGGGACGGTCGTCGCCGTTCTGTTGACGGGACCGCTGATGACGATGTTTATGCGGCTCATCCGGCCGTTTGCGGAGAAACAGGGAGAATAGAATGAATATCATCGAGATCATTGAAAAGAAGAGAGACAGAAAAGAACTTAGCGAAGAAGAGATCCAGTACTGGATCGACGGGCTCTGTGACGGAAGCATTCCGGACTATCAGTCGACCGCCTTACTGATGGCGATCTATCTCAACGGAATGAATGAGAAGGAGACCTTCTATCTGACGAAGGCAATGACCTATTCCGGAGAGATGCTGGACTTCTCGTCGATCGACGGGATCAAGGTCGATAAACATTCCAGCGGCGGCGTCGGAGACAAGACTTCGATCGCACTGATGCCTCTTCTGGCGACGTGCGGGGTCAAGGTAGCCAAGATGTCCGGAGGAGCCCTCGGTTTCATGGGCGGAACGGTCGACAAACTCAGTTCCATTCCGGGAATGAACGTTTTTTTGCCGAAAGAGAAACTGATCGAACAGGTGAAAGAGATCGGGATCGCCATGGTCGGCCAGACCGGCAATCTCTGTCCGGCAGACAAGAAGATCTATGCGCTCAGAGATGTGACGGGAACGGTCAATTCTCTTCCTCTGATCGTATCTTCGATCATGTCCAAGAAGCTGGCCTGCGGTGACGATGTGATCATGCTGGACGTGAAATACGGAGACGGTTCCGCAATGAAGGAACTGGATGATGCCAGAGAACTGGCCAAGGCGATGATCTCCGTCGGAAAGCAGTACGGAAAGAATATCGGTGCCTGTCTGACAAGCATGTCACAGCCTTTAGGGAATGCGGTCGGAAACGCACTGGAAGTCAGGGAAGCGATCGATACTCTGCATGGGAAAGGCCCTGCGGATTTTACCGATCTGGTCCTTCGTTCCGGTGCAGAACTGCTGGAACGTTCCGGACTGTATACCTATGAAGATGCGATGAATAAACTGAAGGAGAATATCGCAAACGGCTCTGCGGCAGCCTTGCTGAAGACGATGATCGAACACCAGGGCGGAGATGGAAGAGTCGTCGATGATACGTCGCTCCTGCCCCAGGCGAGATTTGTCACTGAGATAAAAGCGGAAAAGAGCGGTTATGTGACCGATCTGAAGAGCCAGATGATCGGAGAACTGTCCATGGCTCTGGGAGCCGGAAGAAGATCTGCGGAAGATGAGATCGACTATGCGGTCGGCATCGTCCTGAATAAGAAAGTCAACGATCCGGTCAGGGAAGGGGATGTCCTCGCCTATATCCATCACGATTCCCCGCTCAGTGAAGAATGGCTGGAGAAGTATTCTCAGGTCACGGAGATCTCTGAAAATCCGACAGAACCGGTTCCGATCATTGCGGAAGTATTATAAAAAAAATCTGATGTTCCATGTGGTTTATGTTAGAATAAAAACAGGATTAAACTCTTTTGATATGGTTTAACCATCCTCGGATGTTTAAACATAGATTAGTGATTAAAAGAAGGGAGAAAAAATGAAAAAACTTTTATCATTACTGATGGCAGTACTGATGGTTTTCGCACTTGTCGGCTGTTCCGGCGGTAACAACGGCGGCAACGAAGGCGGCGAATCTTCTGATGTCATCCAGGCTGAGATCGTCCTCGTAACAGACGCAAAGTCCGTAGACGATAAGGGCTTCAACCAGTATTCCTGGGAAGGCGTTGTCCAGTATGCGAAGGAAACAGGCGTTTCCACGAACTACTACATGCCTACAGAACAGACAACTGAACAGTACCTGGCACAGATCGCTACCGCTGTCAAGGGCGGAGCTAAGATCATCGTTTGCCCGGGCTATCTGTTTGGTGATGCTGTTGCAGAAGCTCAGTTCACTTATCCAGATGTTACATTCATCTGCATCGACTTCACTCCGGCTGATGTTCAGCCAAATGCTTTAGGCGTTCTCTTCGAAGAAGAAGAATCCGGCTTCCTGGCTGGTTATGCAGCTGTCAAGGAAGGCTTCAGAAACTTAGGTTTCGACGGCGCTATGGCTGTTCCGGCTGTCAAGAACTTCGGTTACGGCTACCTGGTAGGTGCTGACTACGCCGCTAAGGAATTAGGCCTTGCTAAGGGTGATGTCAACGTTAAGTACTCTTACACTGGTGAATTCGCTGAAAAACCTGAATTCGTTACAGCTGACCAGGGTTGGTACACTGACGGTACAGAAGTTATCTTCGGTTGCGGTTCTCCGAGAAACGCTTTCGAAGCAGCTGACAAGTTCAACGCTACTTCTGACCACACTGTCTGGGCTATCGGTGTTGATACTGACTGCTCCGACCAGTCTGAATACGTCATCACTTCTGCTATGAAGAACCTGTCCCCGGTCGTATATTCCCTGATCAAGGACGTATACGCAGGAACATTCGAAGGCGGCACTTCCAAGTACTACAACATCAACCAGGATGCTTCCGCTCTTCCGATGGCTTCTTCCAAGTTCCAGAACTTCACAGAAGCTGATTACGAAGCGATCGTCAGCAAGCTGAAGACAGACGAAGCATTCCGTACTTCTCTGCCTACCGGCTACGGCAACGGCGAAGCTAACGACTACGTAAGCGTTACTGAACTCGCTCCGAAACTCGAGCTGGTAACTGTCGACGTCGTCAAGGAATAATCCGAGATTTCGGCTTTTAAGGGCTGGCTAGTATGTTAGCTGGCCCTTTCTTTTATTCTTTTTATCACTGATTCACCTTTATCGAAACAAAAAACCATCTGATCTATGGTTGATCCAATAATATGAAAGGGGCTACATGGAAAATTACGCAATTGAGATGTTGAACATCACGAAGCGATTCCCGGGAATCGTAGCGAATGACAACATCACCCTTCAGGTAAAGTACGGAGAGATCCATGCCTTGCTTGGAGAGAACGGTGCGGGAAAGTCCACACTGATGAGTGTCCTCTTCGGACTGTACAAGCCGGAAGAGGGAAAGATCCTTCTGGACGGAGAGGAAGTCAAGATCACCAATCCGAAGAAGGCGAACGAACTCGGTATCGGTATGGTCCACCAGCACTTCATGCAGATCAAGAATTTCACAGTCCTGGAAAACATCATCCTTGGTGTCGAGACGACGAAGAACGGCGTCCTGCAGATGGATGAAGCCAGGAAGAAAGTCGTGAAACTTTCCGAACAGTACGGACTGAAGATCGATCCGGATGCTATGGTCAGAGACATCACTGTCGGCCAGCAGCAGCGTGTCGAGATCCTGAAGATGCTGTACCGTGACTGTAAGATCCTGATCTTTGACGAGCCGACTGCCGTCCTGACTCCGCAGGAGATCGATGAACTCATGGTGATCATGAGGAATCTGAAGAAGGAAGGCAAAGCCATCATCTTCATCACTCACAAACTGGATGAGATCAAGGCTGTCTCTGACAAGTGTACCGTCCTGCGTTTAGGCAAATGTATCGGAACGGTCGATACCGCAACGACGACGACACATCAGATGGCTGAAATGATGGTCGGAAGAGAAGTCAACTTCCATGTAGACAAGGCTCCGCAGAAACTGGGCGATGTCATCCTGTCTTTGAGAGATGTCAAGCTCAAGAGTGAGATCGCTGATAAATACGTGCTGAACGGCGTATCCTTTGATGTCCACGCAGGAGAGATCCTGTGTATCGCAGGTGTCGAAGGAAACGGTCAGTCCGAAGTCGTCAAAGTCATCTCCGGTCTTTTACAGCAGGAATCCGGTCAGATCCTCCTCAAGGGAAAGGATATCTCACATGAATCCAGAAGACAGAGGATCATCGACGGTATCTCCTATGTTCCGGAAGACAGACACAAACACGGTGTCATCCTGGATAACACCCTGGAAGAGAACCTCGCATTGAAGAAGTACTTTCTTCCTGAATATCAGAAAAACGGTGTCATCAATTTCAAGGCGAGAAGAGAACTCGCGGACAAACTGATCGATGAATTCGATATCAGAAGTTCGGAAGGCAGAAGCACCGTGACCCGTTCCATGTCCGGCGGCAACCAGCAGAAGGCCATCGTCGCACGTGAGATCGATGCGGAACATGACGTTCTGGTAGCGATCCAGCCGACCAGAGGTCTGGACGTCGGTGCGATCGAAGGTATCCATGCGAACCTGGTCGCACAGCGTGATGCCGGAAAGGCAGTCCTTCTGGTCTCGTTCGATCTGGAAGAAGTCATGGGCGTATCCGACAGGATCATCGTCTTCTACGAAGGAGAAGTCGTTGCGAATGTCCGTCCGGAAGATGTGACAGTCAACGAACTCGGCTTATACATGGCCGGCAGTAAGAAGGGAGAGAACCTATGTTAAAGAAGATCTTAATGGCGAAGCGGGATTATTCCGGCGTTCTGTCCTCCCTGCTCGCTATCTTTATCGGTCTGCTGGTCGGTTTCCTGGCGATGCTGGTGGTAAAACCTTCCGCAGCTCTGTCCGGTCTGAGACTTCTGGTCACCGGCGGCTTCTTCAACGGACTGACGACATTCGGTTCCGTATTCTTCTACGCAACACCGATCGTACTCTGCGGTCTCGGTGATGCGTTCGCCTTCAAGGCTTCCATCTTCAATATCGGTGGTCCGGGCCAGATGCATGTCGGTGCACTGGTTGCTGTCTGGGTCACCTGCAATATCGGCCTCGGTGCTCCGCTTTCAACGATCATCGGTCTGCTCTGCGGCGCTCTCGCCGGTGCTTTATGGGCACTGATTCCTGCATTGCTGAATGCCTACAAGAGAGTCAACATCATCATCACCACGATCATGATGAACTACATCGGCATGTATCTGGCGGTCGATATTCTGAAGAAATCGAATATCTTCGATAATACGAAGAACCAGTCGATCAACGTTCCGAGAGATCTGCGTGTCGCCCGTATGGGTCTGGATAAACTGTTTGTAGGAAGCGCGATCGACTGTGGATTCTTCATCGCGGTCATCATTGCGATCATCCTCTGGTTCATTCTGGAAAAGACCACGTTCGGTTACGAGATCAAGGCTGTCGGTAAGAACAGAGATGCGGCAGACTATGCCGGTATCGATGCGAAAAAGACCATCGTATTATCTGTCCTTATTTCCGGCGCACTGATCGGTCTGGGCGGCGGCTTCATGTATCTGGGCTGGGCAGGCAAGTATCTGCTTGGTTCCAACACACAGCTTTCCGAAGGTTTCACCGGTATCGCAGTCACGATGCTGGCCAACAACAATCCGATCGCATGTATCTTCTCCGGGTTCTTCCTGGCTTATCTGACCCAGTCCGGTTCCTACATGCAGGCAGTCGGTTTCGCGCCGGAGATCGTCAAGGTCATTTCCGCTGTCGTCATCTACTGTTCCGCATTGTCCCGTCTGGTATCTGAATACCTCAGGAGAAAGAAACTCGATTATCTCGGTCGGGAACAGAAAGGAGATCTCAGATAATGAATGCTTGGATTCGTTTAATCGGCGGCGGTATCTTACTGTTCTTTATGCCTCTGACGATCGGCGGCATTGCCGACCTGTTCGCGGAGAGATCCGGTGTCCTGTGTATGTGTGTCGAAGGTATCATGGTCGGCGGCGCATTCTTCGGCGTCCTGATGATCCGTCTGTTCGCAGAGACGATGGGTGTCTGGCCTTTGCTGGCACTGTCGATCGTCGTATCGATGATCGCGGGACTGGTGATCGGTCTCCTGCATGGTTTTGCAGCCATTCATCTGAAGGCAGAACAGAATATCTCTTCCACAGCCATCAATAACTTCGTACCGGCACTGACGATGCTGATCTCAAAATCAGTCTTCGGTACGGATAACTTCACTTATTCTTCCAACAAGTTCATCATTCCGAAGGTCCCTGTCCTCGGAGACATCCCGGTCATCGGACCGCTGTTCTTCCAGGGAGCCTATGCGACGACCTATATCGGTATCGTACTGGTCATCATCCTGTGGTTCATCCTCTACAAGACGAGGTTCGGACTTCAGCTCAGATCGACCGGTGAAAACCCTCAGGCATCCGATTCCGTCGGTATCTCCGTCTATCAGATGAGATATGCGGCAATGGCGATCGCCGGAGCGATGGCCGGACTTGCGGGCTTCACCTATATCCTGACGACATCCTATGTCTTCATGGGTTCTGTCTACGGTTACGGATTCCTGGCACTTTCCATCGTCTCTCTGGGACAGTGGAAACCGAGCGGGATCATGCTGGGAGCGCTGCTGTTCGGCGCGATCGGTGTCATCTCTTCGACCTACTCCGTCATTCCGGTCCTCCAGAACCTGCCGATCCCGGGCGTCTTCTATTCGATGCTGCCGTACATCATCACTCTGATCGTCGTTGCAGTTACACCGAATGCACACAATGCCCCGGCAGTCTGCGGTGAACCGTACGACAAGTCCAAGAGATAATGAGAAACAGATCATAATATCTGAAACAAAAAGGACATTGGGTCATATTGTTCCCGGTGACCTTTTTACACTAGAAAGAAGGAGAATACAATGACAACACACTTTTTCGATAAGAACGCTGAACTGCAGTATCACACTCATATCCGTCCGGGAGATGTCGGAAGATATGTCCTGCTTCCGGGAGATCCGTTCCGTACCGATCTGATCGCTTCCTATTTCGATGATCCGAAACTGATCGCACACAACCGTGAACACAAGACCTGGACCGGCTATCTGAACGGAGAGAAGGTCTCTGTCACATCGACCGGAATGGGCTGTCCTTCCACGGCGATCGCTCTGGAAGAACTGATCAAATGCGGTGCAGATACCTTTATCCGTGTCGGAACGGCAGGAAGGGTATGTGATGAATCCTATGACGAAAGTCTCGACGGTGTTATCAATAACGCCGCTGTCCGTGATGAAGGAACGACGATCCATTATATCCCGATCGAGTATCCGGCTGTTGCGGACCGTCACGTGGTCGCAGCTCTGGCAGATGCGGCGAAGAAACTCGGATACAACTTCCTGGAAGGCATCACACAGTCCAAGGATTCCTTCTACGGTCAGCATTCTCCGGAGACGATGCCGGCAGAGGCGAGATTGAAAGAACGCTGGGAAGCATGGAGGAGAGGGCACGTCGTTTCCTCCGAAATGGAATGTGCGGCACTGTTCGTCATCAGTTCCATCCGCAGATGCCGGGCAGGCGCCATCATGGCTTTCACGGAGATGGAGAAGTCGGTAGAGACGGCATGTGAAGCCATCAAGATCCTGATCGAAGAAGACAAAAAGAATTTATAATGGAGCTGTTAGGAGAAACACTATGAAAACACTGATCGCTTATTTTTCCCATGTCGGAGAAAACCTGCAGAACAATGAGATCGTCGTTCTGGAAAAGGGAAATACGGAAGTCGTCGCTGAAAAGATCGCGGCACTGACCGGCGGAGATCTCTACAAGATTGAAGAGGACGAACCGTATCCGTATTCCTATGACGACTGTCTCAGAAGATCCAGAAGAGAGGATGAGAACAATGAGCATCCGGCTCTGAAGGCAGGCATGAAACTCAACATGGATGAATATGACACCATCTACCTCGGTTTCCCGATCTGGTATCGGACCTATCCGCGTGTCGTCGCTTCCTTCCTGGATGCCTATGATCTCTCCGGCAAGACCGTTAGACCGTTCTGTACCAACGATGAAGGTACGTTCGGTATCTCGCTTTTGGAGATGCAGGGAGCTTTGAAGGGCGCAACGATCACAGACGGACTGGCGATCCGCGGTGTCAGCGTACATGATTCGGACGATCGGATCAAGGCGTTCGTCGGATAGTTATGAAAAGAAAAGACGCAGTACTGCTGAATGATCCGGATCCGTTTCATTCCATCGTTCCCTATGTGATGCCGAAACGTACGGAAGCGGAAGTATCCACGACCTGTACCTTTGACATTACAGATCTTCTGGAATTCACAAAGAAGCATAACGAAGAGAACGGAACGAACTACAAACTGTTCCATTGCATCTGTACGGCAGTCGCAAGGACGATCTATCACCGTCCGAAGATGAATATCTTCATCGCCGGAAGGAAGTTCTGGCAGAGGAATGATATCACCCTGTCCTTCGTCGCG
>CADCRE010000032.1 GCA_902803785.1 uncultured Erysipelotrichaceae bacterium
GATCCGTTTCGGAAGTTTCTCTTCCAGAACGGAGATCATCTTTTGAGGATCGATATTCAGGATCTTCGTCATCGCACCCAGTGCCACAATATTGGCACAGATGGTCTTTCCCGTCTTCTCTTTGGCGATCTCAGTCAAAGGAAGTTTAAAGGTATGAACAAAACGTTCATCTGTCTTTTTGACAAGTTCTTCATCGATCAGGATGAGGGTCTCTTCATCCGCGTCTTCGGTATAGAGGTCGTATGCCTTCTGGGACATGGCCAGAAGGAAGTCCGGACGGGTGATCGCCGGATAACACTCCTCTTCATCCACGATCAGTTCGCTTCGGCATGCTCCCCCTCTGGCTTCCGGACCGTAGGATTTCAATAATACGATCTGTTTGTCTTCGATCATTCCGTAGTAATGAGCCATCAGATCTCCGATCAGCATCATTCCCTGACCGCCGGTCCCGGAAAAACGCAGCTGATAGTTATTCATGTGCCGCCTCCTTGGCTCTTCTGATGTTTTCTTTGTAGATATCGGTATATTCCATCCGATCGGACTTGTTTACGAACTCGCCCCAGATCACTTTATCTTTCAATTCTTCTTCGCTCATCTTCTGAGACTGCGTGACACTGACCAGTCTGTCCTTCCATCTCAGCATCATTTCTCCCGCATCGCCCAGACGGTTGAGCCTTCCGTATAAGCTCGGACAGTCGCTGGCACAGTCCACAAAGGACAGTCCGTGATGGTTCAGGGCTTTCTTGATGATATCTTTCATCTGGACCGGAAGGTAGGTCGCACATCTGGCCACATAGGTCGCTCCTGCACTCTTTGTCAGATCACAGAGATCGAACGGCGGTTCATAGCTGCCGTAGACGCTGGTCTTGGTGAAGGAATTGAGAGGTGTGGTCGGAGAATACTGACCGCCGGTCATTCCGTAGTTGGAGTTGTTCATACAGATGACGGTGAGATCGATATTCCTCCGGCACGCATGGATCAGATGATTCCCGCCGATGGAGGCACAGTCCCCGTCTCCGGTCAGTACGATGACTTTCAGTTCCGGATTCGCCATCTTGATCCCTGTCGCAAAAGCGATGGCTCTGCCGTGATTGGTATGCATACAGTCGAACTTTAAATAATTTACCGCCCTTGAGGAACAGCCGATACCCGAAACGAAGACGATCTTTTCCGGATCGAGATCCATCTCATCGATCGCTCTGATGATCGACTGCAGAACGATCCCATTTCCACATCCCGGGCACCACATGGTCGGCATCTTCTCTTCGACCAGATATTTATCGTAGATATTATTTTTCATATTTGTTTGCCTCGATGATCGAATTCAGGATGTCGATATCTCTGATCTGATTCCCGTCATACAGGTTCTTCATGACCAGTTTCTGATTGCGGTCGATATCTTCGATGACGACCTGATTCAACTGCCCATTGTTCATCTCTGCTGTGACGATCGCCTTCGTATGTATGTCATAGCGGGAGAGGTCCTTATGCGGGAACGGCCACATCGTGATCGGCCGGAAGAGGCCCGCTTTGATCCCCATCGCTCTCGCCTTCTTCACCGCACTCTTGGCACTTCGCGAAGTGATCCCGATACTGACGACCAGCACGTCTGCATCGTCACACAGATAAGCTTCATATTTCTTGATCTCATCGTCATAGTGATCGTCGATCTTGTCGAAAAGATGATGGATCAGGATCTCCAGTCCCGTCGTATCCTGATTGGAGACAGGAAAGCCCGTCTCATCATGAGTCAGACCGGACATATGGATGTTGTAGCCTTCTCCGAAATGTCCCAAAGGCTGAACGGAACTGTCGGAATAACGGAACGGATTGTAGCCTTCCTTGCTTGCAGGCTTTGCCCGATCGATCACTTCGATCTCATCTTTATCCGGTACATAGATCTTTTCCGACATGTGCGCCAGCACCGCATCGTATAAAAGGATGACCGGCTGACGGAACTTCTCTGCCAGATTAAAGGCGCGGACCGTTTCCGTATAGATCTCCTCGACCGAATTCGGTGTCAATACCAGAGCTCTGAAATCACCGTGGGTCCCCCATTTCGTCTGCATGATGTCGGCCTGTGCCGGCAGTGTCGCAGAACCTCCGGAAGGTCCCTTTCTCATCACATCCACGATCACTAAAGGGATCTCGTTGATATAGGCCCAGCCGAGGTTCTCCTGCATCAGAGAAAAGCCCGGTCCGCTGGTCGCCGTCATCGCTTTCTTTCCCGTAGCGGAAGCACCGATGATCGCACCGATCGAAGCCAGTTCGTCTTCCATCTGCATATAGACGCCATCTTCTTTCGGAAGCAGTTCACTGCACAGCTCGGCGATCTCCGTCGCCGGTGTGATCGGATAACCCGCAAAAAAACGCATTCCCGAAGCGATGGCCGCTCTGGCACACGCCTCATTTCCGGTCATGATCCTATAACTGCCCATCGTCATCACCCATCAGGATCGCAAAGTCAGGACAGTGGAATTCACATTGCCTGCACCCGATGCATTCCTGCCTTTCTGTTACGGAGGCCTTGCCTTCTTCATCGATCTTCAGTATCTTCTTCGGACAAAGGACCACACAGATCCCACAGCCCTTGCACATCTTTCGATCAATCACAACTTTTAGCTTCATTTGATTCTCCATTATATAAATCAGATCTTATCCTCATTCATTATAACAAAAGATAGGCAACTCAGTTGCCTATCCATAGTATTCTTTATACCACCGACTGAATCGGTCCAGTCCATCCTTCAGCGGAGTATCCGGATGGAAACCATAATCCTTTTCAAGTGCGAATGTGTCCGCATAGGTCACAGGCACATCCCCCGCCTGCATCCCCACCAGTTCCATGTGCTCCTTCACATCGAAGTCCTTCGGAAGCAGTTCGTATCTCTTCAGCGAATCCGCCAGTGTATCTACGAACTCCATCAGATCTTCCGGATGGGAATTGCCGATATTGTAGAGGTTGTAGTCCTCCTTCGGTCCCTTCTCCATGATCCTGACAATTCCTTCGACGATATCGTCGATGTAGGTGAAATCTCTCTTGCAGTTGCCGTAGTTGAAGATCCTGATCTTATCCCCTTTCAACAGTTTCTGGGTAAAGGAGAAGTAAGCCATATCCGGACGTCCCGCCGGTCCGTAGACCGTGAAGAAGCGCAGCCCGGTCGTCTTCATCCCAAACAGATGAGTATAGGTATAGGCCATCAGTTCATCGGCCTTCTTGGTCGCCGCATATAAAGAGACAGGATGATCCGTCTTGTCTTCCGTCGAGAACGGAACTTTCGTATTGCCTCCGTAGACAGAAGAACTGGATGCGTAGAGGAAGTGCTCGACCGGATGATTGCGGATCATTTCCAACAGATTGAAGAATCCCAAAAGATTGGTCGAGACATAGACATCCGGATTCTCCAGAGAATACCTTACTCCCGCCTGTGCAGCCAGATTTACGGCCAAATCAAAACGATATTCTGAAAAGATCTCTTCCAGGAACTTTTTATCCGCGATATCTCCCTTGAGGAAGGTATAGTTCGGATATTTCAGAAGCTTTTCATTGCGATATTCCTTCAAAGAGACATCGTAGTAATCGTTGAGATCGTCGATCCCTACGATCCTGATGCCCGGATATTCCTTCAGAAGTCTCTCACACAGATGTGATCCGATGAAACCGGCAGAACCGGTCACCAGTACAGTCTTTTCTTCCAACATACCTCTATCATACACCATTTCTTATATTGTTACAAACAGTAACAATCATTATTTCTTTATTGAATAAAACTGTTACTGGTTGTAACATAATAGTTGAGGTGAAGATATGAATAGAATTTCACAGGACAGACTGTCACAAGTCATAAAAAAGAAAAGAGAACAGCTCGGACTCTCCCAGCAGGGACTTTCCGAACAGACGAAGATTAACCGTGCCATGATCTCCCGCATCGAGAACGGGACCTATATGCCATCTATCGAACAGCTGGAAGATCTGATGGAAGCACTGGATCTCTCCTTTGAAGATCTGCAGGAAAAGAAGGAAACGAAAAAGAAAAAGGCATTGCCTTCCATGAAGATCGCGGTCGCCGGTACGGGATATGTCGGTATGTCGATCGCCGTACTGCTGGCACAGCACAATCGGGTCAGAGCGGTCGATATCATCGAAGAAAAAGTAAAGATGATCAACGACAGGAAGTCTCCGATCCAGGACGACTATATCGAAGACTATCTGAAAAACAGGACGCTGGATCTCGAAGCAACGCTCGACGGAGAGTATGCCTATAAGGATGCGGACTACGTCATCGTGGCCGCACCGACCAACTACGATCCGCAGCGCAACTATTTCGACACTTCCGCAGTGGAAGCCGTCATCGACCTGGTCAGAAAATACAACAAGAAGGCCTGGATCGTCATCAAATCCACGATCCCGGTCGGATATACGAAACGGATCCGGGAAGAAAAGAAAGATGACCGCATCCTGTTCTCTCCGGAATTCCTGAGAGAATCCAAGGCCCTATACGACAATCTCTATCCTTCCCGCATCATCGTCGGCGCCGATACACAAAACAAGGAAGAAAAGAAGGCAGCAGAGACCTTTGCGAGACTTCTGGAACAGGGAGCCATCAAGGAAGAGATCCCTGTCCTGACGATGGGAACGACCGAAGCCGAAGCCGTCAAACTGTTTGCGAACACCTATCTCGCATTA